>CAKRRJ010000092.1 GCA_934394615.1 uncultured Lachnospiraceae bacterium
AGGTGCGTGGGAATCCGTATGACCGATGGTATTGAACGGATGGTAAAGTAAATAAATGCATCAGGGGAAACCTGTTGCTGTTTGCAGAGAAATCTGTGGATGGCAGCAGGTTTATTTTTTTGTCCGGAAAGTCAAAAAATCAGAAATGCATAGCTGCAGGGGAAGTGATCGAGTGTGCCGGTGGTCTTTTAATTATTGACCGAAAAAATAGGGTGTTTTTGTCGCCAAAAACGTGGACTTTTGAGGCAAAATACGAAAAAAACTACCGTTATTGGTTCACATTTACAAAGCAAGGGACTTATGTCCTACCTCCTTAGCAAGCCAGATAACTGGGTAACGACGATCGGCGACCTCGTTAAGCATGCAGTAGATCAGGAAAAGTCTGTTCGCAGCGGGTTAAAGGAGCTTCATGAGCGCGGATATTACAAAAAAGTCCCGGTCCGCGATGATAAAGGACATTTTGTTTGCTGGCAGTCGACGGTCTACGAGACATCGCACTTGGAAGAGATGCATTAAGGGTCGGAAGCATGTACCGTATTCCGAAGGAAAAATTCGATATGTGGCTCTCCGGCAAATAGGAGAATCAGGAGACGATTGGCAAGCTGGGTATCAACAAATAGCCATTCTGTGGTATAATAATAGTGGCTATTTGTGATTTTTGCGCTAAAGGAAATCACATATGGACAATAAAAAGAACAAGGAAAATACAAATCAGAACATTACACCTGTATTTTGGGATGAAAATGACGGGAAATGGCATTTTACGGAGAAGTGCCTGAATCCAGAGTCCCAGATACAGATCGTATTCTGGAAAATCCAATGGAGAACGTTACTCCGCGGAAATTTCAGCAGCCGTTAAAAAACTTTGTGGTTTACACAGAAGATGAGGTAAAAAAACTGTTACGTGCAAGCTGGAAAACCATCCATTTTCTCGAAATCTGTCTGATGCTGCACGGGCTTCGGTATGGGGAAATCCGGGGACTCCGTTTTACAGATTTTAATAAGAGAGAGCGGACGGTAACAGTCCGAAGGGATGCCGGGTAAGCGAATTGATCGCTCTGCGTTATCGGGATGTGGATTATAATAAAAAGGTGCTCCATGTTACTGCGCAGGCGGGACGGCCCATAGACATATCCGGGCTTGAAAAAGGCAGCAGGACAAAACAACGTCTCGGCACAAAAAGCAGGAACGGAATTCGAGATCTCCCGGTGCCTGGTTTTGTATTGGACGAGTTTCCGGAAAGAATCTGTTGCGGAAACGCGGGAAATACCGTATAATAATGCGGTCTGATCTGTACGTTTTGAGCGGATTTATCCGTAAAATGATGGAAAATCCGAATTGTGCGTATTTCAGAAAAAACTTTTTTTGTCGTAAGAGCGAAAAATATTATGCAAACTGTCCGTGAGAAAAAACCACTTGACAAGAATTTTTGTTTTTGCACTTACGGAGAAAATCAGTGAAAAAGAACTAAAAAGAACCAAAAAGCAGCGATGGACACATCGCAAAAAACGTGAGAAATGTAGGTAAAATAAGGCTTTATGAAAAAGTTAGCATTAAGTGATGAAATCCTTTTATCGGTGCAGCAGCCTGCCCGGTATCTAGGAAATGAGATGAACGTGGTCATGAAAGATCCGTCCACTGTGGACATTCGGTTTGCCATGTGTTTCCCGGATGTTTACGAAATAGGCATGTCCCACCTGGGCATGCAGATCCTGTACGCGATGTTTAACAGGCGGGAGGATGTGTGGTGTGAGCGTCTGTTCTCTCCGTGGACAGACCTCGACAAGGTGATGCGGGAGCAGCAGATCCCGCTGTTTGCGCTGGAATCCCAGGATCCAGTGAAGAATTTTGATTTTCTGGGCTTTACCATACAGTATGAGATGTGTTACACCAACATCCTGCAGGTGCTGGATTTAAGCGGCATTCCGCTGCATGCGGAAGACCGTACCGAGGAGGACCCGATCGTCATCGGCGGTGGTCCGTGCGCGTACAATCCGGAGCCACTGGCCACATTTTTTGATATGTTCTATATCGGCGAGGGTGAAACCCAGTACGATGCGCTCTTTAATCTTTACAAAGAGAACAAGAAAAACGGCGGCAGCAGAATGGACTTCCTGGAGGCAGCAGCTAAGCTTCCGGGCATCTATGTGCCGAGATTTTATGATGTGGCTTACAATGAGGATGGCACCATTGCCTCCTTTACCCCAAACAAAGAGGGTATTCCGGCTACCATCACCAAGGAGCTGGTTATGGACATGAACGATGTTCCGTACCTGGAAAAGCCGGTGGTTCCTTATTTAAAAGTTACCCAGGATCGTGTGGTTCTGGAGATTCAGCGTGGCTGCATCCGTGGCTGCCGTTTCTGCCAGGCAGGCAACATTTACCGTCCGCTCCGGGAACGCAGCCTGGAATTTTTAAAGGATCATGCTTACAAGATGTTAAAGAGTACCGGACATGAGGAGATTTCCTTAAGCTCCTTAAGTTCCAGTGACTATACCCACTTAAAAGAGATCGTAAACTTCCTGATCGATGAGTTCCAGGGCAAGGGTGTGAACATTTCCCTGCCGTCCCTGCGAATCGACGCTTTCTCTCTGGATGTTATGAGTAAGGTGCAGGATATCAAAAAGAGCAGCCTGACCTTTGCTCCGGAGGCTGGCACCCAGCGCATGCGTGATGTCATCAACAAGGGACTGACGGAGGAGATTATCTTAAAGGGTGCCGCAGAGGCTTTCCACGGCGGATGGAACCGTGTAAAGCTGTACTTTATGCTGGGTCTTCCGACCGAGACCAGAGAGGATATGGAGGGCATTGCCCTGCTGTCCGAGAAGGTGGCAGAGCTTTATTATGATGAGATTCCGAAGGAACAGCGCAACGGAAAGGTACAGGTCGTAGCAAGTTCTTCCTTCTTTGTTCCGAAGCCATTTACCCCGTTCCAGTGGGCGCAGATGTGCACCAAGGAAGAGTTCCTGGAGCGTGCTTACATCGTAAAAGATAAGTTCAAAGAAATGTTAAATCGCAAGAGCTTAAAATACAACTACCATGAGGCAGACCTGACGGTGCTGGAGGGTGTTCTGGCCCGCGGTGACCGTAAAGTGGCAGCTGTCGTGGAAGAGGTATATAAGAACGGCGCCATGTTCGATTCCTGGGGTGAGTATTTCAACAACGATACCTGGATGCAGGCCTTTGAGACCTGCGGCGTGGACCCGGATTTCTATACCGTAAGAGAGCGCAGCCTCGATGAGATCTTCCCGTGGGATTTCATTGACGCAGGCGTGACCAAGGAGTTCCTAAAGCGTGAGTGGCTGACTGCCATCAGCGAGAAGGTAACTCCAAACTGCCGTCAGCAGTGTTCCGGCTGCGGCGCGAGAAAATTTGGAGGAGGCGTCTGCTTTGAAGATAAGAATTAAATTTGCCAAGGAAGGCACCATGAAATTCATCGGCCATCTGGATATCATGCGTTACTTCCAGAAGGTCATGCGCCGGGCGGATGTGGATATCCGCTACAGTGAGGGCTTCAGCCCGCATCAGATCATGTCCTTTGCGTCCCCGCTGGGCGTGGGACTGGAAAGCCGCGGCGAGTACGTGGACATCGAAGTGCTGAGCACCGATTCATCGAAAGAAATGCTGCGCCGCATCAACGAAAATATGGTAGCAGGCGTGGAAGCGCTTGCCTATAAGCTGCTTCCGGATGATGCCGGAAACGCCATGTCTTTAGTGGCAGCCGCTGATTATGAGGTCCGTTTCCGGGAAGGTTATGAACCGGTCGATCCGGATGCGTTCTTTGCCGGAATCCCGGCATTCCTGGAAAAAGAAGAGATCATGATGCTGAAAAAGACGAAAAAAGGCGAGAAAGAAATTAACATCCGTCCGCAGATCTACCAGATGGAAGCCCGTCCGGACCATACCATCTTTTTACAGATTGCGACCGGAAGCGCGGCGAACTTAAAGCCGGATGCGGTACTTCGCGCTTACGCGGAAAACCGCGGTGAGGCACTCAGCGAGTTTGCCCTGATGGTAACCCGCCTGGAAGTATACGCAAATAAGGGTACAGAAGAGAAACACGAATTTGTGACCTTGGATTCATTTGGAGAAGACATTGAATAAACTGATCGTCACCCGTTGGAACAGCCGTATTCTGACTGCCCTGGTCTCCGAGAAAGCTGCGATTGAGCTGGGGCTGGCAGATACGACATCCATCCTGGGTAATATTTATATTGGAAAAGTAAAAAAGATCGTCAAAAACTTAAATTCTGCTTTCGTAGACTTTTCTGAAGGCCGCACCGGCTATTACAGCCTCACAGACAACAAAGTGACACTGTTTGCCGACGGTCATGAGGGAAAGCTCAAGGAGGGCGATGAGATCATTGTGCAGGTGGCAAAGGATGCCGTAAAAACCAAGGATCCGGTTTTGACTGGAAATTTGAATTTTTCCGGCAAGTATGCCGTTCTGACTGCTGGAAAACGGGTTATTGGATTTTCTTCCAAAATCGAGGACCGGGAGTGGAAAGAGCAGATGCGCCCGCAGATCGAAGTGCTTCTTGAGGGAAAAAATACGGGCATCATCATCCGCACAAACGCATACGGTCAGGAAACAAAGCTCCTTCGGGAGCTTTCGGCGTTACTGGAGCAGTATGAGCGGGTGATGAACAATGCCCGCTACCGCACCTGCTACAGCCTGCTTTACGAGGCGGAACCGGATTATATCAAAAGCCTGCGCAACAGTCCTTCCGGAAGTCTGGAGGAAGTGGTAACGGACCAGCCGGATCTGTATGCACGCCTGCAGGAATATTTTGAAGTTTCGGATATTTCCGAGACCACGGGGCTGCGTTTTTACGAGGACAAGCTCTTAAGCCTGACCAAGCTATACTCCCTGGATCATGAGATGGAACAATCTTGTCAGAAAAGGGTATGGCTAAAGTCTGGCGGATATCTTATAATAGAATGCACGGAGGCCATGGTGGTTATTGACGTGAACACTGGAAAGTATTCCGGCAAAAAGAATCTCGCTGACACCATCCGCCTGATCAACCTGGAGGCCGCAAAGGAGATCGCGCACCAGCTTCGGCTGCGCAACCTCTCTGGCATTATCATGGTAGATTTTATTGATATGGACACCGAAGAGGATAAAACGCTTCTCATAGATACCTTAAGAGCGGCAGTGCGTCCGGATCCGGTAAAAACAACCGTCATTGACATGACACCGCTTAATCTGGTGGAAATGACGCGAAAGAAAGAAAAGAGACCTCTCTGGGAACAGATCGCGCAGGTTCAGAAAGAATCGTGACAAAATTACGAGGGGAAAGCAAAGGGGATGCAACATGAAGATTATCATTGTGGGCTGCGGTAAGGTAGGACTTACCCTGACCGAACAGCTGAATAATGAGGGACACGACATTACCGTTATCGACAAGGACGGATCCAAGCTTCGTTCCGTTACGGATAATATCGATGTTATGGGAGTGGAAGGAAACGGAGCTATTTATCAGGTACAGATGGAGGCTGGCATCAAAGATACCGATCTTCTGATCGCCACCACGAACTCCGACGAGTTAAATATGCTCTGCTGCCTGATCGCGAAAAAAGCCGGAAACTGCCATACCATCGCGAGAATCCGAAATCCAGAGTACGCGAATGAAGTACAGTATATCCGGGAGGAATTAAACCTCTCTATGGCCATCAACCCGGAGCTTGCGGCTGCAACTGAGATTTCCAGACTCTTAAAATTCCCGTCGGTCATCAAAATCGATGCCTTTGCCAAGGGCAGGGTAGAGTTAATGAAGTTTATTATCCCGGATAACTCTGTCCTGGACAACATGCAGGTCTACGAGGTGGCACCGCGCCTGCACTGCAGCATTCTGATTTGTGCGGTAGAGCGCGGAAACGATGTCATTATCCCGGATGGTAAGTTCCGTCTGCAAAAAGGGGACAAGATCTCTTTTGTAGCGTCATCGTCCCAGGCATCGGAATTTTTCCGCCAGGTTGGCATCTCCAACACGACCGTTAAGACAGCCATGCTCGTAGGCGGCGGTAAGATCACTTACTACCTGGCAAAGATGCTGGAAGATACCGGAATCAAGATCAAGATCATTGAGCAGGATCTGGCGCGCTGTCACGAGCTGAGCGAGCTGCTGCCAAAGGCCATGATCATCCACGGCGATGGTTCCGACCAGCAGCTTTTAATGGAAGAGGGCATTACCCAGACAGAATCATTCGCCGCGCTGACCGGTTTTGATGAGGAGAACATCATGCTTTCCCTCTATGCGGCCAGCGTATCAAAAGCAAAACTTGTAACAAAGATCAACCGCATCGCTTTCGAGAACATCATTCAGCAGATGAATCTCGGAAGTATCATCTACCCGAAAATGATCACGGCAGACGGCATTGTCCGCTATGTCCGTGCCATGCAGAATTCCATGGGAAGCAATGTGGAAACCCTGTACAAGATCGTGCAGAATAAGGCGGAGGCCCTGGAGTTCCGCGTTGGAAAAGACGCGCCGCTCATTGGCATCCCGCTGGAGAAGCTTTCCTTTAAGGATAACCTTCTGATCGCCTGCATCAACCGCGGCGGCCAGATCATCACCCCACGCGGTAAAGACACCATTGAACCGGGAGATACCGTAATCGTGGTTACCACGCATTCCGGCCTGAAGGATTTAAAGGATGTCTTAAAGTAAGAGGGATGGATGAATTATGAATATTGGTATTGTATTTTATTTTCTGGGCTGGGTCCTCGGCATTGAGGGAATTCTGATGATCCTGCCCTGTATGGTAGCGTTTATTTACCAGGAACCAAGCGGTTTTTACTTTCTGGGGACCGCGCTGTTTTGCGGAATCAGCGGATGGCTTCTGGCACACAAAAAATTAAAAAGCACCGTGTTTTACGCAAAAGAAGGATTCGTTGCTGTTTCCTTAAGCTGGATTGTTTTAAGTTTCTTCGGTGCCCTTCCATTTTTCTTAAGCGGAGAGATTCCACTCTTAGAAGATGCGCTGTTTGAGGTCATCTCCGGTTTTACCACGACCGGAGCCAGCGTACTCTCTGACGTGGAATCCTTAAGCCGCTGCATGCTGATGTGGCGAAGCTTCACCCACTGGATCGGCGGCATGGGCGTTCTGGTCTTCATCCTGGCGGTACTTCCATTAGCCGGCGGCTATAACATTCACATTATGAGAGCGGAGAGTCCGGGACCCTCTGTCGGAAAGCTGGTTCCGAGAGTCCGCACCACAGCAAAGATCCTGTATCTGATCTATCTGTTCATTACGGTAGTTCAGATTATCCTGCTGCTTCTTTCTGGCATGCCACTGTTCGATTCCATGGCTATGAGCTTTGGTACGGCAGGAACCGGAGGATTTGGCATTGTCAACAGCAGCTGCGGAGACTATACCTCCCTGCAGCAGTGGATCTTTACCATTTTTATGATCCTGTTTGGCGTCAACTTTAACGTGTATTACCTGTTCCTCATCCGCAAGCCGAAGGATGCACTCCGGTGTGAGGAGATGCGGGGCTATCTCGGTATCATTCTGGTAAGTACGCTGCTCATTACCTGGAATATCCGCAGCATGTTTCCGGATATCCTGACGGCATTAAAGCATGCGGCCTTCCAGGTTGGCTCCATCATCACTACGACCGGTTATTCCACCACAGATTTTGACCTGTGGCCCGGATTTTCCAAAACGATTCTGGTCTGCCTGATGTTTATTGGTGCCTGTGCCGGAAGTACCGGCGGCGGAATCAAGGTATCCCGTATCGCCATTGCGGTAAAAACAGTGAACAAGGAGCTCTCCTCCCTGATCCATCCGCGTAATGTCAAAGTACTGAAATATGAAGGAAAGCCGATCGAGCACAATGTACTGCGTTCCATCAACACCTATCTGGTTGCCTATATCCTGATCTTCGCGATATCCCTGCTGCTCATCAGCCTGGATAACTTCGATATGACAACCAACTTCACTGCAATCGCGGCAACCTTAAACAACATCGGACCGGGCCTGAATAAAGTCGGACCGACCTGTAACTTCGGCATCTTCACGCCGTTTAACAAGTATATCCTGATGTTTGACATGCTGGCAGGGCGCCTGGAGCTGTTCCCAATGCTCCTTTTATTCTCCCCGCGCACCTGGATGAGAGAGTAGCCGCAAAAAAAGTTTTAAAAAGTTGAAAAATAGCATTGACAGCTACATAGTTTCATGCTAATATACATGAGTATGTGCCGCACAGCGAGGTTTGAAAGTTCCGAGTCCATCGGATCCGGACACCGA
>CAKRRJ010000093.1 GCA_934394615.1 uncultured Lachnospiraceae bacterium
CTCGGTTCCGATATCGGTCAGGGAAGCTTTCGCTATGTCATAAGGCATGGCATATCTCTGGGATAAATAGCGCATAGCTGCGCCCATTTCGCCATCCGGCCCACCATACTGACTCATGATAAACTGCGCCATCTTCGGATTCGGCTGTGAAATCTTTACCGGATACTGCAGTCGTTTTTCATATCTCCACATCAGCGCATTCCTCCTTCCCAGGGCCACGGGCCGTTGATCCAGTTCCAGTTATTGGAATCGGCATCAGCAACCTGGAGTGGTCCATTTACTTCTTCATATGCTTTCATGGCCTGGCGGTTCATGCGCCGAGCATTCTGAAAATACTGCATGGCCATTGGGCAGTTTGGATGAGTGTCCAGATACAAAGCTGCCTCATCCAGAGCAAATCCAGTTTCATATATAGCCTGCAGGAGTTTGTCATCGCATCCACACATCATCGGCACCTCCCCATTACAAACGGCAGATCCAGTTCCAGGAAAATGGTTCCCCGGGTAAGACCGCGGCTCATATCATACACCTGGTTCCAGCGCTGCATGGGGACATAAGCCATGGCAGCGGACATATCGCTTAAGCAGCCTCTTTGTGTATTTTCTCGATCCGGCTGCAGGGGACGCTGGGCCGCACATCCGCAGGAACTGCCTGTCGGACGATTGTCTGTGCATCCACCTGAACTGCCTGCCATACGCTGGTTCACAGACCCGCAGGAGTTCCCTGTATTATTATGCGGCGGTTCCGGCAGATGTGGTCTCTGCATACAGCCGCATCGGTTATTGGAATAATCCATGATCATTAATCCTTTCCAGAGTTTCTAGTACCATCTTATGTGAGAGCGGAAACAGCGGTGCATTGGAATCTGACATATGGCGGAAAGCAGGGTTGTCACCCTTGTCTGCATTTGCTCATAAGATACAGTACAAACAGCAAAAAAGGAGATTTCGATATGTGTAGCTGGAATGGTTGCGGTAACAATTGTGGCGGCTGCTGCGGTTGTGGAAATAATGGAAGATGCGGCAATGGCTGCGGCGGAAACGGTTGTGGACGTGGTGGAAATGGCTGTGGCGGCTGCAATAATAACTGCGGCGGCTGGGGATGGAATAACTGGGGATATGGCGGTTCCTGCGGATGGAACCGGAATAACCGGGAAGCATTCCGTAACGGATTCCGTGAAGGATATGATGCCGGATTCCGCGATGGATTCCGGGAAGGACGGGACGATGACTGCAGACCGGGTGGACCTGGAGGTCCGGGGCGGCCGGGCGACGGCGGCGATTCCGGATGCGGATGCAGCTGAGTTATGGGAAATTTCGATGCCACTGATGTGCGTCGTAAATAGTTGACAGATCTGTCATTCCATACTATACTAATAACACAATCGAGATTTGGGCGTGTTACTGGTAAAGCAGGCATTAACCGAAAGGGCATCGAAGAGATGTCCTTTTGGTTGATGCCTTTTTCATTACTCGAAATAAAACAGCACCTTACAGAACTGACTGAAACGGACTGCTTTGGGGTATGCTGATAGGAGCGGGTTTCTTTTCTGCACAGGTGAAATACGTAAAATGGAAAGACGTTTGCAGGAAGATTTTTCGGGAGATGTGAAAACTGTCAGAAAGACACACCTGGATACTCAGAAAAAAAGGAGAAAGAACATGAAAGACAAGATTTTTGGAGTGCTTCAGAGAGTCGGACGCAGCTTTATGCTCCCGATCGCAGTGCTTCCGGTTGCAGGTCTTTTGCTTGGTATCGGAAGTTCCTTTACCAACGAGACGACCATAGCAACTTACGGACTGCAGGGAATCCTCGGAAACGGAACCATCCTGCATGCGCTGCTTGTGATCATGAGCAAGGCGGGAAATGTAATCTTTGATAACCTGCCGATCATTTTTGCAGTGGGTGTTGCGATTGGTATGGCAAAGGCGGAGAAAGAAGTAGCGGCGCTGTCCGCGATGATTTCCTTTTTCGTCATGCACGCGTCGATCAATGCGGTGCTTTCGTTATCAGGAAAAGTCCTTGCGGATGGCAGCATCGCGCAGGATGTGCTGGAGGGAACCATTGCCAGCGTCTGTGGCATTCCGACCCTGCAGATGGGCGTATTCGGCGGTATCATTGTGGGACTTGGCGTGGCGGCGCTGCACAACCGCTATTATAAGATTGAGCTGCCAAGCGCGCTGTCCTTCTTTGGTGGTTCCCGCTTTGTGCCGATCATTTCCACGGTTACTTATGTTGGCGTCGGTATTCTGATGTACTTTGTCTGGCCGGCAGTCCAGAACGGCATTTTCGCGCTGGGCGGACTCGTTACGGGAACCGGCTACTTCGGTACGCTGATCTTCGGCATCATCAAGCGTGCGCTGATCCCGTTCGGTCTGCACCATGTATTCTATATGCCATTCTGGCAGACCGCGGTGGGCGGCACCATGATGGTAGACGGAAACCTGATCCAGGGCGGTCAGAATATTTTCTTTGCGCAGCTGGCATCTTCCAATGTGGCGCATTTCAGCGCGGATGCAACCCGGTATTTCTCCGGTGAGTTCATCTTTATGATTTTCGGACTTCCGGGAGCGGCGCTGGCAATGTACCGCTGCGCGAAGCCGGAGAAGAAGAAAGCGGCAGGCGGACTTCTGCTCAGTGCGGCGCTTGCCTGCATGTTCACCGGAATCACGGAGCCGATCGAGTTTTCGTTCCTGTTTGTGGCGCCGATGCTGTTTGCTGTTCAGGTCATTCTGGCGGGAAGTGCTTACATGATCGCGCACATCTTAAACATTGCCGTGGGGCTTACCTTTTCCGGCGGCCTGCTGGATCTGGTGATCTTCGGCGTGCTGCAGGGAAACGCGAAAACCAGCTGGATGCGCATCATCCCGGCAGGTATCGTGTATTTCCTTCTGTATTACTTTATCTTCAGCTTCCTGATCAAAAAGTTTGATTTAAAAACTCCGGGACGCGAGGAGGATGACGAGGAGACGAAGCTTTACACCAAGGCAGATGTCAATGCCCGCAAGGCTGAGGCGAAAGAGGGAGAGAGTCGCAGTCGGGCAGGCGGAGGCGACGACAGCCGGAGCGCTGCCATCGCGAGAGGCATGGGTGGAAGAAAGAACATCACCTCAGTGGACTGCTGCGCGACCAGACTGCGCTGCTCCATTGAAGACCCGTCTCTGGTTGATGAAAAGCTGTTAAAGGCAACCGGGGCAGTCGGTGTGATTGTAAAAGGACAGGGAATCCAGGTCATTTACGGACCGCAGGTTACCGTAATCAAATCGGAACTGGAATCTTATCTGGCAGAGGAACACGATGAGGATGAAACTGAGCCGAAAACTGAAACTGCCAGTGAGAAATCCGCAGAAAATGATGGGACCGGAGCCACTGCAGAATTGTCTGTGGATGATGGTGCGGAGAGTACGGCGCATCTGCTGTATTCCCCGTTCAAGGGTGTGTTAAAACCAATCACAGAGGCACCGGATGAAGCATTTGCCAGCAAAGCCATGGGAGACGGCTATCTGGTTATGCCGGAGGATGGAACGGTTGTGGCACCGGAGGACGGTGAAGTCATGTTCGTGTTCCCGAGCAAGCATGCAATCGGCATGAAGGCAGCAGATGGAACCGAGTATCTGCTCCACATCGGTGTGGATACCGTGAAACTGAACGGCGAAGGATTTGAAGTTTTTGTGAGTGACGGACAGAAAATCAAAAAAGGCGAGAAGCTGATGGAATTTGATCCGGCTTACATCCGGGAGCATGCGGTGAGCGACGCGTGCATCGTTATTTTTACCGGTCTGACAGAGGGACAGCAGCTGCACCTGAGGGGAGAAGAAAGCGTGGAGCGGCTGGATCAGATCGGAACAATCCGCAGATAGGAATTTCCGAAACAGAAGATCCTGTGTAACGCAGCAGGGACTGTGGATTTGCCAATGAGGGAGTATTCATTATAGAAAAGCGAAAAAATACTTTCTGTATTCTGCGGTTGTCGTGTATAATAACAAGATAAGCAGCAGATGCAGGAGGTATTTTTTAATGTATCGGGTAATCAAAGTCTTAAACAATAACGGAATCCTGGTTCTGGACGATACAAACGGACGGGAACAGATCCTTTTGGGGAACGGAGTCGGTTTCGGGCACCGCATTGGGGAGCGGATGCAGAAGCTTCCGCAGGCAAAGCGCTATGAGCTTGTGAAGGAAAAAACATCGGTTTTGAGCAGGGTAAATGGCATCGATCCGGTTTATATTGAGGCATCAGGAAAGATTATTGAGCTTGCAGAGGAGACGATGGGCCCCCTGCAGCATGATATTCTGATCCCTATGGCCGACCACATTGCCATGGCGGCAGCCCGCGCGCAGGAGAAAAAGGAGATTCCAAATCCGTTTCAGCACGATATCGCAGCATTGTTTGGCGAGGAATACGAAGCAGCCAAAAAAGGGTGCGGGATCTTAAAAACAATGACCGGAATCACGCTTGGGGAAGACGAAGCCGGTTTTATCGCGCTGCACATCCACGCCGGACTCGCTCAGGAAAATGTGGCGGATTCTCTGGAGACAGCCCGCCTGGTAAATGCCTGCATGGCAATGATCGAAGATGGGACCGGAAAGCAGCTTCCATATGGTTCGCTTGGCTATAACCGATTGATGAGCCACGTCCGCTACATGCTGGCACGCGCCCGGAAAGGAGAACGGACCGATCTGGACCTGGAAGCGTACGCAAAAAATACGTTTCCGTCGGAATACGATCTTGCCGACCGGATCCTGCGAAAACTGGAGCAGGAACTGAAACTGGCGTTTGCGAAGGAAGAGACCGGGTTCCTGGCAATTCATATCCGGAGAGTGACGGGAGCGGAGACGGTATAAAATTTTCAGGAAAACGCTTTTCAAACCCGCGAATTTTTGGTATACTATGAGAGTTCGATCGGGGTATGGCGTAGCTTGGTAGCGCGCTCGGCTGGGGGCCGAGAGGTCGCAGGTTCAAATCCTGTTGCCCCGATTCACTATTGATTTTTAGCACGGAAAGTCATGCGTTTGCATCGGCCTCCGTGCTTTTTTAGTCTTTACAGTCCCCCGGTACTTTGCTATCATGGTTATTAGAATATCTGGCAGCTGCCGCTACCTTGCGGAAGCTGCAATGACAGAAGGAAAATGGAGAGTTACTATGAAAGGAATAGTCAGCTTTGATATGGATATGACACTGCTGAACCATGCGGATTACAGGATCCCGGACAGTGCCATTCAGGCGGTGGACCAGCTGCGCGAAAACTACTATATCGTGATCGCCACCGGCCGCGACATGGATGCCAAGTTCAGCGAAGGCCTTGCCGATCAGGTGAAGCCGGATGCCATCATCCATTTAAATGGAAATAAGATCACCATTGGTTCTGAGATGATCTACGAGCACTGCATGAAGCGGGAGTTGGTGGAAGAACTTCTGCATTTTGCGGAGGGAAAGGACTATGCTATTGGTATAACGAATGGAGATACGGATTATTTCATCAATCCCTGGTGCGTGACCCGTCACGATATGGTGCGCTGGAACATGTCGGACCGCAAATTCCGCGATCCGTGGAAGCTTCTGGACATGCCGGTGCGCACACTTGCGTATATCGGTCATGAACCTGGCGCGAAAGAGGTGGAAGCTGCGTTCCCAATGCTGAAGCTCCCGATGTTCTCCAGCCGGGAGGGCGCGGATGTTATCGAGAAAGATGCATCTAAGGCCGAGGGACTGAAACGCCTGTGCGGGGTCTGGAATGTTCCGCTTGAACATACCATTGCGTTCGGCGACAGCATGAACGATTTTGAGATCCTCACAACAGCTGGAACCGGCGTGGCCATGGGAAACGCGAATCCGCAGTTAAAAGAAGCTGCAGATTACGTCACAACACCGATTGGCGAGGACGGTGTTTACAAGGCCTGCGAGGCATTACATCTTTTTTGAAGTAGATAAGAGGGACAAATTTTGCGACAGTCCCGGGATGAAAGGAATAACAATTATGGCATCATATTACGATCTGGTGATTATCGGGGCAGGACCGGGCGGTTACACAGCGGCCATCAAGGCAGCATCCTTTGGCATGAAAGTGGCTGTAGTCGATGAGGACAAGCTGGGCGGCGTCTGCATCAACCGCGGGTGCATTCCCACGAAAGCACTGCTGCACGCATCCAACATTTTTTCCATGATGCAGCATGGAGATGAGTTCGGTGTTTCCACGGACTTCATCTCGTTTGATTTTGCGAAGATGCAGGATTACAAAAAGCGTTCCGTGCGCCGTTACCGCGGTGAGATCCAGAAACTGTTCGATAAAAACGACATCACCTTTATTAAAGGAAAAGCAACCATCCGCCGCGAAAAGACCATCGAGGTCGTGGGTGAGAATGGAAAAGAATATTTGCGTGCGAAAAACATCATCATCGCAACCGGGGCAAAGCCGCAGATGACGAATATCCCGGGCATCAATCTTCCGGGCGTCATCAACAGCGATCGTCTGCTTGCGGTTCCGACCTGGAATTACGACCGCATCGTCATTATGGGCGGCGGTGTGATTGGTGTGGAATTCGCGACCATCTTCCAGGCGCTTTGCTCCAAAGTGACCATTGTGGAAAAGGGACCGCACCTGCTTGGGCCGATGGATGAAGAAGTCTCCGAGGCATTAAAAGAACAGCTCACCGAGAAGGGCATTACGGTGTACTGTAATTCCATGGTGGAAGAGATTCAGCGGGAAGACAGCCTGGTATGCACGGTGCGCCACCTGCTGACAAACGATACGACTCAGATCAAGACGAACCAGGTTGTGGTGGCAATCGGAAGAACGCCGTACACAGAGGGTCTTCTCGGCGAGGATATGACCCTGCAGATGGAAAACGGGCGTCCGGTGGTGAATGCGGATTTCGAGACCAGCGAGCCTGGCATCTACGCCATCGGCGATGTCTGCGCAAAGACCCAGCTTGCGCACGTTGCGATGGCGCAGGCAACCTATGTGGTGGAAAATCTGGCCGGGAAACCGCACAGCATCCGGCTTGAGGCAGTTCCGAACGGCATGTTCGTTTCTCTGCCGATCGTGCCGAGCTGCATCTACACCGAACCGGAGATCGCGACGGTCGGCCTTTCTGAGGCAGGCGCGCGCGCCCTTGGCATGAATGTGCGCTGCGGTGTGTACGATATGGGAGAGAATGGAAAATCCATCATTGCAAGAGAGGAACACGGCTTTATCCGCCTGATCTTTGAAGCGTATTCCAACACCATTGTCGGTGCGCAGATGATGTGTCCGCGCGCTACGGATATGATCGGGGAGATGGCAACGGCCATCGCCAACGGACTGACAGCTAAGCAGCTTTCCCTGGCCATGCGCGCCCATCCGACCTACAGTGAGGGCATCGCAGCAGCCATTGAGGATGCCATGCGGCAGAGCTAAAAACGAAAATTGCAGCATGTGCGGCAGCCAGCAAAGGGAAAATAAATAGAAGCTGCGCTGCGCGATAAACAGGAAAACGAGGATAACAACATGAGTGAGATCAAAGAACGAATTGCGCGTCTCCGCAAAGAGATGGAGACTTATCATATGGACGCCTATCTGGTGCCGACTGCGGATTTTCATGAATCTGAATATGTGGGAGAGCATTTTACCTGCAGAAAATACATCACCGGATTTACCGGTTCCGCCGGAATCGCGCTGATCACAAAGGACTGGGCAGGACAGTGGACCGATGGCCGCTATTTTGTGCAGGCGGCAGCAGAGCTGAAGGGCAGCGGCGTGGAACTGATGAAGATGGGCCAGCCGGGGGTGCCGACCGTGCAGCAGTATCTGGAAGAACATATGCCGGAGGGCGGCGTGCTTGGATTCGACGGACGCGTCATCAACAGCAAGACTGGCGAGGCGTTAAAAGAGCGCCTTTCCCACAAACACGCAGTCATCTGCTCGGATTATGACCTGATCGGCGAGATCTGGGAAAACCGCCCGGAGCTTTCTGCTGAGCCGGTCTGGATTCTGGAAGAGAAATATGCCGGACAGGCCGCATCCGAGAAGATCGCAAACCTGCGGGCAGCCATGAAGAAGGCCTATGCGGACGTGCATATCATCACCACGCTGGATGACATTGTCTGGCTGTTCAATATCCGCGGCAACGACATTCCGTGCAATCCGGT
>CAKRRJ010000094.1 GCA_934394615.1 uncultured Lachnospiraceae bacterium
CGAGTGGCTCAGTTGGTGGAGTACGACCTTGCCAAGGTCGGGGTCGCGGGTTCGAGTCCCGTCTCGCGCTCTCAATAACACAAAAAAGGACGTCCTTTGAGGGCGTCTTTTTTTCGTGCGTTCAAGCCTGGCCGGGCTCGAACGTTCGAGGTCTCCGTTCCACTCCGGTCGTCGCAAAGCGAACGTCCACTGGACGTTCTGCGACATCTCGAGCTCTCTGGCGAAAGCGATGGAATGGAAGACAAGACGTTTGACGACAATGAGAGGATAGTGTATAATAGCGAATATTGCGGCAACGCAGGGTAGTAAGTATTTTGATTTGACAAAATGGGGGAATACAAGGAGGAAAACGATTTGAAACAACGAGAAACATTTCAATCAAGACTGGGCTTTCTGCTCTTGTCTGCAGGATGCGCCATTGGTATCGGTAATGTGTGGCGTTTCCCGTATGTGGTAGGCGCAAACGGCGGTGGTATTTTTGTTGTAATTTACCTGCTGTTTCTGGCTATCATGGGTGTGCCGGTGCTTTCCATGGAGTTTGCAGTGGGACGTGCCAGCCGCAAGAGTCCGGTTAAGGCTTACCAGGAGCTGGAGAAACCGGGAAGTAAGTGGCATCTGCATGGTTATGTGGCGCTGCTTGGCAACTATGTGTTAATGATGTTTTACACCACGGTAGCGGGCTGGATGCTCTACTATTTTTACAGTTTTGTGACTGGAGCATTTACCGGACTGGATACCGAAGGCGTTCAGGGAATGTTTGGTCAGATGCTGGCAAGTCCGGGCATTAACGTGTTCTGGATGGCAGTTGTCGTTATCGTGGGTATTTTGATCTGTTCCCTGGGTCTGCAGGCTGGTGTAGAGCGTATTACGAAAGTAATGATGATCGGTCTGTTATCCCTGATGATCATTCTGGCAATCCATGGCGTATTCCTGGAGGGCGGCATGGAAGGCCTGAAGTTTTACCTGCTTCCGGATGTGGAGAAGATGAAGTCTGTGGGAATCGGTCAGGTTATCGTATCGGCCATGAACCAGTCTTTCTTTACGTTAAGCCTTGGTATCGGAGCTATGGCGATTTTCGGAAGCTATCTGGAGAAAGACAATACGCTGTTAGGTGAGTCTGTGAACGTAGCAATTCTGGATACTTTTGTGGCAATCACCGCAGGTCTCATCATCTTCCCGGCATGCTTTGCGTTTGGTGTAAATCCGGACAGCGGCCCGAGCCTGATCTTCATTACCCTGCCGAACGTGTTTATTTCTATGCTTGGCGGACGTGTTTGGGGAAGCCTGTTCTTCCTGTTCATGTCCTGTGCGGCGTTCTCTACCGTTATCGCGGTATTTGAGAACATCATTGCCTGTGATATGGAGCTGTTTGAGATTGACCGGAAAAAATCCGCAAAGATTAATGTGATTCTGATTATTATACTGTCCCTCCCGTGCGCTTTAGGTTATAATGTACTCAGTGGATTTGAGCCGCTGGGAGTCGGAAGTTCTGTGCTTGACCTGGAAGATTTCCTGGTGAGCAACATCCTGCTTCCGCTTGGTTCCCTGGTGTATCTGTTGTTTGCAACCTGGGATTTCGGATGGGGCTTTGACAAATACCGGGCAGAGGCCAATGAAGGTGTTGGCATGAAAGTGCCTGCATGGATCCGCGGATATGTGAAGTACATTCTGCCGCTCATGATTCTGGGCCTGTTCATTCAGGGTATCTGGGTTAAATTTTTTGCATAAAGGAGGAGCTTGTATGATTCGCTGCTGTATTTTTGATCTGGATGGTACCTTATTAAACACGCTGGACGCGCTGACCTACACGACCAATCTGACCTTAAAAGAGTTCGGATACGGTCCGGTTGATGAGGAACACATAAAGCATTTTGTGGGAGATGGATTCCGCATGCAGGTGAAGCGCGCGCTGCAGTACAGCGGAGATGAAGCTCTGGTTCATTACGAGGAAGCACTTTCTTCCTATACAAAACTGTTTGCGGAGCATTGCCTCTATCATGTGCGGCCCTATGATGGAATCCGGGAGATGCTGGAAGCACTGAAGAAGCAGGGAATCCGCATTGCGGTCCTCTCCAATAAGCCGCATGCCCGGACTGTGGAGAATATCGAAACCGTCTTTGGAAAAGGATATTTCGATATCGTGGCAGGACAGAAGGATGAAATTCCGAAGAAGCCGGATCCGTCTGGAGTGAACCTGATTCTGGAGCAGTTTGGCTGCAGACCGGAGGAATGCCTGTACTTTGGAGACACCAATACGGATATGCAGACCGGTCTGAATGCCAAAGCCCATACGGTAGGCGTGACCTGGGGATTCCGCGACCGGGAGGAGCTGGAAGCCTTCCATCCGGACTTTGTCATTGATGACCCGAAGATGGTAACGAATCATATCCTTACTTCATTTTCTTAAGTAAAACAGAAAAAAATGCACAAAAAAGGAGGAATCTGCGGATTTCCTCCTTTTTTCAATTTCTGGCACTTGATTAATTTTTGAAATTCGCTATAATGTTTAGGTATATGTTTATATTTATGCATGGTATTCATCGAACAATGAATAAATGCAAAATGAGGAGGATTATTATGAAGAAGAAAATCGTGGCATTATCCATGGCAGCATGTATGGCAGCTTCCGTAACCGCTTGTGGCGGCAGCAAGCCGGCAGAGACCACTGCAGCAGCAACCGAGGCTGAGACCGAGGCAACTGAGGCAGCAGCAGAAGAGAGCAGCGCAGAAGAGACCGAGGCAGCTGCAGCAGCTGACATCGAGACAGTTACTCCTGGCAAGCTGACCGTAGCAACCAGCCCGGACTTCGCTCCGTATGAGTTCTACGCAATCGGTGAGGATGGAACCCCGAAGCTGTCTGGTTTCGATATGGATCTGGCTCAGTACATCGCTGATTACCTTGGCCTTGAGTTAGAGGTTGTTACCGTTGACTTCGATGGCGTATTAAGCGAGCTGCAGACCAAATCTGTTGACCTGGGCATGGCTGGACTTTCCCCGGATGAGAAACGTATGGGCATCATGGACTTCTCTGATCTGTACTACATGGGTGGACAGTCCTTAGTTACCACAAAAGATAACGCAGAGAAATTCAACAGCTTTGAAGCAGTGAACAAGCCGGATGTTTCCGTAGGCGCACAGGTTGGTTCCATTCAGATGGATCTGGCAAATGAGAACACCCCGGACGCTGACATCGTTGGCCTGCCGAAAGTTACTGATATCATTTCTGAGCTGCTGACCGGTAAGATGGATGCTGCATTCATCGAGACTGATGTAGCGAAGAGCTATCAGAAGAACTATCCGGAGCTTGAGCTCGTTATGGATGTACCGTATGATGCCGAGGGTTCTGCAATCGGTGTCTGCAAAGACAACGCATCTCTGTTAGCAGGCGTTAACGAAGCAATCGCAGCTGCAAAAGAGGATGGCAGCCTTGAGAAGTTCATCGCTGACGCCGGCGAGCTTGCAGCAGGCGAGAAATACGAGGGTCTTCTGGACGCAGAAGGAAACGTTCAGAACTAATACTGAAAGGAGCACCCGATGAGTCATTTTGTTCAATGGAGCAATTTCTCCAAAATTGCGCCGTATGCTGAGCTGTTCCGACAGGGCATTGTTGTAACGGTCCTGCTGTCCGTATTTACGGTTGCGATCGGTTTTTGCATCGCGCTTTTACTGGCACTGATGAGGATGTCCAATGTCCGGCCGTTCCGGGCACTGGGCCTTGATAAAGACGGTCACATGCGTGAGGGCGGTCCGTTAGTCTGGATCAGCCGTTTCAATCCGCTGTCTTTCCTGGCAACGGCGTATGTTGAGATCCTGCGTTCCACGCCGGTCATCGTGCAGGTGTTTATCATCTACTATGGCGTGTTCGGCGTCATCCAGCTTCCGTCTTTCCAGATGTTTGGATTTATCAAGTTCAGCCGGTTCTTCCCGGGCGTTGTTGCCCTGGGCATGAACTCGGGCGCATATCTGTGCGAGATCATCCGTGCGGGAATCCAGTCCATTGACGGTGGACAGACCGAGGCAGCCCGTTCCCTGGGACTGTCCCAGACTCAGAACCTGCGTTACATTATTTTCCCGCAGGCACTTAAGAATATTCTTCCGGCGATCGCAAATGAGTTTGTTGTTATCATCAAAGAGTCTGCGATCACCTACACCATCGGTGTACAGGATATCATGTCTGCAGTTAATGCAGTTAAGGGTGCAACTTTTGTTATCGTGGAGCCTCTGCTGGTGGCAACGGCAATTTACTTCTGCCTGTGCTTCCCGACTTCCAAGATTATTGCATATTTTGAGAGGAGAATGAGCCGTGGCGACAAACGATAGCATGATTCAGGTAAAAGATTTAAAGAAGCATTACAAGATGGGTACCATCAAGGCGCTGGACGGCGTAACGGTCAACATCAACAAGGGTGATGTCATGGCTGTCATCGGACCGTCCGGTTCCGGAAAGTCTACGTTCCTCAGAAGTTTAAACCTTCTGGAGGAGCCGACCGGAGGGGCCATCATCTTCAACGGTGTAGATATCACTAAGAAGAAATACCAGGATGAGAGTGGCAAGACCGTAAAACTGGATATCGATGCCCTGCGCCAGCGTATGGGCATGGTATTCCAGCACTTCAACCTGTTCCCGCATATGACGATTCTGGAAAATATGGTGCTTGCGCCGATGAAGGTCAAAGGTGTCAATCGCGCGGACGCGGAGAAAAAAGCCCTGGAGCTTCTGGACCGCGTTGGTTTAAAAGACCGTGCGGACGCATATCCGATCCAGCTTTCCGGCGGTCAGAAGCAGCGAGTTGCCATTGTGCGCGCGCTGGCTATGGAGCCGGAGGTGATGCTCTTTGACGAGCCGACTTCCGCGCTGGATCCGGAGATGGTAGGTGAAGTTCTTGACGTTATGAAGGAGCTGGCTCACGAGGGCATGACCATGGTAGTCGTAACCCATGAGATGGGCTTCGCGAAAGAGGTTGGAAACCGCGTGCTTTTCATGGCAGATGGAAAGCTGCTGGAAGAGGGAACACCGGAGGACATCTTCGATCATCCGAAGCATGAACGTCTGAAAGAGTTTCTTGCGAAAGTTTTATAAAGATATGATTGGGTGCCGGGATTTTTCCGGCACCTTTTTTCGATTTTTGTGGTAAGATGTAACGAGAACAAAATGTTTTTGAGACGGACAGGAGGACGATTATGACAGAAGAAAAGAAAGCGGCCCTGGCGGCCATTGAGTCCAGAAAAGAACGGATCTGTGATGTGGCAGACCATATCTGGGAATATGCGGAGTTATCCCTTCAGGAGTTCAAGTCTGCCGCTCTTTACTGTGAGGTGCTGGAGAAAGAGGGATTCCATGTGGAAAAGGGCATCAGCGGTATTGAGACGGCATTTTCCGCAAGCTACGGAAGCGGACGTCCGGTCATTGGCATTCTGGCGGAGTACGATGCGCTTTCCGGTTTATCCCAGACGGCGGGATGCACCGAGGAGAAGCCTCTGAAAGATGGCGGAAGCGGTCACGGATGCGGACATAACATTCTGGGAGCCGGTGCCATGGCGGCTGCTATTGGCGTGAAGGCTTATCTGGAGCAGAATCAGGTGGAAGGCACGGTGATCCTGTACGGCTGTCCGGGAGAAGAGGGCGGCGCAGCCAAGGCCTTTATGGCAAGAGACGGCGTCTGGAAGAGCCTGGACGCGGCGTTGACCTGGCATCCGGGGGATATGAATGAGGTAGCTACCGGTTCCTCCAATGCCTGCATTCAGACCCAGTACAAATTCCACGGCATTGCGGCGCACGCGGCAGGCGCGCCGGACAAGGGACGCAGCGCTCTGGACGCAGTCGAACTGATGAATGCCGGCGTGCAGTATCTGCGGGAGCATATGAGCGATAAGGCAAGAGTTCATTATGCCATCACCGATGCAGGCGGATGCAGCCCGAATGTGGTACAGGCGAAGGCCAGTGTGCTTTACATGGTGCGTTCCAACCATGTGGCGGAGGCTGTGGAGCTGCAGAAGCGGGTGGACAAGATTGCCCAGGGTGCGGCGCTGATGACTGAGACAACCTTCGAGAAAAAATTCATCGACGGTGTGGCAGACACCATCAGCAATTTTACACTGGAGCGGGTACTGTATCAGAATTATGAGGAGCTTGGTGTGCCGTCTTATACCGATGAGGAAAATGCCTTTGCGGACGCGCTTTCCAAAACCTATGTCGGAAGTGACCGGATTTCCGGTGTGGCAGCAGCGAACAGTGAGAGCGCAAGAGAGCAGGTTGCGGCAATGCAGAAGGCGTGCGGTCATGCCATGAACGCGTTTCTGGCACCATTGTATCAGGGTGACGCATTCGGACCGGGCTCTACCGATGTGGGGGATGTGAGCTGGCTGACTCCGACCGCGCAGATCCATGTGGCGGCATGGCCGAACGGCTGCCCGGGGCACAGCTGGCAGAATGTTTCCTGTGACCGCACCGAGATCGGTCACAAGGCAGCGGTTCATGCAGGTAAAGTGCTGGCGGCAGCAGCCATCGATCTCTATAATCAGCCGGAGATTCTGAAAGAGGCGCGGGCAGAGTTTGAGAAGCGCACGGCAGCAGGCTTTGTGAGCCCGGTTCCGGCCAATGCAGTTCCGACTATTCCGGATTAGGGAGCAGAATCATGTGGCGGTTTTCACAGTGTGGGAAGCACCATAGTTCACAAAACAAACACAAACAATTTAGAAAGTTTTAACAGGAGCGGGGGTTTAAAAACCTCCGCTCTTGTTGTATACTAAATAGAACAGAAAAGAAACAATTCTGGAAATTATCGTAACTGTGCAGAGACTGAACAGTTACAAAGAACAAAAGACATAAAGGAGAACACAGTATGGGTATGAAAGAAGAAGGACCGAAGCGGCCGAATAAAAAGCTGCTTTATTATTACGGTATCATCCTTCTGATCACCATTCTGCTGAACGCGCTGGTTATGCCGGCTCTGGCAGAACGCTCGGTGACAGAGGTAACCTACGATACGTTCCTGGACATGCTGGATAAGGGCGAGGTCGCAGGCGTAAAAAGAGATTCCGACAAGCTTAGTTTCTGGACGGAGGATGTGGAGCAGGCTTTAAATGGCCAGCTGTCCTTAAAAAATCTGAACTCGGCAAACATCAAAATTTACAAAACAGGTCTGTGGCCGGATGATGATCTGACAAGCCGCCTGAAAAACGCGGGCATCAGCTTCTCAGAAGAAATCCCGACCCAGGCATCACCGCTGCAGAATTTCATTTTTAACTGGGTTCTGCCGATCCTGATGTTTGTCGTTATCGGACAGATCTTAAGCAAGAGTATGGCGAAGCGCATGGGCGGCATGGGCGGCAATGCCATGACGTTCGGAAAATCCAACGCCAAGATCTATGCGGAAACCGAGACCGGCAAGACCTTTGCGGATGTAGCAGGCCAGGAAGAAGCGAAAGAAGCCTTAAAGGAAATCGTGGATTTCCTGCATAACCCACAGAAATACGCGGACATCGGCGCGGTTCTGCCGAAGGGCGCACTGCTTGTAGGCCCTCCCGGAACCGGTAAGACTCTGCTGGCGAAAGCAGTAGCCGGTGAGGCACATGTCCCGTTCTTCTCCATCTCCGGTTCGGAATTTGTGGAGATGTTCGTCGGTATGGGCGCAGCCAAGGTGCGTGACCTGTTCAAGCAGGCGAATGAGAAGGCACCGTGTATCGTATTCATCGATGAGATCGACACCATCGGTAAGAAGCGTGACGGTTCCGGCTTTTCCGGAAATGACGAGCGGGAACAGACCTTAAACCAGCTGCTGACCGAGATGGACGGCTTTGATGGCCGCAAGGGTGTTGTCATTCTGGCAGCGACCAACCGTCCGGAGTCTCTGGACAAGGCGCTCCTTCGACCGGGCCGTTTTGACCGCCGGATCCCGGTAGAGCTTCCGGATCTGAAGGG
>CAKRRJ010000095.1 GCA_934394615.1 uncultured Lachnospiraceae bacterium
AGAACGATGCACAGGCCGGTCATGGTACATACAATGATGGTATCGATAAAGGTGCCGGTCATGGTAACAAGACCCTGGCGGGCAGGCTCTTTTGTCTGGGCAGCGGCAGCGGCGATTGGTGCGCTTCCAAGTCCGGCCTCATTGGAGAAGATACCGCGGGCAATTCCTTTCTGCATAGCGATCAGAATCGCGCCAAGCGCACCGCCGGCTGCAGCACGCAGACCGAATGCGCTCTGGATGATCTCAGCAAATGCAGCCGGGATTTTGGCAGCGTTTAAAACAAGGATTATGATGCAGGCAGCAATGTAAAAGACTGCCATGAACGGCACGATTACAGAAGATACGCTTGCAATTCGCTTGATGCCGCCGAGTACAACCAGCGCCACGCAGATGGTCAGAATGATGCCGGTTACGACAACGGCGATGCTGTAATCGTTGCCAAAGAGGTTAATAACATGCTCTTTGTTCTTGTCAAAAAAGTTTCCGGCAGCGGCAGTGATGCCGTTTACCTGGGTAAAGGTACCAATACCAAGAAGGCCGACACCTGCGCCGAAGAAGGCAAAGATCTTACCCAGCCAGCGCCAGTTTTTGCCCATACCATTTTCGATGTAATAGAACGGTCCGCCAAGTACATGGCCGCTTTCATCGATGGTGCGGTACTTGATGGCAAGCACGCCCTCGGCGTATTTGGTTGCCATGCCGAACAACGCAGCAATCCACATCCAGAACAGGGCGCCTGCGCCTCCGGCTACCAGCGCGGTTGCAACACCGACGATATTACCGGTACCGATCGTTGCGGACAGTGCCGTGCAGAGGGCTGCGAAACTGCTGACCTCACCATGGCCTTCTTCTTCGTTCTGGAACATGTACTTGCAGGCCATGCCCAGCTTGTGGAACTGGATTCCGCGCAGGCGGACCGTTAAGAAGATACCGGTCGCCAGGATCAGAACGATCAGGGGAACACCCCAAACGAAACTGTCCAGCCAGTTCAGAAACTCACTTACTTTACTTAACATAATACTCACTCTTTCTCCCAAGGGGGTTTTGTTTGATAGAAGCTCTGGGGGAATGAAAACCAGTGGGGAACCGGTTTTTGGTAAACAAAAAAGGAAGTATTCCAGCTGCGTCATTGCAGGTGAAAAACTCCCTCTAAAGAGTGTGGAAAGACGGATGCGTTGCTGCATCATATGCTCTGTCCTTTTGCCTGAGAGATTGGCACTTTCGTGCTGTACACCTTCGGCGCTCCATACATGAGACTCTCCAGAGTTTGCTTCTTGTCAAGAAGCATAGACGATTTAATTTAGAAAAGCAAGTATATTTTCAAAAAACAGGTCAGATTCTTAGGAAAAGTACAATTTTGTGAAGTAAGGCTTGCAGATCTTAGGAAAATATGTATAATAGAAATGACAAATAGTTTAAAAAAGAACTGTTTTATTTTGAAACAAATAGCGGCGAAGATACGGAAGGAGTGTATATGCTTCAGGCAACAGAATTTCTGCGTCTCATGCGTTTCATCACCAAATCCCATGAAGCGTGTATCCAGACAATCTGTAAAGAATATCAGCTTACCATGATGGAGGCAACCATCATCACATTTTTGAGAAATAATCCAAGTGTGGATACGGCGGCGGATATCTCAGAACTCCGCATGTTATCCAAAGGGCAGGTCTCT
Organism: uncultured Lachnospiraceae bacterium; assembly: GCA_934394615.1. Classification (GTDB taxonomy): domain Bacteria; phylum Bacillota; class Clostridia; order Lachnospirales; family Lachnospiraceae; genus Brotaphodocola. The sequence goes on from CAKRRJ010000095.1 coordinate 1,673, forward strand.
CAGGCGGTGGAATCACTGGTTCAGAAAGGTTTGCTTGCAAGGCAGCCGGATGCGTCCGACCGGCGACGGATTCATCTCAGATTGTGTGAAAAAAGCATTCCGGTAACGGATTCCATTGACGCCATTCAAAGGCAGTATCTTGCGGGAATTTTTGAGGGTTTTTCGTTGGAAGAAATGGAATGCTTTGCTGATTTTAACGAGCGGATCATGGCAAATGTCCGGCGTTTATCGGTGAAAGATGAGAGAAAGAAGGAACAGTTATGAACGATGAAAAAGACTTTTTAGGGAGGGAACCAATCGGAAAGCTGCTGCGTTCCCTTGCCATCCCAACCATCACTGCGCAGCTCATCAACATGCTTTACAACATTGTGGACCGTATTTATATTGGTCATATCCCGGAGTCCGGGGCGCTGGCGCTGACCGGTGTGGGTGTCTGCATGCCGCTCATTATGATCGTTTCGGCTTTTGCGGCACTGGTGGGAAGCGGCGGTGCTCCGCGCGCGTCTATCCATATGGGAAAGCAGGATTACAATCAGGCGGAAAAAATCCTCGGCAACTGTTTCACGCTCCAGATTGTGATTTCGGCAATCCTTACAGCTGTGTTATTTTTCTTTAACCGGAAGTTTCTCCTGGCATTTGGAGCAAGTGAAAACACCATCGATTATGCTGTCAGCTACATGAATATCTACTCTCTTGGAACTATTTTTGTAGAGCTGACACTCGGCATGAACATGTTCATTACCGCGCAGGGATTTGCGAAAACCGGCATGCTTTCCGTGCTGATCGGCGCGGTCTGCAACATTGTTCTGGACCCGGTTTTTATCTTCGGAATGCATATGGGAGTGCGCGGCGCAGCGCTTGCTACCGTCATTTCCCAGGCATGTTCCACCATCTGGGTACTGGCATTTTTGACCGGAAAAAAGACAAGACTTCGCATTCGTCTGCGCAATATGGGACTGACTCCCGCCGTTATCCTGCCGTGTGTGGCGCTTGGCGCGGCAACCTTTGTTATGCAGTCCAGCGAGAGCATTATTTCCATTTGTTTTAACTCCTCTCTGTTAAAATATGGCGGCGATATCGCGGTGGGTGCCATGACGATTTTAACCAGTGCCATGCAGTTCGCCATGCTGCCGCTGCAGGGACTCGGACAGGGCGCGCAGCCGATCATCAGCTACAATTACGGAGCGCGCAACGCAAACCGTGTGAAGGGAGCATTCAAGCTTCTTTTAAAGGTCAGCCTGATTTATTCCACGCTGATCTGGCTGTTTGTGCAGGTGGTTCCGCAGGCATTTGCAGGCATGTTCACCGCAGACGCGGAGCTTCTTGCGTTCACCTCAAAAGCATTGCGCATCTATATGGCCTGTGTCTTTATGTTCGGCATTCAGATTGCCTGTCAGATGGCATTTACCTCCATCGGATTTGCGAAAGAGTCGATCATTGTGGCGGTAACCAGAAAATTTATTCTGCTGATTCCGCTCATTTATATTCTGCCGCATATCCTTACCGGCAATCAGACGCTGGCAGTTTACACGGCAGAGCCCGTGGCGGATTTTCTTGCGGTTACCTTCACTGCGCTTTTGTTCCGGCGGCAGTTTAAAAAGGCACTTGCCAGCCTCGCGTAACGAGCAGAATATGTTTCTGGTCGCAGATAGGAATTTTCTGAACTGAAAATTGTGTATGAGATCTTGGTGGCATATTTCGTCAAAAAGACAGTGGAATATGCCACCTTTGTAGTTGCAAAACAGAATGCGTGCTATAGTAAATTCCATAGAAAAAGGCATAGAGCCAGAGTAGAAGAGAGAGGCTGATATCTATGGACCTGGGAAAATTCTATGAGAAACACAGATCATATTTTTATTGGAGACTAAGTGGTAAAATGAGCAGCGCGGGGCTGCCGTACCATGCAGAAGATATCATCCACGATGTGGTCGTGAGCATGATTGCAAATGAAAGGAAAAGGGCGAAATTTGAGCGCCTTACAGAGACGGAAGCAAAGGCATATTTTATGACTTGTCTGACGCACCAGATGATCGATATGATCCGGCGCGAGCAGAGAGGCCAGGAATATCTTCGCATGCTGATGCAGACAGAACAGTGGGGATCTATGGAAATCTGCAGTGCGGAAAACAGCGTTCTGGATCGCCTGGATGAGGCCGAGGGCATACAGGAAATCCTCAGCCTTCTGACAGAACAGGAGCGGAAACTTGTGGACCTGGTGTTTTTACAGAAGCTGTCGTACCGGGAGGTTGCGAAGCGCAGCCGGGTTCGGGAACATGCCATAGCCATGCGCATCCTGAGACTGAAAAAGAAAATTCGGAAATTATATACCGAACAGAATGAAAGGTGTACAAAAAAAGAATTTGGGTCTTGCAAACCAGAAAAACTTGTGCTATCATGATGTCAATTTTCAGAGAAACATCTCTGAATCTTAACCAGAAAAGGCAGTGAAGGAGACTCTTGCCAGCAGGACTTCGACAGGAAGAGGGCGTCACCGACTGAGAGCGCCGTCAGGTTGGACTCTGGCTCACAGGGAACACTCTGGAGCCGGTACTTCGAAAGACATGCAGCATAGAATTATGTGGAACATGTGCGTAGGGGTATCCGTCAGGCACACGTTACGTGTCTTAAAGAGTGGAGACGCTTTTGTTCAAAGGGGAGCAGAAGGCAGGTCTCAATGCGGGTGGTACCGCGGAACATAACAAGTATATGGTGTCCCGTCCCGGAATATGTAACCGTATTCCGTGGCGGGACTTTTTGTATTTAAAAATTCTCCCGGAGGAATACAGAAAATTCGTTACTGTTCACGCGTTGCGCAAACAGCAACGAAAAATCACATTCACAGGTAAGGAGAGAGCAGCATGGAATTTTTAACAGGTGTCAAGGAGAAGGAAACAGTCAGTGTCAGCGAGATTTTAAGCGGAGATTATGTGGGAAAAACCGTAAAAATGAACGGCGCGGTCCACAACATCCGTGATATGGGTGAGTTCGCGTTTGTGATTCTGCGCAAGGCAGAAGGCCTGGTACAGTGCGTGTATGAAGAGGGAAAAACCGACTTCGATTTAAAGGAGCTGAAAGAGGAATCCGCAGTGGAAGTTACTGGTGTGGTAGCACTGGAAGAACGTGCGCCGCAGGGATTTGAACTCCGTCTTACCGCAATCCGGGTACTGTCCGAGCCGGCAGAAACCATGCCGATCGCCATCAACAAATGGAAAATGAATACTTCTCTGGAGACAAGACTGAGCCTGCGTCCGGTATCCTTAAGAAACGTCCGGGAACGCGCAAAATTCAAAATCCAGGAGGGAATCGTAAGAGGATTCCGTGAGTTTTTATCTTCCCAGGGCTTCACTGAAGTCCATACTCCGAAGATTGTATCCCGCGGCGCAGAGGGCGGTGCAAACGTCTTTAAATTAAACTATTTCAACAAGAAAGCGGAGCTGGGGCAGAGCCCGCAGTTCTACAAACAGATGATGGTAGGCGTGTTTGACCGGGTATTTGAGGTGGCTCCGGTGTTCCGTGCCGAGAAGCACAACACCACACGCCATTTGAACGAGTATATCGGACTGGACTTCGAGATGGGCTACATTGACAGCTTTGAAGATATCATGGCAATGGAGACCGGATTCTTAAAATACACCATGGAGCTGTTAAAGAGGGACTATAAAAAAGAGCTTTCTATGCTTGGCATTGACCTTCCTTCCATCAGCCAGATCCCGCAGGTACGCTTCGATGAAGCCAAGCAGCTGGTATCCGAAAAATACAACCGGAAGATCCGCAACCCATTCGATTTAGAGCCGGAGGAGGAAGTGCTGATCGGCCGTTATTTCAAGGAAGAGTACGACAGCGACTTCGTATTTGTTACCCATTATCCGTCCAAGAAGAGACCGTTTTACGCCATGGATGATCCGGCAGATGCCCGCTTTACCTTAAGTTTCGACCTGCTTTACAAGGGCCTGGAGATTACCACCGGAGGACAGCGAATCCACGATTACCAGATGATTCTGGAGAAGATGGCAAAGCGCGGAATGGATCCGGAGGACATTAAGGATTACCTCATGATCTTCAAATACGGCATGCCGCCGCACGGTGGTCTTGGCATTGGCCTGGAGCGTCTGACCATGCGTCTGTTAGACGAGCAGAACGTCCGCGAGACTTCCCTGTTCCCGCGTGACGTAACAAGACTGGAGCCGTAATGTGAGAAAAGCCGTAACTGTGAAGGTACTGAATAGTTACGAAAAGCCGGGACGCCAGGAGCATGCGGCAGAGTAAAAAAGACTGTCTCCCAGGCAGGAAAGTGAAGAGAAAACGGACAGGAAAGGAATAGAAATCATGGCAAATATCATCAGCGATGAGACCATCGAATATGTAGGAATTCTGGCGAAGCTGGAACTCTCAGACGAGGAAAAAGAAGCGGCCAAAAAGGATATGGGCCGGATGTTAGATTATATCGACAAGTTAAATGAGCTGGATACCAGCGGAGTAGAGCCGATGTCCCATGTATTCCCGATGACGAATGTATTCCGGGAAGATGTGGTAACAAACGGCGATGAGCGTGATAAGATCCTGCTGAACGCGCCGGAGCAGAAGGATGGAGCGTTCAAGGTTCCGAAGACAGTGGAATAAAAGGGAAAACAGCAGACATGACATGAATGGAGGAAACAACGTGAGTATCCTGGATTTAACAGCGGTAGAGCTTGGAAAAAAGATCAAAGCCGGTGAGATCACAGCCGTGGAAGCCACAAAGGCAGCCCTGGCCCAGATCAAAGCCCTGGAACCGGTTTTAAACTGCTACGTGACCGTAGATGAGGAAGGCGCTTTAAAGCGCGCCGAAGAAGTACAGAAACAGATTGAAGACGGAACCCTGACTGGCCCGTTAGCCGGTGTTCCGGTTGCTATTAAAGATAATATGTGTACCGAGGGACTGCTGACCACCTGCAGTTCCAAAATTCTTGACAACTTTAAGCCGACTTATACGGCAGAGGCGGTAAAGAACCTGGAAGCAGCCGGAGCCATCATCCTGGGCAAGACCAACATGGATGAGTTCGCTATGGGAAGTACTACCGAGACTTCCGCTTACGGCGAGACGAAAAACCCGTGGAACACGGAGCATGTGCCGGGCGGTTCCTCTGGCGGTTCCTGCGCGGCAGTGGCAGCAAATGAGTGCTTCTTCGCCCTGGGTTCCGATACCGGCGGTTCCATCCGCCAGCCGAGCTCTTTCTGCGGCGTGACCGGCATCAAGCCGACCTACGGAACCGTTTCCCGTTATGGTCTGATTGCTTATGGTTCTTCTCTGGATCAGATCGGACCGGTGGCGAAGGATGTAACCGACTGTGCCACCATTCTGGAAACCATTGCTTCTTACGATAAAAAGGACAGCACTTCCATTCAGCGTGAGGAATGTGATTTCACCTCTGCCCTGGTAGATGATGTGAAGGGCATGCGCATCGGTATTCCGCGCGATTACTTTGGCGAGGGCCTGAATCCGGAAGTAAAAGATGCCATTTTAAAGGCAGCTAAGGTTCTGGAAGAGAAGGGTGCCATTGTGGAAGAGTTTGATTTAAGCCTGGTAGAGTACGCAATTCCGGCTTACTATGTCATTGCTTCCGCAGAGGCAAGCTCCAACTTATCCCGTTTCGACGGCGTGAAGTATGGACACCGCGCGAAAGAGTATGAGGGTCTTCATAACATGTACAAGAAGAGCCGTTCCGAGGGCTTCGGTCCGGAGGTAAAGCGCCGCATCATGCTGGGTTCCTTCGTTCTCAGCAGCGGTTATTACGATGCCTACTATTTGAAGGCACTTCGCACCAAGGCGCTGATCAAGAAAGCGTTTGATCAGGCCTTTGCAAAATACGATGTCATTTTAGGACCGGCCGCTCCGACCACCGCGCCGAAGCTGGGAGAGTCCTTAAGCGATCCGCTTCAGATGTATCTGGGCGATATCTATACCATTTCCGTAAACCTGGCAGGACTTCCGGGTATGACGGTTCCGTGCGGAAAAGACAGCAAGGGTCTTCCAATCGGCCTGCAGCTGATCGGTGACTGCTTCAAGGAGAAAAATATCATCCGCGCAGGCTACGCTTACGAGTGCAGCAGAACTTACGAAGAGCCGGAACTGGCAAAACAGGCAGAAAAGGAGGCACAGTAACATGAGCAAACAGTATGAGACCGTCATTGGTCTGGAGGTTCACGTAGAACTGGCCACCAAAACCAAAATCTTCTGCGGCTGTTCCACCGA
>CAKRRJ010000096.1 GCA_934394615.1 uncultured Lachnospiraceae bacterium
CGAAGCTCTGCCAGTACGGAATCATCCAGGGTGATGATCTGGCAGCCTGCATCCTCACAGGTCTTCTTGTACTCAGCGATGCTCTCATCTGCACGGTCGTTGCCGTACTCGGTTGCTGCCTTTGCGCACTCATCTACCAGATTTCTTACGTTGTCCGGCAAGCTGCTGTAAAGATCAGAGTTCATATAGAAGGTAATGATGTGGCCGAGATGGTTGGTCTCTACGACATACTTCTGAACTTCCTGCACGTTGTTGCCGACAATGTTCATGTACGGGTTTTCCTGGCCGTCGATGGTGCCCTGCTGCAGGCCCATGAATACCTCGGTGAACTGCATCGGGGTTGCTGCCGCGCCTAGCGCGTTCCAGTAAGCGATGTGATACTTGTTGGTCATAACACGGATTTTCTGGCCCTTTAAGCCTGCCAGGGAATGTGTCTCCTTGTTGGTGGTCAGCACACGGAATCCTGCGTCAGAGTAGCCTAACATCTGAATGCCGCCTGCGTTGCAGTACTCGTTGATAACATCCACGAAATCGCTCTGCAGAACTGCTCTCATCTGTGCGGTGTTGTCAAACAGGTTCGGCATATCGAACACTGCGAACTGCGGGATAAAGTCTACCAGGTCGGTGGTCATGCCGGTTCCGATATCAATGGAACCGCCGATGACTGCCTCGGTGAACTCGGTAGTGTTTCCGAGCTGGCCGCCCGGGTAGATATCCACACTGATCTTGCCGCCGGACTTCTCATTCACCAGTTCGGCAAACTTATCCACCATCATGTAGTTGATGGAAGTATCCGCAACAGTCATGGCTGCGGTCCAGTGGTACTCGCCGTCGATCTCAGACGGATCCAGCGCCGCGATGTCCGCGCCGTAATCGCCGCTGTCGGTGCTTCCAGGACCTGCGCTGTCACCCTTGTTTGCCGCAACTGCCTTAGTCTCCTCACCGGAAAGCAGGGTCGGAAGTCCCATGGAGATCTGCGGGATGTAGGTAATCAGTCCCAGAGAAATCAGGAATGCCACAATGTATGGCATACAGGATTTCGCCAGCTTTAACATCGGGATCTTGGTCATGCCGGAAGCAACAAACAGGTTGATGCCCATCGGCGGAGTTACCATGCCGATTGCCAGGTTACAGGTCATGATGATGCCAAAGTGTACCGGATCGATTCCGGCAGCAACCGCGATCGGAACCATGATCGGGGTTAAGATCATGATGTTCGGGATATTATCAATAATCATACCACAAACCAGCATGATCAGGTTCATGATCAGAAGGATCACGATCTTGTTGTCAGAAATTGCCAGTACAGACTCACTGATGGTCTGCGGATAACGCAGCAGGGTCAGGCACTTTGCGAATGCAGATGCTGCCGCGATAACGAACAGGATGTTCACATAGGTCTTTGCGCCATCCATGAACACCTTGCCGATGTTTCTGACATTGATGGTCTTATAAACGAAGATACATACAAACAGGCCGTAGAATACGCTGATAACAGCGGACTCGGTCGGGCTGCAGACACCAGAGTAAATGGTGCCAAGGATGATGACCGGAGTCATCAGAGCAAAGAAGCTCTCTTTTAATAACGGCCAGAAGCCTTTCGCGCGGATCTCTTTGTAACTCTTTAAAAGCTTCTCTTTGTCCTCGCCGTGCTTTTTGCAGTAATAGAAGCTGTAAAGCATCAGGGCAAAACCGATTAAGAGTCCCGGGAAGATACCTGCGATGAACAGCTTGGACGGTGACGCGTTGGCTGCTGCCGCATACACAATGTACGAAATACTCGGCGGGATGATAACGCCCAGACCGCCGGCTACGGTTACAATGGAGGTTGCGAATACCATATCATATCCCATCTCAACCAGGAACGGGATCGTCATGGCACCGACTGCGGATACGGTTGCCGGCGCGGAACCGGAAATAGCCGCGTAGAACATGCAGGTTACGATGACTGCGCACGGGAAACCTGCGGTCTTGTTGCCGATAAAGTATCCGAAGAAGTTAAACAGCTTTTCGGAAATACCACCCTGCGCCATGATCATACCGGAAACCATGAACAGCGGTACAGCTAACAGGGTGAAACTGTTTAAGCCTGCAAACATGCCGCGGGCTACATCGCCTGCCGCATAGGCGAAACTGGAATTTAAAAGGTTCGGCAGCATTGCCATAAGTCCGAACACGCCGCCCACCGGCATTGCCACTGCCAGGAGAATTGCCAGGATCAGGAAAAATAAACCGATTGCCATTTATTTGTCCTCCTTTTCGTCTGTCTTGTTCATCAGTACCCGGATGATCAGCTGAATGTAACGCACGATTCCCAGTGCAATGCCGAATGCCATCACACTGTAGATGTTGGCGATCGGGATGCCCAGTGCCGGGCTTGCCTGATTGACCTGAGCCGCGTTGGCGATGATCTCTGTTGTGCCCTTAAAGAGCCAGCATAAAAATACGACCATCACTGCGTCACAGATCAGTCCCAGAACTTTCTGCGCGCTCTTTGGGATCATGGATGTGAATGTGTCTACCTTAATGCTGACGCCCAGGCGAACCGCACACGGCAGGGAAAAGAACGCGGAAAGCGCAAGACAGTAACAGCAGACCTCATCTGACCAGCTCAGCGCGTTGTGGAAACAATAACGCATAATTACATTGGCAAATGACAGGCAGCTCATGACAACCAGCATGACCGCCAGGATCATGAGCTCAAAGTTTTTTTCGAGCCATTTCATTTGTTTCATAGTACCCCACTCCTTATGATGTTTTTTCTCCAAAAAGCTTTTTGTTTTACATGTGTTTTTATTATATCTGTGGTACAATCAGAAGTAAAATTACATTGTTTTCTATTGGTAAGAAGTTTTTCTTCTTACTAATTCATTGTTTTTCCACAAAAACAATGTGATTTTTTCTTTCTGAAAACCTTGTTTTTGAACATTTTTACCAACAGGAGGATTTTATGGACTTTCGACAGCTGGAATATATTGTGGCGATTGCTGAAAATAAGAGTATCTCAAAGGCCGCGGAATCACTGTTCATCTCCCAGTCCGGCTTAAACCAGCAGCTCATCAAACTGGAAAAAGAGCTGGGCCTGCAGCTCTTTGACCGGAACAAGCACTTTTTACGCCCGACCAAAGCCGGGGAGATCTACGTCAAAAACGCCATTGAGATTTTAAAGATCAAGCGGAATACCTACACAGAACTCGGAGACTTAAAAAAAGAAGCCACAGGCGAGATCAGCCTGGGGCTTACACACGAACACGGGATTGACCTGTTCACTTCCATATTTACTTCGTTTAACCAGCGTTATCCGGGCATTTCTTTCGCTCTCACCGAAGCCATTGTTGCCAGGCAGAACGAACTGCTGCTCTCCGGCCAGCTGGACCTGGGATTTGTGATGCTGCGCGAATCGGAACGGATCAATCTCGAATACATTACACTGTTTGAGGAAGACCTCATCCTGGGTGTTCCGAAAAACCATTCGGAAGCTGTACGTGCCAACCCCTTTGGCATGCCGCTTGCAACCACGGACTTAAAACGGTTCTACGACAGCAAATTTTCCCTGATCTTCAGCGCATCCACCATGCGCCAGCTCATTGACCCACTGTTTCAGCAGGCGGGTTACAAACCGCAGATCCTCATTGAAACAGCCATGAACCACGCGCTGATCCAGCTCGTGAGCAGAGGCTTCTGCTGCACTATTGTCCCGTATTCCCGGATGTTAAACAGCCCTTACAGTTCCGAATGCGCCTGGTTCCGGCTGCCCGGCCGCCCAAGCTGGCAGGTGTGCTTCGCACGGCGAAAAGATACGCACTTAAGCGAAGCACACCGGTATCTGATCCGGCTCGCAAAGCGGTACGGACAGACGCTGCAGGAGCGGTTTATATAAAGGTCCGGAAATAACGACAAATGGCTCCGGGATTTCATAATTAACCTAATATCATTGCCCATACCGGAATAGATATCAGGGAAAGCAGCGTGGAAACAACAATACACTTGGTCGCAAACGTATAGTCACATCCGTACTTTGCTGCCAGAATTGCGGAGGTGCTGCCCGCAGGCATACCGGTAATGAGCAGGCACACGCCGGTCAGGAACGGATCGATGCCTGCCAGGCGGCAGCCGACAAGTACCATAGCCGGAAGGATCACCAGACGCAGTGCGGACATGAACAATGTGTTTTTGTCCAGCATGCTGCGCAGAGACATTCCGGAGAACATCATGCCGATGAGCACCATCGTCATGGAGGTGGTGCAGCCGCCGGCGGAGCGCACTGCCTTATCCAGCGCGCCGAGAAGTACCTTCACAAGGTCCGGCACCAGCGGAAGACCGCAGTTTAAGACAGCCTCATACATGCTGTTTAACGGTGCCTGGAAGATCATAAGGCCAAGGCCGATGTAAACGGCAACAATGCACGGATGCACAACCAGCTTTTTCACCACGCTCTTCATATCCGGGCTCTCGGTAAAGCAGGCAATTCCGGCAGACCACATCATAACGCGCATCGGAATGATGAAAATGGACGCATACATCATGCCTTCTGCCCCGTAAATGCCCTGCGCGATCGGCAGTCCCAGGAAACCGGAGTTGGAAACGATGGTGCAGTACTGCATCACGCGCTTGACTTCCTTCGGCTTATGGTTGTAGAGCACCTTGCTGAGGATGTAGCATACCAGCTGCACCAGCAGGGAAATTGCCAGCACAACCGCAAATTTTCTTAAAATGTCCAGATTAAACTCCATTCGGAAGGAGTTGATGATGTTGCACGGCAGAAAGAAGTACAAGACCAGATCCGTGAGGATCGCCTTCGCATCATCCTTTAAGATGCCTGTGCTTTTTAAAATGGCACCGGCAGCCACAAGCAGGAACATCATGACCTGCAGGGTCCACAAATTGCTGATATCCATCTCTGATCCCCCTGTCTCTCCCTACACGATATCCAGATAAACCTTGCTCGTCGGAGCCGGGAATACCTTGTCAATCATGCGAAGTTCCTCTTCTGTCAGCACCAGCTTGTCGGCCGCCGCATTGTCCAGGGTATGGCGCTCCTGGCTTGCGCGCGGAATAGCAATGGTGTTTCCATCGCGGACAACAAAGGCAAGAAGCACCTGAGCCACCGACGCTCCATGTGCTTTCGCGATTTCTCTCAGGACCGGATTTTCAAACAGGCCGCGGCGCAGATCTCCGCCCTGTGCAAGCGGACAGTATGCCATGAGCGGCACATGGTGCTCGCGCATCCACGGAAGCAGGTCGTACTCAATGCCTCTGGATGCCACATGGTAAAGTACCTGGTTTACCGCGCAGTTTTTGCCGTTCGGGACAGACCAGAGTTCTTCCATATCGTCGGTGTCAAAGTTGGATACACCCCAGCGGCGGATCTTTCCTTCTTTCTTGAGCTGTTCCATGCAGGCTACGGTCTCCTCTAACGGCACGCCGCCTCTCCAGTGCAGCAGGTACAGATCCAGATAGTCAGTTCCCATCCGCTTCATGCTCGCCATGCAGCTCTTAAAGATGTTGCGTCTTCCCGCATTGTGCGGATAAACCTTGGACACAAGGAAAAGTTTGCTGCGGTCCATGCCCGCGATCGTCTTGCCGATCAGCTCCTCGGCTTTTCCCTCGCCGTACATCTCCGCGGTATCAATGAGGGTCATGCCAGCTTTTACACCAGCTGTCAGCGCGTCTTTTTCTTCCTCAAAATAACTCCGGTCCTCTCCAAGAAACCAGGTTCCCTGACCAATCGCCGGAACCTTTGTGCCATCCGGCAGCATTACAAATCTGTTCATGTTGTCATCTCCCTGATGTAGTGTTATTTTTACTTCTTCATTTCAGATAAAAGGGGCTGTCGCAGACTTGAGCCCAGAACATTTCCATATCAGGTTGTACGCATCTCGAACACGCATGTCCAAATGGGGCGGATGAAATCCGACACAGGCGAACATGTGTAAGTGAGAGCAAGCGAACAACGATATGGGAACGTGGCGGGATCAAGTTTGCGACAGCCCCATCTCTGTTTTATTTCATCTGCATGCCGACGCGGATCATGCGGAAGGTTCTGTCTGCAGCGTTTGCGTAAAGCTCCTCTGCACGCTCCAGAGCCTCTTCAATATCCATAGCACCGTTAATAGTCGGAACGATGCTCTCTACGCCAAACTCGTAGATCTTCTCTGCTCCGTTGCCCATGCCGCCTACGATGGCAACAGCCGGAACGCCTTTTGCCTTGCAGCGCATGCCGATACCGCTCGGTACTTTACCAAATGCGGACTGCCAGTCGATGCGGCCCTCACCGGTTACAACCAGGTCGGTGCCCTCTAACAGGCCGTCAAAGTCGATCAGATCCAGCACGGTCTCGATACCGGATTTTAAGTTTGCCTTTAAGAAACCGCAGAGAGCTGCGCCAAGGCCGCCTGCTGCGCCTGCGCCTTCCTTGTTCTCAACGTCCATGCCTTTTTTACGCATAACCTCTGCGTAGTTCTTCATGCCGGCTTCCAGACGGTCCAGAATCTCCGGGGTGCCGCCCTTCTGCTTGCCGAAGGTGTAGGTTGCGCCGTCCGGTCCGGTTAACGGGTTGGTTACGTCGCACATAACGGTGATCTCAGCCTCAGCTACTGCCGGATGCAGGCCGCTCATATCGATATCAGCAACCTTCTCCAGATCGGAGCCAACACCAGTCAGAACGTTGCCCTCCGCATCGAGGAAACGAACGCCCAGCGCACTCATAGCGCCCATGCCGCCATCGTTGGTAGCGCTTCCGCCGATTGCGATGGAAAGTTTGCGGTAACCGTTATCCAGAGCGTCTTTGATGAGCTCGCCGGTACCGTAGCTGGTGGTATTTAACGGATTTCTCTTCTCAGTCGGAACCATCGGAAGTCCGGATGCTGCTGCCATCTCAATAATAGCGGAATCGCCGTGGAATACACCGTAGGAAGCCTCGGTCTCCTCCATTAACGGTCCGTGTACTTTTACTTTGCGGTAATCGCCCTTGGTAACAGCAATGACTGCGTCAACGGTTCCCTCGCCGCCGTCCGCAACCGGAACGCCAACGGTCTCGCAGCCCGGGAAAATGCGCTGTGCGGACTCATTTAACAGTTTGATGATCTGGTCAGAAGATAAAGTTCCCTTGAAAGAATCGGAAGCAAACAGTAATTTCATAAATCCTCCTTCTACATGAGTGAATCAATGTTCGTTTGTTTCTATTTGTTATAAGCGAAAATGGACCGGCACTCCAGAAGAATCGCCGGTCCATCGTCAATGCCGTAATTGATATTCAGTTACTTTTCAAATTAGAGCAGGCCAGCCTTGGTCATCTCAGCTTTGATCTTGTCTAATACCGGACCCTCCGGAGTAGCCAGGTTCGGGGTGTACGGAAGACCTACGTTGCGTCCGCGTAAGTTAGCCATATCCTTTGCTGCTACCGGGAAGCTTGCGCCGTCCATAGACAGACGTACCGGGTTTAACTTGAACTGAGCCTCAAGGGAACCCTGAAGGTCACCAGCAACGTACTTGTTGTATACGTCGGTGATCAGCTCCGGCATGAAGTTTGCTGCGGTACATACACCACCAACTGCGCCATGGCACATGGAAGCGTAAAGCAGGGTATCTTTGCCGCCGAATACCTTGAAGTCTACGTCTCTGTTTCTGCGGATGAACTCAGAGGTCTGGGTGATATCACCGCTGGTATCTTTCATACCTACGATGTTCGGAACCTCATGAGCCAGTCTCTCAACCAGGTTAGCGGACAGGGTGTAACCTACACGTCCCGGGTTGTTGTAAAGCAGTACCGGAGTCTCCGGAACAGCGTCTGCGATTGCTTTGAAGTGATTGAACAGCTCGGTCTCAGTTGGCTTTAAGAACATCGGCTGCAGAACAGATACGCTTGCTGCGCCGTTTGCTACTGCC
>CAKRRJ010000097.1 GCA_934394615.1 uncultured Lachnospiraceae bacterium
TTGGCTTGTAATTTGTGATATTTGATGTATTCATAGTATATCTCCATGAGCACATTTAAACACATATTATCACATTTGACAACTTATTCAGTTACTTAAAGTATGTCTCCTCGCCCATCGGAAGTTCCGAAAACAGCATATTTTCAGCACGCTCGTCCGTATAAGACAGCGCACCCATCAGGTCGATTTCTCCGTTCTTCAGCATTTCCAGAAGTTCCGACCATCCGCCCTCTACATACTCATATTTCCATCCGGTATTGTTCCATACTCTGTTCCAGACTCCACCGTCTCTGCACACTCGTCTTATACGCTTCCGCGGCATCCGTGAGCCACACATTGATCCAGGCCTCCCGCTGCAAATCTCCTTTATAAATCTGCTGCTGGCGTTCCAGCACATCGCACACAAAACGATATCCTTCTTCGCCCTCGGCTGCCACATTATTCCACGCACGCGGCAGATATGTGGAAAGGCCGCAGAAATCCCGGTCTTTGAATTCCGGGCACAGGCACAGTTCCGTAAGATTGGCAAGCTCCGGCCAAAGATCCTGATTTTCCACCAGCGCAATCGATTCCACCGGACCCGTGTAACTGCCATCTCCCGGCACCTCCATGTCTGATTCCAGCAGTTCCCGGTAAGCCCGCAGACCTCGGATATCCTGCAGCTGGATTAGCCATCCATACACGGTCACGCGAAATTCTTCCGAGTCCTGTCCAAATGTCCACAGCTGATCCAAAAACAACGGCTTCCAAGCAGCTTCACCAGCTTTATTCTTCACCTGTTTGTTCCGGATTGCCCGCATCACGGTTTCCGCCGCGCAGATCCAGAGACGACCGTACAGACCCGGCAGCAGTTCCCGGCACACCGCCGATTCATCCGCAAGCTTCACAAACGCTTCGATTGCCTTACGCCGGATGTATTCAGGAACTTTTTCATCCAGCGCAGTCTGCCGCACCGTTTCCAGGCACTCCATACAATGATATTCCCCACACAAAACCAGATGAAGTTCCAGCGGATCTCCCTTCAGATTTTTCTCCAGAAGATTATGTTCCACCTCCTGGCGCAGCTCTTCCTCCGTAAGATACCGCCGCAAGAGTTCTTTCATCTCCGATTCATAAAAATGACCGCCAAAAAACAGCAGTCCCCGAGCCTTTTCTTTCTCCATCGGAAGTTCCAGACGCTGCACAAAATAAATCAGATAATAACATTTCCAGTCCCTGCACCGGTATTCTGTATGATTTTCCCAGATCTGGCATCCGGCAAACTCTGCCGAATCGATGTGCTTCTCATAAAATGCTTCCGCTGCTGTTCTCATAACAGGAGGAATCTCCGAGTCCTTATGCTGCTGCATCCACTGCCACACGATCCGCACCTGAAGCGCCTCCCACGCCTGGTCATCTTCGGCAAGCAGGTTCATCCATTGTCGCACCGATTTCTGTTTCCCCGCATAAAGGCGGTAGTCCTGGATTACTTCCTGCAAATCGTTCCGGCTTTCCAGGCAGTAAAAAAGCGTATCCGACTCCTCCACTTCCTGCGGGTTCATATCCTCCACATTCATCCGATTCAGACATTCCTCCAGGAGTTTGAGATAATGCTTCCTGTCTCCCACGGCCTTCTCATAAGAAACCTCGCCCTCACGCCGGCGTGCTTCATAGTCAATATACGGCCGCACACGGATGATGTTTCCCGTTCTGTCCTGATACAGCGTTCGCAGTTCTTCATACACTGAATTCCCAGTGTTCATAAGGTCCAGACAATACGCCGCCTCCGCGTCACTGAAATTCCGCTGCCGGTACTGTTCCAGAATCCATACTGATATTGCTTCATCCAGAAGAGGCAGAAGAAGATACACCGTCCCATACCTGCCATCCCGATTCACACTGCCCCTCAGCAGCCTGGCAAACAGATCCTGCCTCGTTCCCGTCTTCTCAAAATACTGCAATGCTTCCCGTTCCATCGTATGCATACCGTGCATAGCCGAAAGCCTGTAAAAAGTCTCCATTGCCAGCCAGTTTTCATCCTTCTGCCCGGAATATGCCTGTTCCATACAGCAAACCGCCCGCTTTACAATTTTATCGATTTCGTAAATATGATTATAAGCCTGGGTGGCAGTCAGTACATCCAGAAGCCTGCGCGCTGCCGGTGCTGTTGATACAGAACGCAGCGCCAGATTCAGCTCGTAAGACTCATTTCCAAGGCGTTTTTCCCTCAGACTTACGATGTATGGCAGGCCCTCCAGTAAAAATCCAATTTGTGCATCTGCCTGTCCCAGCAGCCGGATCGCCACATACAGCGGATACCGCACCTCCGATTCCGTATTCTTCCCAAACCGCTCCAGCAATGTTTCCAGCAATTTCACATCCATCAGTTCTAGATTCAACAGCGCAATCATGGCACGCTCATAAACCCAGGATTCCTGTTCTGAACGCAAAACGCCCAAAAGCGCTTCCAGCGCCTCCTTCTGACATCCATACAGCGACGGACTATAACCGAGGAGTAACATCGCGTTCTTCAACGAAATTTCATCCTGCGGTTCCCGGATTTCCTTTAAAAGCACTTTTACTGCCGTATAATCCATTCCAAATTCCGCCAGATCATGGATCCTGTAGTTCTGATGATGGATCCAGGCATGAAGGCATTTGGTCCTTTCCCATTCCCGAAGCAGCAGCGCGCTTCGATCCGATTCCGGAATCCGGTTCCAGTCCGTATCCAGAAACAGCGTAAAATCCTGCTGCAGAAACCAGTCCCAGACATCCCCGCTGCAGATCGGCAGCAGATACGAAAGCACATGATGCCAGTTTTTGCTGATGCCAAGCTCCGGATGTCCCAGGCATACCAGCTCCTGAACCTCCGCAAGCGGACGTTCCGCCAGATATTTTGCCGCCAGATACTCACCAAAATTATTGTGCGTAAACTGCCAGTTTCCATCACGAAGCATCCAGATTCCACGGTACTTCAGCAGTTCCCGCTTCTCCGGCGATTGGATCAGGCGCTCATACTCCGCCTCCGTCAGCACCCGCGTATCCATGGCATGCATAGCCGCCGCAAGCCGCTCCAGCAGCATTTCCGCCTCCGCTATGTTCTCCTCAAAATCCATCTTTCCCGTCATCCGGTACTTTTCCAGATCCTGACGGAGTTTTCGTTCCGTTAACGTCTGCATCAGCCGGTCACGTTCCGGAATTTCTCCGCATTCCTGATAAATCTGACACAACTCCACCAGATAAAATGGATTTTCCACGACCGTGGAGAGCTGTTTCGCTTCCATCTGCTGCTTCCAGTTCTCGTATGAAATTCCAATTTCTGTCACATAACGTTCGATCTCCGATTCCGTCAGCGGCTGCATCCACACTGCCTGAAACGCTTCTCCGAAAAGCCCCTCCCGGTAAAAATGGTTTCTCGTAGAAATCAGGAAGCGTGCCTCCTTATTTTCCTGCTGGTACAGCGCTGCCTGCTTCAGAAAATTCTGCTTGTGCACACCAGCGATTTCATCAAAACCATCAATCAGGAAAAATAGATTCTCCTGTTCTTCCGGTTCCACGCCATGCTGCCTTGCCAGCTGCGCCATAGATTCATCCGAATACGTCCGCAGCGGAATCCGCACCGCCCGCGGCAGGTTCGCATCCTTATAACAACAGACTTCTATCCACTGCAGCTCCTGCGTTTTTCCACATCCTGCCTCTCCCAAAAGGACCACATTCTGATGCTCCATGCAGTAATCCAGGAGAGAAAAATCATACACTTCTGCTGAATCTCCATCCACGCCAGGATGCTCCTGCTCTGTACAAAGACGTGGGATATGATGCGGGAGGTCGCCGGGGGTGTCTGGTGATGGTTTGTTTTTTTCGGGAATGATATGCTTTAAAAGGCTGCCCGCGCCAAGTTTTAAGAGATCGTAGGAAACGGACAGCTTTATATTGTCCGCAAAGGGGATAAGGAATGGGGGGATGGGGAACATGGGAAAAGCCTCCTCTCATGGTAAAATAATGGATCTGTTCTTTCCTATTTCGGTCTCCGCAAAGCGTCCCTTCGCCGCAAACCAAACCCATGCAGATAAATTTCCGGCATATTGATTCTTTCCCAGTACATAATCAATGTGCGGATATAGGAATACATAACATCATGTTCCGGACTGATCCGATCGATCTGATCATATGCCATGATCACCCATCGGTCTCTACTTGCGAGAATCTCATCTATTTCATCCAAAAAATTCTCCCAGTTTTCCGGATGTTCCTGATACTGTTTTACCTGCAGGAAACTGCGGATATCCTCCATCTCATATTCCGTTGTTTCTCCAAGCTGCTCAAATGTTTCAAGCAAGACCGTCTTGTCCACTATTCTCCGCATCTCCTTCCTGAGTTTCTCCAAACCATTGCATAATCCGTTCTGTGATCTCCCGATAAGGCTGGTCAGACAATTGAATTTTTAAGTCTTCCACTCTGTTCTCATCATATAACGGGATATCTCCAGCTAAAGAAGGTGTATACCGGACAAATACCGGATCATGTTCTTCTCCTCTGGCCCGGACTCCCGGCTGCATATCATTGTCATAATACTCTGAACAAAATATTTCATACGATTTTTGCCGGAAGTGTTCTTTTTCTTTCTCAGACACGGTTCCATTCACCCCACAGGCACTGTCCACCATAATCGCAAACGGTTTATCTGCCTGACTCGTTGCAATGGTTCGTACTGCCTGCTGAATCCCGAACCACGACTGGAAACTGTCTTTTCCAAAAAGTACCACGCCATGGGGAATCTGTGCCGTAACCACTCCAGCCATATCATGAAACCCTGCTCTGGAATCAATCAGAATATAATCAATCTCCACGTTCTACCACATACCATTTTACAGATGCATTGATCCCTGATGGCAGATTTTGATCTTCCACATGCAGCTCGCGAATCTTATCAAATAAATCCTTTGTCCACGCTTCTGCACCATCTACAAATACCATAACAAAAACACCTCTGATATCGTCTCGATGGATGATCCTCATAAAGTTTTGACGGCATTATAGCCTCAGGCATTGCAGACGCAAGACCACTGTCTATAGCAGCCCAGGCATTAAGAAGAGAGGATACCAAGTTCCAGTCTTTATCTATACCATGTACAGACGGCTTCAGCTGATATTTCCAGTATAATAATGCCTTCTGCGCACATTCCACAGAAAATGCATAATGACAAAGGGCATTTTCATATGCATCTGCGTCTCTCAGAATCTCCGCATCACGAATATGCCGTAATGCTGCCGCCGGATAATTGTCATTTGCATTTTGTGGATTCCTGGTATTATTCCCTCTGCCAGCCATATCTTATCCGTATGAAATAATAAATTTATTATAAAACGAATATGTTTTCTGTACAATTAAGCTTTATGTGTTAGTCTTTCTCGTACTTCTCAATCAGGCACTGGTGTTCTTTGCTGTTTTTATTGTAGTTGATTCCCACAAGCAGTATCTCACCAGTATAGTTCAAAATCGAAGAAGGATACTTCTTATTCTTAATCTGCATCATTGCGGTTTGTGCGTTCTGGTTCCATTTTAGTTCTACAATCAATGCAGGATAATCATTTTTGTACTCTGGCTTTGGTACAAACACGAAGTCAGCAAACCCTCGTCCTGTCGGCAGTTCACGAATTGGCTTGAAATAGTACTGCATTGCACTCAGATATGCAATCGCCAGCACGCTGCTTAACGAATTTTCATTGTGATACTGGATGATCGATGCATATTCATCGTGAATTTTCTCAATTTGTGCAGCGACCGCTGTGCCATCCATATCCAATGTGGCATCGAGCAAACGTTCCGATTCCTGCTGGAAAGTTAACATTTCATTCCAAGATCTGCTTGCAACCGCTGTTGTCAGTTCCTGACGAATTTCCTCATTTGGTACAAAGGCTGTCTTTCTGGTTTCATTATAGCCAAG
This sequence comes from uncultured Lachnospiraceae bacterium, assembly GCA_934394615.1. Taxonomy (GTDB): domain Bacteria; phylum Bacillota; class Clostridia; order Lachnospirales; family Lachnospiraceae; genus Brotaphodocola. The sequence goes on from CAKRRJ010000097.1 coordinate 5,928, forward strand.
ATAGCCAAGATGAATCATATAAGTCAGCACATCATCCTTGCTCCTGATATTGACTGTATCATTCTTAAAGGTTGCCGTGTTGACCTTTACCTCTGCGCCAGAAAGCATCTCAATGATAGCTGTCTTCAGCCCATCATAATTCATATTGATGAGTGGCACAATCGCATCATAAGACGCTGTCTCTGACCAGTAACTCTTAAAATCCCCTCTCAGCATTACACTGACAACCGCTCTGGGATTATAAACCTGATAATCTTTCAAAAGATAGCCATCATACCACCGCTTTACTTCATCGAAATTCCGATGATACTCTTCCGCCAGCTTTTCAACTTCGTCCTCGGTAAAGCCAATGTACGGTGCCAGTTCACTTGCGCTCAACATTGTAAACTCATCAAAATTATTTAATGCAGACTGAGTTTTTTCTTTTTTGATTGGAAGGATGCCTGTAAGGTATACAAGCTGGATATATTTCGTAGGTTCTATTCCCTTAAACATCCCGCACAGAAAAGTAATATAATCATCCTGGACTTTATTATTCATTGCCGCATCTCGGATCAGGACATCCCACTCATCAATGATAACCACAAACTTCTGCCCGGTTTTATCTTTGATTCTTGAGAGAGCATCCGATAAACGAGACACTTCTGGCGGCAGTGCTCCCGGATAAATCTCACGCAGCTCGCCCAACACTGAGTTTGCGACAAAATCGACCACTTGATCTACATCATCGCAGTTTGATAAAAACCACTGGATATCAATATGGATTACATCATACTTATTAAGATGCTTCTTAAAGTCCTCATTTTTTCCTATCTTCAATTTAGAGAACAGTTTCTCTGAATCTGCACCTTTACTGTAATAAGCCGCAAGCATATTCGCTGCATAAGACTTTCCAAATCGGCGCGGACGGCTATTGCAAATGTAAGCATCTGTCGTATCAAGAACACGGTTTGTGTACTCAATCAAACCAGTTTTATCCACATAAATTCTGGAGTTAAGAGCAACCTGAAACGCACTATTATCCGGATTAACAAATCTTCCCAAGACTCTCAGACTCCTTTCTAGTGTACCCTTTCTTCCTTGCAGCCCGTCTGCACATAATGATCATAGTAGGCTTTCAAATCATCGCCAAAGGCAGCACTTAAATCCTCATTATGCTCTTTATAAGAATTCACATCAAACTCTTCATTTCCGCGGCGTCCTTCCTGCATGCCGCTATTATAAAAGTGCTCAAAGAGTTTCAGCTTATCGCTGCCAATTGCGGATTGAAGGTCGCTGTTATGGCTGTAGTAATAATCTGCGTCAAATACGGCCTGATAGGAATCCATCAAATCAGCAGTAACGGAAACTGTATTTGCAGTGGAAGTGCTTCCTGACGAAGAACCAGAGCTCTTTCCAGAGGAACTGTTTCCAGACGATTTAGAAGCCGTGCTCTGCCTGGCCCCCGACTTGTAAGGACATACCCCGTTTGGATGAAGGTGTGCCGGATAACCTCCGCAGTGGTAATGGTAGCTGCCAAGACCGCTTTTGTTTTTGTTATCACGGTGTCCGCCATTGGAATCGGTTCGCCCAGAATGCGCCTCTGCGATAATCATGGTATCTGTGCCCGGGATCACCGGAGCAGCAGTGCTGATAACAAGACATGACAAAAGCAAAGATACATGTTTTTTCAATTTTCTCATTAAAAAGTCCCCCTCCAACTAAGATATTTTAATTATACTATAAATGATTGGAAAAGTGGGAAAAATCAAAAACAATCTTGGGATTTGAAACTTTCAAAAGCTGAAAATATTTTTTGAAGTTGTTGCATTTTCGGTGATTTTTGAATATACTATAAGCAAGCTAACAGCTTGCCGGTCATCACGGCTAGAATATGATGAACGTGTATGTTTAGCTTCCGCAAGCGACGGGGTGCTGCAAAGCGTAGAATATCGCTTACGTGTAGGA
>CAKRRJ010000098.1 GCA_934394615.1 uncultured Lachnospiraceae bacterium
CTGCAGAAGGTTTATGACTTTATCTGGGAGGAGTTCTGCGACTGGTACATCGAGATGGTAAAACCGCGTCTGTGGAACGACGAGGACAGCACCAAGGCTGCAGCACTGTGGACCTTAAAGACGGTACTCATCAACTCCTTAAAGCTCTTACATCCGTATATGCCGTTTATCACCGAGGAGATCTTCTGCAACCTGCAGGATGAGGAAGAGTCCATTATGGTATCCGCATGGCCGGAGTACAAGGCAGAGTGGAACTTTGAGCAGGATGAGTATGCAGTAGAGACAATCAAAGAGGCAGTCCGCGCAATCCGTAACGTCCGTACTTCCATGAACGTGGCTCCGAGCAAGAAAGCAAAAGTGTATGTAGTTTCCGAGAACCAGAAACTCCTTCAGATCTTCGAGCACAGCAAGGTATTCTTCGCAACCCTGGGCTACGCAAGCGAGGTATTCTTACAGTCTGACAAGCAGGGCATTGCCGATGACGCGGTATCCGTAGTGATCCCGGAGGCATCCATCTACATCCCGTTTGCAGAGCTGGTTGACATTGCGAAAGAGATCGAGCGCCTGCAGAAAGAGGAAGAGCGTCTCACCAAGGAGCTTGCCCGCGTAAACGGCATGCTGTCCAACGAGAAGTTCGTAAGCAAGGCTCCGGAAGCAAAAATCAACGAGGAGAAGGCAAAGCTGGAGAAGTACACCCAGATGATGGAGCAGGTAAAGGCTCGTCTGGCACAGCTTCAGTAAAAGAACCGATAAATTCGTACGGTCAGCGCAGTGAATGCGCGGACCTATAGCAACAGGTTGCAATTTGGCAAAAGGTTTCAGCAACTGTTCATAATATGAAGTGGACAGGCATATATAACAATGATAGACAAAAAAGCGCGGGATTACCTGCTGGGGATCCCGCTTTGGACAAAAAAGAAAAATACGCTGGATGAAGTGCGGCATTTCCTGGAAGAACTGGGGAATCCGGACGATCAGTTAAACATCATCCATGTGGCCGGAACCAACGGAAAGGGTTCGGTCTGCGCGGACTTAACCGCCATGCTCATGGAAGCCGGATATCATGTGGGGACTTTTGTGTCCCCGCATCTTACCGATGTGACGGAGCGTTTTCTGGTGGATGGCGTGCCGGTGGAAGAAGCGGAGTTTTCTGAGAGCTTCACCCGGGTAAAGGCTGTCACGGACAAGCTGACGGCAGAAGGCTACGCGCACCCCACCTTTTTTGAGTTTGTGTTTCTCATGGCCATGGACTTATACGGACGGATGAAGCCGGACTTTGTAGTTCTGGAGACAGGGCTTGGCGGACGGCTGGATACCACCAATGTGATCCGTCATCCGCTGGCCTGCGTGATCACGTCCATCAGTCTCGACCACACCCAGTATCTGGGCGGTACAGTAGAGCTGATCGCGGCGGAGAAGGCCGGCATCATCAAGCCGGGCGTGCCGCTGGTGTACGACAACAACGACCAGGCAGCAGGAGCTGTCATCACGGCGGCAGCGGACAGGCTTGGCAGTGCGGCTTACGGACTTACGGCAGAAGATTCCTACCGGGAAGTTTCCTTTGCGGCACCGTACCAGGCCATGAACGCGGCGCTGGCAGTGAAGGTGCTGGAAGTGCTGGATATTGCCGGGGTGACAGCGGATGTCCGCAAAAAGGCGCTGGCTTCGGTTCACTGGACCGGACGGATGCAGCAGGTGGCACCGGATGTCTGGGTGGATGGCGCCCACAATCCGGGCGGGATCCGCGCGTTTATCCAGGCGGTGAAGGCGCAGAATGAGCAGGCAGCGCAGAAAACGGCAGACAAGCCGCATATCCAGCTTCTTTTTGCCGCGGTTTCGGACAAGGACTATCATGAGATGATCCGCCTGCTCTGTACGGAGCTTTCCCCGGAATCGGTCACGGTAGTGCAGTTAAAGAGCGAGCGCGGCCTCCAGGCCGATGCGCTGGCGAAGCAGTTCGAGGAAGCCGGATGCAGCCGGGTGACGGCGTTTGACTCCACGAAAGACGCGCTGGATCTTGTGCTTTCTGAGAAGAAAGAGGGAGATCATCTTTATATGGTGGGCTCCCTGTATCTGATCGGGGAGATCCTGGAAGACTTAAAGTCAAGGAAAAGAGGTTAATCATGCTGGATTTTGAAGAGGAGATCGCACGGTTCCAGCCGAGCCTGGAAGTGGGCGATGTGGAAACGCAGATCGTAAAAGAAGATCTGACAGACATGACAGATCTGATGGTGGAACTGCTGAAAAACAGGGAGTAACAAAAAACGACTATGAAAACAGGAACGAAGAACCGGCAGATCGCCAATGCCTACTATAATATTGGTCTGGAAAAGGCAAAGAGCCGGGATCTGACCGGCGCGGTCGAAGCGCTGAAAAAGAGCCTCCGGTTCGACAAATACCAGACCGATGCCCGGAATCTTCTGGGACTCATCTACAACGAGATCGGTGAGGTGGGAGCGGCGCTGACCCAGTGGGTCATCAGCCTGAACTTACAGGAGAATGATAATCTGGCGGAAGAGTATCTGCGAAAAGTCCATGCGGCCAAAGGCTACCTGGAACTGGCGGATCAGTCGGCAAAGAAGTATAACCAGGCGCTCATCTACGCGCAGAACGACAACGAGGATCTGGCAACCCTGCTTTTGATGCGCATGGTGGAAGAATTTCCGCAGTACGTCAAGGCGCAGGAGCTGCTGGCGCTTCTCTACCTCCATCAGGAGGAGTTCATCAAGGCGGGCCGCTGCCTGTACCAGGTGCTCAAGATTGACCATTATAATCCGTGGGCGCAGCGCTACATGGATATGGTAAAGCAGAACACCGGCAAGGCAGAGGTGGAAAAGAGAAAGCTGAAAAATGCGTTTTCCCATCGTCAGATGCAGGATGACGATATCATCATGCCGCCGACGTATAAGGAGAACACTGGCTGGCAGTCAGTGCTGAATATCCTGGTTGGCCTGGTGCTTGGTGCCATGGTTATCTTTTTCCTGGTCATGCCGGCGAGCACAGAGTCGCTGAACGCAAAGCATAATCAGGAGATGAAAAACACACTGGAAGAGCTGAACCAGAAAAACATTGAGATCGACAGCTTAAACCAGAAGATGGAAGCGGCAAAGAGCGCCCAGGATAAGGCGGAGGAGAACTTAAAGAGCCTCCAGGATTCCAGCGGCGGCACTTTGGCGCAGTATCAGAATCTGGTGAAGATTCTGCAGGCATACCGGGATGAAGACCAGCAGACAGCGGTGCTCCTCTATGTGGATACCGACTGGTCGGTTTTAAACGATGGTGTGCTCAATGAGACCGTGGCATGGATCCAGAAGGATATGTCTGAAAATGGCTATACGCTTCTTATGGAGCTGGGAGATACTTCCCTTGCGGCCGGCGATGCGGCGAAGGCAGTGGAGTATTACCAGAAGAGCCTGCAGATCAAGGCGGACAACCCTGAGGTGATCTATAAGATCGGCATGGCTTATGTGACGGCCGGGGACCAGGAGACGGCAACCCAGTATTTTACGGACATCATCATGAACTATCCGAATTCGGATTATGTGGATGACGCCAAGACCCAGAGAGGGTACTAAAGAAACTATGTAACGAAATTATAAAATGATAAGAAAAGGTACGACAGAGAATACGCGAAACGCGCGCTCTGCCGTACCTTTTTTGATTCCATAGGAAATTGCGTCCTATGAAACAAAAACGCTCCGCGAGGATGCGCCAAGGCACATTCTTTTTCACTATGCATATCGAGGATGCGCCAGTGGTGCGTCCGCTGATTTCTATATTTCACTGGAAATGGAGGATTTTTATGTACGAACAGACTTTTTCCTACGAGGCGCACGGACAGACCCTGGTAATCCATCTTCCTAAGGAACTGGATCACCACAACTGCCGGAATTTAAAGTATGAGACGGATCTTCTGTTGTCGGAAAACTATATCAACAAAGTGGTGTTTGACTTTTCCAGAACGGAGTTTATGGATTCGTCCGGAATCGGGATCCTGCTGAACCGTTACAAGCAGATGGCGGGAAGCGGCGGCACCGTCACAATCTACGGGGTGAACGCGCAGGTGGGACGTGTGCTGGCCATCGGCGGCATTGGGCGGCTGATGAAATATTTTGATACCAAGGAAGCGGCGATCGCGGGATGAACGGCAGCGTGTTTTTGGGGGAAAGTGTGGCGGTCAGAATTTTGGACAGGCAGGACCAAAGAGTCGAAAAGCTGAAAAAACGGGAGGACGGAAAACATATGGAACGTTTTCGGATGGAACTGGAGAGCCTTTCTAAGAATGAGGAGTTTGCCCGGGTGGTGGTGGCAGTATTCATGAGCCGCCTGGATCCGACGTTAGAGGAAATTGACGATGTGAAGACTGCGGTCTCGGAGGCGGTGACGAACGCGGAGATCCACGGGTATGGCGGCGAGGGCGGCATCATCACGGTAGAAGTGGAGACGGAAGGGAAAAAGCTGACCGTTGTGGTGGAAGACTATGGTGTGGGAATCCGCGACATTGAAAAGGCCATGGAGCCGATGTTTACGACAGACAAGAGCGGCACGCGCTCCGGCATGGGATTTTCGTTTATGGAGGCGTTTATGGATGAGATCCATGTGGAATCGGAACCCGGAAAAGGAACGAAGGTGATCATGAGTAAGCAAATCGGCAGGTGATGTGCATGGAGGAGACAATGGAGCTGATCCGGCGCGCGCATGCCGGGGATGAGGAAGCGAGGGAGCAGCTGGTCATGGGGAATGTAGGGCTGGTCTGGAGTGTGGCAAGGCATTACAGTGGGCGGGGACACGAGCTGGAGGATCTGTTCCAGATCGGGTGCATCGGACTTTTGAAGGCGGTGGACAAGTTTGACCTGGGGTTTCAGGTGCGTTTTTCCACCTATGCGGTACCGATGATCGCGGGAGAGATCCGCCGGTTTCTGCGGGATGACGGGATGATCCGGGTGAGCCGTTCCATGAAAGAACTGGGACTGCGCATCCACAGGGTGCGGGAAAGCCTGACGGCAAAGACCGGGCGCGAACCGGGACTTTCGGAGATTGCGAAGGAGCTGGATATCAGCTGCGAGGAAGTGGCGGCCTGCATGGGAGCCGGAGCGGAGGTGGAGTCCCTGTACCGCGAACTGGGAAACGGGGATGAGAATGGCCTGCGCCTGATGGACCGGATTCCGGATGGTACGCAGAATGAGGAAGAGCTCATGAACCGCCTGGTCTTAAAGCAGTTAATGGAAAAACTGCCGGAAAAAGACAGAGAGATCATTGTGCGGCGGTATTTTGAAAACCAGACCCAGACCCGGATTGCTGCGGATTTAAACATATCCCAGGTACAGGTGTCAAGGCTGGAAAAAAAGATTTTAAAACGGATGCGGGAAGCGATGTAATACTGCATACTTTCCGCATTTCTGCGCAGACTAATCCCAGATAACCGGAGAAACTGGAGGTATCGCAATGTGAAATGTTCTGGAATCGATTTTGCGATAGCTCCAGGAAAAAAGAAAGGGATGAGCGCAGTATGAGATTCAGGAGATCAAAAGCCGGACTCTGGCTGGTGCTGGCATCGCTGATGCTGGTGCTTGCCGTGGCCGGACTTTGTTTTTTGCGGAAAAGACCGGCTGCAGAACCGGATGGGACACTGGTGAAAGCGTATCCGTATCACGCGGACAGTCAGCTTGCATGGACAATGCCTGAAAGAGGGGCAGGAGAAACGCGGAAGCAGGCAGCAGATGGCTGCTGCCCGGAGAAAGCGGCATGAGCGCGCAGAACACCGTATACCTGAACCTGCGGGAAATTACGGAGGTGCATAAGCCGGATATTCAGGTGAAGGATGTCGCGGAGGTTTACTGCAGCGATACCCATGTGCAGAACCGCTGCGCCAGTTTAAAGATCAAAACGATCCGGGAACAGAAGCGGAAACGGTATGTGGAAAATGCCCTGAATGTAATCCGGCTGATGGAGGCGGCAGATTCCACGGTGACTGTGAATAACGTGGGAAAGGTGGAGTTTATCATTGACTACCAGCCAGAGGTAAAACAAAATCTCTTCTGGCAGTGGTGCAAGACGATCTTTGTCTGTGTTGTCTGTTTCTGTGGGGCGGCTTTTGCCATCATGACCTTCAATAACGATGTCAGCGTGACTTCGGTGTTTGGGGAGGTGTACCGCCTGATTACCGGTCAGGAATCGAGCGGGCATACGATTCTGGAACTTTCCTACTCGGTGGGACTGGCGGTGGGAATCATTGCGTTTTTTAACCATTTCGCGAAGTGGAAGATCAATACGGATCCGACTCCGCTGGAGGTGGAAATGCGGCTGTATGAGGATAATATCTGCAAGACCGTAATCCAGAACGATTCCAGAAAGGAGCGCGGGGTAGATGTTTCATAAGTGCGGAAAGGAGCGGAAAACAGATGGTTCGTGAATTTGGCAGCCAGGCATTTCAAAACATTGCCCTTGCTTTTGTTGGATTGAGTGCCGGCGGTGTGATCGCGGCTGGAGTATTCGCGTTCCTGGTCATTATCGGAGTGTTCCCGCGCCTGATCGGAAAGACCGGAACGAAACGCCATCTTCTGCTTTACGGAACGGTGATCGTGACCGGCGGTGTGCTGGGAAATATCGCGGATCTGTATGAGTTTCCCATCCCACTGCATGAACTGGCAATGCCGTTTTTGTGTATCTTCGGCCTGGCAGTCGGCATTTTTGTGGGCTGCCTTGTGATGTCGCTTGCGGAGACGCTAAAGGCACTGCCGGTCATCAGCCGGAGAATTTATCTGGCAGTGGGACTGAAGTATCTGATTCTTGCGATCGCGCTCGGAAAGATGGCAGGTTCCCTCACCTATTTTCTGTGCGGGATAGCAGCAGAGTGAGATGCATGAAACAGGACGGATGCCTCGAGACACAGAGAACAGGTGACAAGGGGAATACAGAGAAATCCAAAGGAAGGAGAGCAACTATACGATGGAACTGAATAAAAAAGCCTACGATAACTATGTGAAACAGATTACACCGGTCAATGCGCTCGGCACCGACATGCTGCACGCGTTTGTGACCGGAGGCATCATCTGCGCCCTGGGGCAGGCATCGGTGATGCTGATGATGAAGTATTTTGGCATGGAAAAAGAAGAAGCTCAGACGTGGATGCTGATCGAACTGATCCTGGTCAGCGTGCTTCTGACCGGTTTTGGCATTTATCCGAAACTTGTAAAATGGGGCGGAGCGGGCGCGCTGGTGCCGATTACCGGGTTCGCGAACTCCGTGGCGGCCCCGGCTATCGAGTACAAGGCGGAGGGCCATGTGTTTGGAATCGGCTGCAAAATCTTTACGATTGCCGGGCCGGTAATCCTGTTTGGGGTATTAACGAGCTGGATTTTGGGGATTATTTCGCTGATCGGAAAACTTTTGGGGATTGCATGAGAAATCTGAAAAAAAGAAGAGCCACCGTACTAGTTTGTACGATGGCTCATTTTCTGGAATGCAGAAGATGGGAGTCGAACCCACAAGGTATTGCTACCACACGGACCTGAACCGTGCGCGTCTGCCAATTCCGC
>CAKRRJ010000099.1 GCA_934394615.1 uncultured Lachnospiraceae bacterium
AAGGTTGTTCTGGCTATCTGGAGTAACGGAGCATACAGCTATTCTATCTCCGTGAATGAGCAGGGCGTGAGCCTGGATGAGATGACAGCTCTGGTTGAGGCTGTGAAGTAAGAAAGTACGGGAGAAGAGAGTATGGATTTTGTACTTTGGAACGAGGGAACATTTTCGGAAAAACTGTTTTCCGGAATCTGCTTCTGGATCAGATGGATTGCAGAGAAAGTGGGGAGCGGAAACAGAACTGCGGAGGTGAATGCAGAGGAGGATGAAAAATCCGTTCGTGTTTTCCGTCAGAATGCAGAGCGCCTGCTGGATACCCACGGCAATGCCGTGCTGCGGATGGCTTATTCCTACCTGCATAACATGAGTGACGCAGAAGAAATCCTGCAGGAGACTTTGATTAAGTATTTGACCGTCCAGCCAGAGCTTCATGGTTCGGAGCATGAGAAGGCCTGGCTTCTACGGGTGGCAGCAAACTTGAGTAAAAACCGCCTGGACTACAACCGCCTGCGGGATACCGATGAACTGGAAGAGACTCTGGTGAGCCAGGAGCTGGAGGACCTTTCTTTTCTGTGGGAGGCAGTGAAGCAGCTGCCGGAGGCAAACCGTGAGGTGATCCATCTTTTCTATTATGAGGGATATCCTACCGCTCAGATTGCAAAGATTTTGAACCGCCGGGAGAGTACGGTGCGGTCGGATCTGCGCAGAGGCCGGGAACGGTTGAAGAAAATTCTGAAGGAGGAGTATGATTTTGAGTGAAAAGTATAAAGAAATCATGGATCAGGTCCGTGTGACGGATGAGATGAAGCAGCGTATCCTTCGGAATGTGAAAGAGCAGGTGGAAGCGGAGAAAGAAAGCAAGCTGAGGATGAATGCGGGCAACAAAGCCAGGACGATTTGGAAGCAGAAGTCTGGAGAACGGCCAGAATCCGGAAAGATCATTCAAAGCCGGTTTTTCTCCTATGGCAGAACTTCACGGTATCTGTCTGCGGCGGCCTGCATTATGATGCTGATCGTGGGCGGTCTGACTGTGCCGCGGCTGCTGCATCGGGGAAATGGACTTCCGCCGGATCCCACGGGCACGGCAGTTGGAATGGCACCGGGTGAGACTATGGTGGGTTTGGGAGAACCAGAGTCTGAAACGGGACAGGATGAACTGGGCGGCCAGGCTGGTGCCATGATCGGAAACGGTATGGTGGAAGTAGATTCCCTTGCAGAACTTTCCCAGGTACTCGGCTTTTCCGTCCCGGAGGTAAAAAACATTCCCTTTGAAGTGACCAGCACCGTGTATACAAACGGCTGGAATGAATTCGCCCAGGTGGAATACCAAGGGGAAAGCCAGGATGAAGCAGTGCTGTTCCGCAAAGCCAGAGGAACGGATGATATTTCCGGTGACTACAATACTTATTCGGATGTAAAGGAAGTTACCGTAAAGGAAGTGTCCGTGACATTAAAAGGCGACGACGGGCAGTATAGCCTGGCCATCTGGCAGCAGGATGGATTTGCGTATTCACTGAGTTATGAACCTGGTGGAAGTGAGGATGTGTTTGTGGCGATGATCCAGGAAATCCGGTAAATTTTATAGCTATATGGTTGACACCACATATGACACCACATATAATGAGTGTAGGAGGTATTGAAAATGTCAAAGTGGGATAAACTGATAGAGCGGATATGTACTTTGTCGAAAGACCTCCGGTTTGATGAACTGCGGAAGGTATTGGAGAGTTACGGATATGAAATGTATGCACCCAGGAGCGGAAGCAGTCACTACACGTTCAGAAAACCAGGATGTATGCCAATTACGATACCGAAGCATGAACCAATCAAAAAGTATATGTAGAAATGATAAGGCAGATTGTAGAAAGTGAGGCGAAGAATAATGAAGACGCTGAATGATTATATGGCAATGTCTTATCGCATGGAAATTGTAGAAGATAAAGACGAAGGTGGATTTGTAGTTTCTTATCCGGATTTGCCGGGATGTATTACATGTGGTGAAACGGTAGAACAGGCGGTTGCAAATGCTCAGGATGCAAAAAAAGCATGGCTTGAGGCGGCCTTGGAAGATGGAGCAGAGATTCATGAACCAGATAGTTTAGAAGGCTATTCAGGACAGTTCAAATTAAGGATTCCGCGCAGTTTGCATAGGTCACTGGCAGAACATTCTCAGAGAGAGGGCATCAGTATGAATCAGTATTGTGTATACCTACTCTCAAAAAATGATGCAGTATTTTCAAAATAAGAGTATCGAAAAAGGCACATGGAAGTCTGCCAGAAGATTTCTGTGTGCCTTGTTTGTTGGAATTAATGTTTTGGCTCTAGTGTATTTATGCTTGTGCCAGCTTCCCGGACACCACATCCACCATCCACACCAGCAGAATCAGTCCCAGAAGAATCGCGCCTGCCCTTGACCAGTTGTATTTGTTCATGGCAAAGATCAGCGGTGCGCCGATGCCGCCTGCGCCTACCAGACCCAGTACCGATGCTTCGCGGATGTTCACATCAAAGCGGTAGAGCACGGCGGAGCCAAACGCCGGGGCAATCTGCGGAAGTACGGCGTGACGGATGGCTGCCAGCTGGGAAACGCCCATGGCAGTCAGCGCCCGGTACGGACCTGGATCCAGCATATCCAGGCATTCAGTGAAGCGTTTGGTCAGAAGACCGATGCTGCACATGGCAAGGGTCAGCACTCCGGTGAAAGCGCCCGGACCAGATACCCGGATGAAGATCAGCCCGTAGATCAGAAACGGGATGGAGCGGATGGCAATCACCAGCAGGCGGAAAACCGCGCACACCGGAGCCGGAGCGAACCTGTGGGTGCTGAAGAATGCAAAGGGAAAGGCCAGAAGCGCGCCAATTCCGGTTCCTACAATGGAAATGCAGACGGTCTCAAACAACAGGTAAAAGAGGCCGTCTTTTTTTGTGGAAAAGAAAAAGGACCAGTCAGCCTGCAGCAGACCGCTCATCATGCTCTTTAAGGTGCTGGGACTGGTGTGGGAAAAGTCCGGTGGTGTCTGGGCTGCAAGACAGATGCAAAATACCAGGAGGGTTCCAATGCCAAGCAGCAGGAGGTGTTGTTTTCGCTTGGAACAGGATGCGGCCTGTGCCAGAAATTCTCTTTGAATCAGGGCGGACAGATACCGGCTGATGGCTTCGATGACGCAGACGGTCAGAAACAGCAGCAGGAGAATGGCACCGACCTTCTGAAACTCCCGCCAGGAGATTTTTTCGTTTAAGATCAGTCCAATGCCGCCTGCGCCCACATAGCCCAGAATGGAACTCTGTCGCACGTTGGTTTCGAGAAGATACAGGGCATTGGTCAGGTAGGATGGCAGAATTTCCGGAAGCACGGCATGGACAAAAGCTGGAAACAGGGCACAGCCCATGGCGCGGAGTGCACGGTAGGCTGCGATGTTTGCGGCATCCGCATCCTCATAAGTCAGCTTTGTCATGATGGCAAAAGTATAAAGGGTGATGGCAAATGTGCCCGCAAAGGTTCCAAGGCCGAAAAGAAAGGTGGCAAGCAGAGCCAGCACCAGAGCCGGAAAGGAGCGCAGAACCTGGATTACAAAGCGGACCAGTCTGCGCAAAATAACTGGAAAACGTAAGGAAACCGCGCCGAAAGGAGCAGCCAGAAGTCCCAGAACTGACCCCAGAATGGTTCCGCAGACAGACATCTGCAGGGTGTAAAAAAGCGGAGTCAGAATCTTGGGGAGGTAGGAAAGATCCGGCCGGATCATGTCGGAAACCAGATCTGTCAGATGGCTTTTCCGTGCAAAAAAAAGCGCCGGATCGCAGCCAGTAAAGGCTGCGGCGGCGAAGAAAACAGCCAGAAGGAAGAGCCAGCCGGACAGACGATATGCGGTTTTTTTGTTGTGTCGTAAGGTCTGAGTCATAAATTAGCTCCTTCTTTTTCGTAGATGAAATGGATCATGGCTTCATCCAGCTGATCTGGTGTTCCGTCAAAAGCCACGTTGCCGTTTTTCAGCCCGATGATCCGGTCAGAAAATTCCAGGGAAAGTTCCAGATTGTGGCTGTTCATCAGAATGGTGACACCTTCCGTTTTCTGGATTTCCTTTAACAGCTCTAAAATCTGGTGACCGGTAACTGGGTCTAAGGATGCTGCCGGTTCATCGGCAAGCAATAATTTCGGATGCCGCATCAGGGCACGGGCAATTGCCACCCGCTGTTTCTGGCCGCCGGACAGGGATCTGACCGGTTCTTCTGCTTTTTCCAGGAGTCCGACCCGCGCCAGAAGCTGTGAAGCATCCGCGCGGCGGCCCCGGCCGTAGAATCCGAACACGGCTGGAAATAGTGTCATGTCTGGCAGACATGCCGTGAGGACATTGTCCAGGCAGGTGGAGTTTTCTACGAGACAGAAATCCTGATAGATGGTACCGATTTTTCGCCGGATTTCTTTTTGTTCCCGTTTTGTCATGGAATCCTGGCGCTTGCCGTCAAATAAAAGGGCACCGGATGTCAGGGCATCCATGCCGTTTAAAATGCGAAACAGTGTTGTCTTTCCGGCACCGGACGGGCCGATGACAGAGACAAATTCTCCCTGGGAAACGGAAAGATTTACGTTTCCCAGGGCCACAGTTCCGCCGGGGAATCGCTTCCCGGAATCCTGTAATGTAAGTTCCATAAAAATACCTGCCTGTGTTTACTTCAAAATTAGTTGAGGGATTTTAACATTTCCTGTGCGGCGCGCTCGCCATCGTAGTTGGCGTCATCGCCCCACTCATAGCCGATCTGGCTGAATACGCTGAAGATCTCTTTGCCCTCGTCTGTCTCAGCAATCTCGATGAAAGAATCACCAAGAGCCTTGCGGAAATCCTCATCCTGCATCAGATCAGAGTTCTTGCTGTAAGCAATCATATCGTTATAAATGGGTTCTGTTACGCCAATGATGCCGGTCTGTTTTACCATCTCATCGGTTCCGCCCAGTTTTTCCTGCCAGTTCGCAGCATTTTTGGTGCGGATGTGGCCGAAGGAAACCATCACATCAGCCTGACCGGAGGCAAGGCGTGCCAGGGAAGTGGTATAGGAATCGGACTGAACCGCGTTGTCGAGGTCTGCGATGGTCTTTCCGTAATGTTCCTGGAGCCACAGGGACGGATAGATGTAGCCGGATGCGGAGGTCGGTCCCATCACAGCCCAGGTTGCGCTGTTTAAATCATCCCAGGTGAGCTCTTCGCCGTTATTTACCTTCGTAAGCAGCTCCTGGCCTTTCTCACTCGGACCAGCCAGGATGATGGAGCGGTAATAAGTGCTCATTTTGTCTGTATTTTCCTCGATGGTGCCGTCGTTCCAGTCTTTCGGATCTTCGGAATCTTTGTTGATGGCATAGCGCAGTGCGGTCAGGAGCACGTCGCAGTCATCGGAAAAAAGCACATAGTTGCCGCCGGAGATAAAACCGATATCCGCGCTTCCTGCGCTTAAAGCCTCGCCCACTGCGGTGTAGCTGGTACCGACGGTCATGTCGATGTCTGCCACATCGTAGCCTTTGGTGAGAAGGGTTTCCTTCAACAAGTCCTCAAGCGGCTCGGTGCTGGTTGTGATCTCGTCGGCGTCTGCATACGGAGAGAATGCGATCTTTAAGGAATCCACAGTTTTTGGTTCGGTGGATTCTGTTTCGGAAGCAGCTTCACCAGAGGTTTCAGCAGCCGTTTCTTCCGCAGAAGCAGCAGTCTCAGAAGCAGCTGGCGCGTCAGTCTTGGAAGAACATCCGGTGACAAGTCCCAGGCAGAGTGCCAGGGAAAGAGCTGGTACAACAAATTTTCTCATAATAATACCTCCATGGCCCATTTCGGGCAGAATAAAATAATGTATGACTCTGCTGAAAGGCTTCTGGATCTGGCTCATCTGCAGGAACATTCCCACAAATGAAAAAGGCATGCCGCAGCATGGCATGCCTGAACGTGACTTTCAGACAGAATGCTGACAGTCCGCATCTGGGCAGAGTACGGACAGGGGACGGTCGATCCTCGCTGGGATCCTCTCAGCCCGGAACACGGACTCCCTCGCAATCTGGTTTTCGTCATCGTAATTGTTGATTCTGTTAATTTTTCTGATCGTAGTGTCAGGGCGCTCCCCCTCACACTGCATTCCGTTAACCGATAAGGATTGTATCACAGGAAAGGAGAAAAGACAAGAGAAAGGCGCATCCGCAAAAAAGGGTGCGTTTATTTTATGTCTGACGTTTGGTATGGGATACATTCAAAATCCATATTTTCTTTTTGACACTGACTGGGAGTTATGCGTCTGCCGGTCCCAGGACAGAAAATATCCTGGTCGGAATCCAGAAAAAGAATATCCCCGGGCTGAAAGGTTCCGTCACTGCAGGCTTTTGTGACAAGATATGGAGTACCGGAAACTATGGAGCAGCGTTCGATCGTTTCGCGTAGCAAAGTTCCCTTTGCAAGCAGCTCTTCCCAGGATAAAAAGAGTTCGTTTTTCTTGTTCATTTCATGTGTTCTCCCTATCAAAATAATCCTACTTTATCACACTTTATCCTACTTAGCAATATAATATCCTCCTCCATGCTATAGTACAAAAAAGGAGAGGAGCAGACCGTATGAAACCACTAAAAGGAAAAGTCAGTATTACATTGGACAGTGATGTCATACAGACGATCAGAGAATACGCGGATGATGATGACCGTTCATTTAGCCAGTACATCAACATGGTATTAAAAGAGTATATAAGCAGGCAGAACCGGAAAAAAGAAAATTAATTCCGGGTCTGTCTTTTTCTATTATTATACAACAAAATTACAGCATGACAAGACGAAAATATGCCATAAAAACGCAAAAAAATACAGGGGATGCGGTCAAACAGGAACCAGCATCCCCTGTGTTTTTTCTGCTTATTTTATTTTAAATAATCACCAAGGATTCGTGTCCAGTAATCTCTGGTTTCGGCGGCCACAATACCGCTCAGTGCCAGCAGTGCAATCAGGTTTGGCAGTGCCATGAGGGCGTTGAAGATATCAGCGATGGTCCAGACAGCTTCTACGGTCATGAACGGTCCAATAAAGATTGCCAATATGTAGAGAAAGCGGTATACCATGACAGCTTTCTGGCTGCCATTTGACAGGTATTCCAGGCAGCGCTCGCCGTAGTAGTTCCATCCGATGATGGTGGTGAATGCGAAGAAGATCAGGCACATCATCAGAAGAAATGCGGAAAACTGTGCCGGTACCGGAAGTCCCATCTGGAATGCGCGGGTGGTAACGGCGACACCTTCCAGACCTGCGGTGTGGGAACCGGTCAGAACGATGCACAGGCCGGTCATGGTACATACAATGATGGTATCGATAAAGGTGCCGGTCATGGTAACAAGACCCTG
>CAKRRJ010000100.1 GCA_934394615.1 uncultured Lachnospiraceae bacterium
ATGCCATACTCTGCGCTGTCATTCGTGACAGAACCCAGAATGTTGATCCCTGCCTCCGTCAGAATACCAGTGATTGTCTTTAATGCTCCCTTTTTATTCTCTGCATAAACAGAAACCTGCTTTAACATTGCTATCATCCTCCCTTTTGTTTACCTATGAATAATATTGTAACCGAAAAATGAGATTAGTCAATGTCTTAGCAGCCTTATTCTCCGATATTTCGGATCAGGTTCACCATCTCGATCGCGCCCGTCGCGCACTCATAGCCCTTGTTTCCGGCCTTGCTTCCGGCGCGTTCAATTGCCTGCTCAATGTTGTCGGTCGTTAAAACGCCGAACATAACCGGGATGCCGCTGTTTAAGGACACCTGCGCAATTCCCTTGGATACCTCACTGCAGACGTAGTCGTAGTGGCTTGTGCTGCCTCGGATCACCGCACCGACACAGATCACGGCATCATACTTTTTGCTGCCTGCCATCTTCGACGCGATCAGCGGGATCTCAAACGCTCCCGGGACCCATGCCACATCAACCGCATCCTCCTCCACGCCGTGGCGTTTCAGCCCGTCGAGGGCTCCTCCCACCAGCTTTGAGGTGATGAACTCGTTAAATCTTGCGGCTACGATTCCAATGCGGATTTCTTTTGCTACTACATTTCCTTCCAGTACTCTCATGTTTTTGTCCCTCTTTCTTCTATATAATAATGTGTTTTTCTCAATACCGTTTTAGTATTTTAACAGGTGTCCCATGCGCTGCTGCTTCGTCCGCAGGTAAAACAGGTCATACCGGGTGGCACTCATCTGGATCGGCACGCGCTCTTTTATGGCAAGGCCAAATTCTGAAAGCTGGTAGACTTTATCCGGGTTGTTGGTGAGCAGGCGCATGCTCTTTACTCCAAGATCCCGCAGGATCTGGGCTCCGATGTAATATTCCCGCTCATCCCCCGCAAAGCCAAGTGCCAGGTTTGCCTCCAATGTATCCATGCCCTGTTCCTGCAGCTCATAAGCTTTCAGTTTATTGATGAGACCGATGCCGCGCCCCTCCTGCCGCATATAAAGAAGAATTCCGCGTCCTTCTTTCTCAATCTGCGTCATGGCCGCCGCAAACTGCTGGCCACAGTCACACCGGAGCGAACCGAACGTATCTCCCGTCAGGCATTCCGAATGGATGCGGCAGAGCACATCCTCGCCGTTTCCAATGTCTCCTTTCACCAAAGCCACATGATGCTCTCCATTTAAGCGGTTTACATAGCCGTATGCCACAAATTCACCATATTTTGTCGGCATCTTGGTAACGGTCACCTGATCCACCAGTTTCTCATGGTATTTTCGGTATGCCTGCAGTGCCTGAATGGTAATGAACTTCAGATCCCATTTTCGGGCCAGTTCCTGAAGCTCTGCAGTCCGCATCATGGTGCCATCCTCCCGCATGATCTCACAGCAGAGGCCGCATTCTTTTAAACCTGCAAGACGGCACAGGTCCACCGTGGCTTCCGTGTGGCCATTCCGCTCCAGCACACCGTTTTTCTTTGCCACCAGCGGAAACATATGCCCAGGTCTGCGGAAATCCTCTGGCTTCGCGTCGTCTGCCACGCAGCGCAGCGCCGTCACAGAACGCTCTGCTGCTGAAATACCGGTTGTGGTATCCACACAGTCCACGGAAACGGTAAACGCCGTCTCATGATTATCTGTGTTGTGGGACACCATCTGGGGAAACTGAAGTTTCTCTGCATAGGCGGCAGACATCGGCATACAGATCAGACCTTTTCCGTGTGTTGCCATAAAATTAATATTCTCTGTGGTAGCAAACTCTGCCGCACAGATAAAATCTCCCTCGTTTTCCCGGTCCGCATCGTCTGTCACCAAAATGACATGACCGTTTCGAAGTTCCTCAAGTGCTTCCTCTACTGTATTGTACTGAACCATAACGCTAATCTCCTTTCCCATTTAAAATCCATATTTTTCCAGAAATTCTTTTGTGATTCCGCTCCTGGACGATTCTGTTTTTGCCCCGTTTTCCTGCTCCTGCACCGGCTCTTCCGGCCGCAAAAGCCGTTCCACATATTTCCCAATAATATCGGTCTCTAAATTGACCAGATCTCCTGCTTTTCGTTCCCCCAATGTGGTTACTGCGTTGGTATGCGGAATCGTGGAAACCGAAAAGCTGTCCACTGTCACTGCAGCTACCGTCAGGCTGATGCCGTCTATGGTGATGGAGCCTTTTTCCACGATATAGCGAAGAAGCTCTGGTCCGGCACCAATCGTGAACCACACCGCATTGTCATCCCGCCGGATTTCCCGGATTGTTCCGGTTCCATCGACATGTCCGCTCACAATGTGTCCGCCAAAGCGGCCGCCTGCCGCCATGGCCCGCTCCAGATTCACATGCATGCCAGGTTTTGCTTTCTTTAACGAGGAGCGGTTTAAGGTCTCATGCATCACATCCGCTGTGAAACATGCCGTTCCCAGACTGGTAACTGTCAGGCAGATTCCATTTACCGCGATGCTGTCTCCCACCGCCGCGTCAGAAAGTACACGCTCTGCCTGAATGGTAAGCGCCGCGGAATGCGCGCCCCAGACAATCTTTTTCAGCGTCCCGATTTCCTCAACAATTCCTGTAAACATCCTGCACCTCACTTTCAATCAGAAGGTCATCGCCCAGCTTCCGGATCTCTTTTACTTTCAGATGAACCGCTTCTGCCGGATCTGCTACGCCCTGGCCTTCCACCGGCGTTTTTGCCTCCGCGCCGCCAAAAAGTTTCGGTGCCACATAAGTATGTACCTCCTGTACGATCCCGTTCTTTAACGCCGCCCAGTTTAAGGTTCCGCCGCCCTCCAGCAGAATGCTGTCAATCTGTTCTTCCCCGAGTTTTTTCATCAGCGTTTTCAGGTCCACATGGCCTTCCACCTCCGAAAGCGTGAGAATTTCACATCCGGCTTCCTCATAGGGCTGATACCGGTTCCGGTCTGTCTCACAGACCGCCAGGATTGTGGGAATTTCCTTTGCGGTCCTTACCAGCTGTGAATCAACCGGTGTCCGCAGATGGGTGTCACAGACGATCCGCACCGAATTTCTTCCGCCAGACATCCGGCAGCTTAACATCGGGTCATCTGCCAGCACCGTTCCGACTCCCACCATGATTCCGCGGTAACGGTGCCGTTCCCGCTGAACATTCGCCCTTGCTTCCTCCCCGGTGACCCATTTCGATGCGCCGGTATAGGCTGCAATCTTTCCATCCATAGTCATGGCATATTTCATCACGACATACGGGGTGCGGGTCTGGATGTAGTGAAAGAATACCAGATTTAAGCGGTCACACTCTTCTTTCAGCACATGCGTCCTTACCTCAATGCCGCGCTCCCGCAGATAGCGGATGCCTTTCCCCGCAACCAGCGGATTCGGATCGTCCGAACCAACAAAAACCCGCCGGATCCCAGCCTGCACGATGGCTTCCACGCAGGGCGGCTGCTTGCCATAGTGGCAGCAGGGTTCCAATGTCACATAGAGGTCTGCCCCCTCTGTCGGTTCCATGCAGGCCATGAGGGCGTTGCGCTCCGCATGGTATTCGCCATACCGGGCATGATATCCCTCCCCGATCATCCGTCCGTTTTTTACTACCACAGCACCCACTAACGGATTCGGGCTAGTCCAGCCCTCTCCCTGCTTCGCCAGTTCTATCGCCCGGCGCATATAGTCTTGTTCTGTCAAAGTATCGCCACTTCCTCTCCTGAAAACATCCGTCCCGGGAAGATCATATCTCGAAAACAAAATAAAGCAGGTTCTGAAAAAACACCTTCTGATCTCCTAGGATCTGCTGTTATTTTCTTTCTTTGAAACAAAAAGCTCCGGAATCAACGATTCCAGAGCAGTTGTTCAACGATTGCCGATATGGTACATTCCATAAAAACGCACTTAATCATTCTCTTTCATCCAGACTGTACTGTCGGCTTCGGAATTGCACCGAATCATGCCTTGCGGCTCGTGGGCTTTACCACCGGTAGGGAATTTCACCCTGCCCTGAGAAGACATTATGTATTTGATGGTTTGAATCTTACCACGCTTCTTCCAAAAAATCAAGCATTATTTTCAAATTTTCTGTCAACTATAACTTTTCCTTTCCATGGTCTCATTTCAGTGTTATAATGATTCTGACTGCAAAAAACGGAGGTTAATGACATGGATTTACAGAAACGCATCATCGAAAACCTTGATATAGATTACTCCTACCAGCTCGCAAAGCGCATGGAACAGTTCCGCACAAACCCGGTGCTTGGTTATCGCCCGGCCGGCTCTAAAGCAGAATTCGAGACTGGTGAGATGTTAAAAGCCGAAATGGAAGCCATCGGCCTCTCCGATGTCCGCAAGGATGCCATTCAGGTAGATGGATGGGAATTTCACAAAGCGGTGCTCTCCTACACCGGCAATGACGGCACAAAGCATGAGATCCAGCTTGGCGCATACCAGACTACCTTTGTGACCGATGGACCAAAGGAATTCCCGCTCATGTACCTTGGAAAGGGAACCGCTGCGGACTATGAGGGAAAAGACGTAACCGGGAAGCTGGTTTTAGTTGATATCAACCAGCGTGACGAATGGTGGATCAATTACCCGGTCTACCAGGCACACTTAAAAGGCGCGGCAGCGCTCATTGCCGTTCAGAGCGGCGGCTATGGCGAGATCGACGACGAAGCCTTAAACGCGCAGGATATTGCCGGACCAGAAAATGCCCCGGCTTTCTCCATCTCAAGAAAAGACGCAGACCCGCTCAAGAGTCTGCTTTTTGCCCGCGAGGCAGCAGCCGGAAAGCGCAGCAGCCAGGATGCTCCGGACACTGCGCTCTCATCCGAGATCACCGTCACGCTCGACGCCGACAGCAAAGTCACCCGTAACTGCACCACCTACAACATTGTGGGAACTATTCCGGGAAAGCATCCGGACCGCATGGTGCTCTTATCTGCCCATTACGATTCCTATTTCAGCGGCTTCCAGGATGACAACACCGCCATTGCGCTCATGTTTGGCATTGCGAAAGCACTGCTCGCAAGCGGCATGAAACCAAACAACACCATTGTCATCTGCGCAATGGCAGCCGAGGAATGGGGCGTTGTGGATTCCAACTTCGACTGGTCCACCGGCGCTTATGAACAGGTCTTCACCGCTCACCCGGAGTGGGTTGGAAAAGTGATTGCCGACTTAAACTTTGAACTTCCGGCCCTGGCGCATGGAACCCGCGCGCGCATCCGCAGCTGCTATGAGTACACCCGTTTTCTCGAGGAATACCTGGCAGAGCTTCCGGAACTCACCCAGGCTTACCCGGAAGAGACCCGCGTTACTTCCCCGATTGAGACCTGGTCCGACGATTTCTCCATGGCAATCGCCGGCATCCCGTCTATGGTAAACGACTTTACTGGCGGAAGCTTCATGGAGACACACTATCACTCCCAGTTCGACAACGATGCCTTTTACGATGAAAAGGTCTACCGCCTGCACCACGAGCTCTTTGCGCTCCTCATTGCTGCCCTGGACGAGACCTGCGTCATTCCGCTTTGCTCCGCTCCGGTCATGAAACGCGCCATAAATGGTTATGCTTCCGCGAAAGAAGTCCTGCGCCCGTTCGTCAGCATGGACCTCATCAGTCCCATGACGCTGGCATCCCTTGTGGAAAAGATTTCCGCGCTGGAAGACATGCTCTCCCATGTAGAGGCACTCTCCAACGAACGCTATGCACTGCGCAAGAGCCAGAACAGCCGCTACCGCGCACTGCTTGCGGAAGGAAAAACTGAGGAGGCAGAAGCCCTCTACCTGGAGGTACGCGAATCCGAGGCTGAGGCACTCCGCCGGTTTAAATGTGCGCAGGATGAACTCGTCCGCATCGACTGGTACGGAAATGTACACTATCCGCACGAAATTCTCTTACAAAACATCAAACTCATTGGCGGCGCTGTCGCAAACTTGAAAGAGCAAAATATCTCTTCTGCCCTGCGAAAGCTCTATCAGGTGGACAACAACGCCTATGCGTTCATGTTCGACGAGGAGGTCTACAACCACTTTACCGACTATGTCCTGAATCAGCCAAAAGACCGCTTAAAATGGGGATATAAGCGCCTGATGCCGCATGAGAACCTCTATGCGCTGGTCAAAGACCTGCTGGCAAAGAAAGACCTGCCTGCGGAAGAACTGCAGATTTCCCATGAGATTGGCCACCTCACAAAAATTTTCCAGGATCAGTGCCGCATGCTGATCCAGACCACCGACCAGATCCAGAGCCTGGTACATGACCAGTTCCTGATCTAAACATCATACCGTGAAAACCAGAAGCCTGAGCCTGAGGGCCGGCAGCCTGGTCCAGAATACAGAAAGGACAGACAATACCGTCTGAACAGATTATGGAAAGCGATAAACTATACCGCGTACAGCGGCAGGACCTGCCAAAACTGGAAAAACTGTTATATGCATGTTTCAAACACGACCCCCTCTATGAGACCCTGATTCCGGACCCGGAGGTCCGCGAACGTCTGATGCCGGAGCTGTTCCACTGCGACATGGATGAGTTTTACGAGACCTGCGAGATTTTCTCCGACAGCGCCAACTTAAACGGTATCCTTGTGGTTTCTGATGAAGCAGAGCCCTACAACATCTTCCAGTTCTACTTTGCAGAGGCCCGCGCCACCCTTCAGACCGACACCTATCTTATCAAAGAGGACCACACTTTAAAGACTTTTCACAACTTCTTAAAGGGTGTGGATTACTTAAATTCCAGCTGGACCGACCAGCTGCACCAGAATCAGAGGCTGCACATCATCTACCTGGCAGTGGATCCGGCAATGCAGCACCATGGCATTGCCGCCCGTCTCATGCAGGAGGCCATCGACTACGCCGACACGCACCGCATGATGATCTCCCTGGAAACCCACAACGAAAAGAACGTGGAATTTTACAAAAATCTCGGTTTTAAGGTCTACGGCATCATGAAGCAGAACTTCCCGTTAAAACAGTACTGCATGATCCGCGAGATCCAGTAGACTGTATGATCCTTACATAACCTGAAAAAGCCAGGGATAGCAGCGGACCGGAACCTTTCTATTCCATCCACAGCCATCCCTGGCTTTTCTTTTTTGTGATTATCCTTACCGGTACTGCTCCATCCACACAGCCTTTCCCTCTGCAAGGGACTTCTTTACATCCAGGATCCGCTGGTTCTCGGAACCGCGGAATTTCAGGCTTAAGTTCCGGAGTTCTTCCTCAAACTTTCCGTCCACCATGACATCAAACAACGGCACCAGCTCCCTGGTGG
>CAKRRJ010000101.1 GCA_934394615.1 uncultured Lachnospiraceae bacterium
GTATAATGCAGCGCTTGTCAATAGGAACGAACCGATTATTGTATTAATGGTTACGGATCATGATTTAAATCAGGATGTCTGGTGGGTATATCAGGTAGTAGATGAATGGAAAGCACCTGAAGAATAAAAGCATATCTTTTAACAGGGTGATTTTAGCAAAGTTCACACATTAAGAGGCGATAAGTATGCGTATTAAAAAAATAGCAGCAATACTGTTTTTTTCAATGCTAATGTCAATATCAGCTTATGCAGATACAGAACCCATAAATTTTTCAGATGAAGAATTGAATACGGCCAGATTATACTATGATGTGAATACTGTATCCATGTCACCGGAAACCATAGCCTATTCTTTACGGGCAAAAAAATATTTGAATGAACATTGTTCATTACCTTCAGATATTAATAATATGACTCAAGAGAAATATAAACAGTATCTAAAAAGTTATGTTGATACATTGCTGGATTTTTTTCAATGGAACAATGATTACTCGAACTTTTTTGAAATGATTGATGATATCGATAATCATGATAAGGTGATGGATGTAATCAATAATCATATACCAAACATATATATTTTTTCAAATGCACTAACGTTTTGCCACGATAATAACGCGCCAGCTTTTATCAGTTTTAATATGGACAGTGGTACAATGGGAAGTAATACCTCGTATAGTTATTATTATACGCGTTTCTCTTCTAATGACAAAAATAGTCCTTATCTTGGTAGTAGTATGTATGCCCAAAAAAGTTATGAGGGTTTTTTAGATATTAAGCGCTATGCAGAAACACGCGATGATAAATATCTATGTTCGGAAGATTTTTTCCCAGATATCATAGGTAATGCACAAAAAGACAGAGAGGGCAATGTTAGAACCCTCAAAGAAATAAGAGAACAACTCGCAGCAGAAGACGCAACAGGCATTCCAACGAAAAGAGCTCTTGCATGGAGAAATAAAGAGTATGTACAAATAAGAGTCTATGCATTTTATAATTCTTATCTTAATTGTCCTCAGTATTTTTCTGGATATACATGGTATCCAGATGACAGTTTAAATGGTGATTTAAAAGATAGCATTGTAGATATGTTTGGTGAAGATGGATATCAGAAATTGAACGAAAGTGCTTCAGAAGCATGGAACAATAAAACAATTCAGGATAAAGAACTAACGATAGATCTATCCGCATATTATAAGCATTGACTTCGAAGCAATTTCGTAATATAACCAATCTTTGACAGCTAGATACAAAACAGGATCAGCCTTACAAGGCTGGTCCTGTTTTGTATCCATCATCTGGGGTTTTAGGTGATATACACATGGGGGAAAGTCTAATTTTCGAGGTTATTGTTGTTGCGGTATTTCGCGTTCTTCTCTTTCAGCTTTGCCAGATACTCATTGGCTTCTTTTTCAGACTTGAAACGCATCTTTGGGCCCTGTGGGCTGAGTTTTAAGACGTAACCGCCGGTATTTTTCTTTCTGAACATGGTGGAATCCTTTCTTGTTTAATATACTTATTGTAACATGAAGAATATAAAATGAAAAGGTTTGACGTGACCCCCTGGTTTATGCTATACTAAGCGGGCTGCAAAAATCTATATGCGGCAAAAGGGCAGACAGAATCATCTGCCGACTGGTTCGGGAACCTCCCAGGATAAAAAACTAGGCAGACAAAACGAGATGAATATCCACACGACCGGAGCAGAAAAAGATATGTTCTGTGGAAAAATCAGGGTTGTAGTGGAGAACGAAAACACCGTTGTGGAAAACGATTATGCCGTATCTGATTTTTGTGGATAAAGGTCTTACAGTGGAACCTGCAGGGTGCTGTTTTTGTGTGTTTATCTGAGGTCCTCAGAAAAAACGCAGAGACAGCACCTTTTTTGCTGCCATAATTCAGAAAAAAGTGTTTGTGCCGGATTTTCCTGGCGCTATATGCTGTCCCTGCGAAAAAAAGAGAGGGCAAAACAAAATGGAAAAAGAAAAGAGAAGAGTCATCATTGACTGTGACCCAGGCATCGACGACAGCCTGGCGATCATGCTGGCGCTGTCTATGGAGGAGCTGCAGGTGGAGGGAATCACCATTGTCTGCGGCAATTCTCCGGTGGAGATGGGCGCGGGCAACGCGAAAAAGGTACTGAAACAGATGAACCGGCTGGATGTGCCGGTATTCAAGGGAGAACCGGCACCACTGAAGCGCGACTATGTGAACGCATTGGATACCCACGGCGAGGACGGGCTTGGCGAGAGCTTTCTTCCGGCGGTGGAAGGGTATGAGCAGACACAGACGGCAGTGGAATTTTTATGTAAAAAAGTTCGTTCCTGCGCAGCCGAGGGCAGCCCGTGCTCGGTCATTGCGCTTGGACCGATGACGAACCTGGCGCGGATGATTGAGACAGACCGGGAAGCATTTAGTCTGATCGATGAGATCGTGTCGATGGGAGGTAATTTCCGCAGCCATGGAAACTGTTCTCCGGTGGCGGAGTACAATTACTGGGCGGATCCGGATGCGGCGGCTCTGGTGTATGAGACAATGGCGGAACTGGGAAAAGAGATTTCCATGGTTGGCCTGGATGTCACAAGAAAGATCGTGCTGACGCCGGATCTTCTGGAGTATATGAAGCGCCTGGAGCAGGAGACGGGCGCGTTTGTGCAGGCTATCACGAAGTTTTATTTTGACTTTCACTGGGAGTGGGAGCATCTGATTGGCTGTGTGATCAACGATCCGCTGGCAGTGGCGTATTTTGCGGACCGTTCCATCTGCAGCGGTTTCGATGCTTACACAGCGGTAGAGACAAACGGCATTTCGATTGGCCAGACCGTGGTGGATTCCATGAACTTTTACCGCAGACCGGCCAATGCCCGGATACTGACACAGGTGGATGTGCTGAAGTTTTTCCAGACGTTTTTCTCTAAGATCCTGAATCTTCCGGTGGAGAAACTGGATCTTCTGGAAACGCTGATCCGAAAGGAGGTGCAGGCATCATGAAAACAAGACAGAAAATGTCTGCATTGAAACTCTGCATGCTGGCTATGGCAGTCTGCATCAATGTGGCAGGCGGACAGCTTGCGCTGATGCTGCGCCTTCCAATCTATCTGGACAGCATTGGAACCATTCTGGTGGGACTCTGGATGGGACCTTTCTGCGGCATGATCCCGAATCTTCTGAGCGGTGTGCTGCTCGGTATGACAACCGATATTTATTCCCTGTACTTTGCGCCGGTTGGCATGATCACCGGCCTGATGGCGGGAATTGCCGGAAAGATGATGAAGGGACTTCTGACAGACCGGAACATCAGAAAACGCCAGATTTTACTGAGTGCCGTGTTCATTACCGTGCCGGGAACCGTGGTGAGTTCCGTGATCAACGCAGTATTGTTTGGCGGTGTGACTTCTTCCGGTTCTTCTATCTTAGTGCAGATTTTATCGAAGACACCGCTCGGTCTGACCGGAAGCATTTTTGTGGTACAGATCCTGACCGATTATCTGGACCGCGTCATTGCGCTTGGGCTGGCAATCGCTGTTTTGCAGGTGATGCCGTCGGATATCCGCAGCCTGTGTAAGCGGGAAAAGGTTTGTGAAAAGCAGCAGATGAAAGCCTGAAAACAGGAACGCGGTGCAGGAACGACGTGGAGCCGGGGCTTCGCATGACTGGCGGAACATCGGCCGCAAAGACAGGTGCAGGAGAGACTCCGGAAGCACAGGAAAGAGAAATGAGGAAACATATGGGAATTCCAACAGAGCGATACAGCAGAATTACAAATAAAAACCAGAGGGAAATCTGCCTTCTTCAGGGTTTTCCCTGCGCCTGGGGCAGATGCGCGTTCTGCGATTACATCGCGGACAACAGCCGTGACGAGAAAGCCATGGTGGAGTTAAACAACAAAGTTCTTGATCTGGTGACAGGAGAATTTGGCGTGCTGGAAGTCATTGATTCCGCAAGCTGTTTTGAGCTTCCGGACCAGACACTGGACCGGATCGCGCAGGTGATTCAGGAGAAAAATATCCAGAAACTTTTCTTTGAAGCGCACTGGATCTACCGAAATAAATTGCAGGAAATGCGAAAGCGCATGCCGGTTCCGATCGTATTCAAAATCGGCGTGGAGACATTCGACCATGATTTTCGCGAGAATGTGCTGAATAAGCATGCGGATTTTTCCGGCCCGGAGGAAGTGGCGCGCTATTTTGATTCCCCGTGCCTGATGGTAGGCATTCAGGGGCAGACGAAAGAGATGATCGCCCGGGATATTGAATACCTCAAAAAATATTTTAAGCTCGGCACGGTCAATGTATACAACAACAATACCACCCCGATCCGGCGGGACGAGGAGCTGGTACAGTGGTTTATGAAGGAATACCGCTGGCTTCTGGATGACCCGGCAGTGGAAGTGCTTTACGAGATCACGGATTTTGGTGTTGGCTGACGTTGTGTTACAGTTCACAGGCAGGAATTTTCTGAACTGAAAATTCCGTATGATACAGTGATGGCAGCAGATTTTGTCGATTTGGAATGCGAAGCATCGGCAAAATCCCGTTACTGTTTGCACAACGTGTGAACGGTAACGGCATTGTTGAAAATTGACAAGAAAAAGACGGAAATGAGTTGACATCCCGTCAAAATCATGATACTATCAGTCTAACATTATTTGAATAACAATATTTTGGGTTGTTACTGTACGGCAGGCAAAACCAATTTTGAACGATATTTTGTGATGCAGATATTTGTTCAAAATTGGTTTTTTTATTTCTTTACAGATAGACAAAAACGAGATCAGATCGGAAGAATCCGGCTGATACTTATGGGGACAGGTATGAAAATTGAAAAAGTGATCAACAACAACGTCGTCAGTGCGCTGGAAGATGGACGTGAAGTGGTCGTTATGGGAAAGGGCATTGGGTTTCAGGTCCGTACCGGCATGGAAATCCCGGAAGGGCAGATTGAAAAGGTATTCCGGCTTGACAATCCGAGTACCATGGATCAGTTTAAGAGCCTGGTCAAGAAACTTCCGCCGGAACGTCTGCAGATTTCCGCGGAGGTGATCCAGTATGCCAAGGGCGTTATGGATAAAAAGCTGAACCATAACATTTATCTTACGCTCACGGACCATATCAATTTTGCGATTGAGCGTTATCAGAAAAATATGATGTTTAACAATCCGCTCCTTCGGGAAGTACGGACGTTTTACCGGGAAGAATATCTCATCGGCACGTTCGCTTTAGACCTGATCGAGCGCAGGCTGGGAATCGCATTCCCTGCAGATGAGGCGGCTTCTATTGCGCTTCATATCGTCAATGCGGAGTATAACACCCGCATGCGGGACACCATCGATATGACAAAGATCATTCAGGATGTTCTTAAATTAGTGGGAGAATATTTTCATATAGAGCTGGATGAGAATTCCACAAGCTATGAGCGTATGATCACGCATCTGCGTTTTCTGGCACACCGGATCTACAGCGGGGAGTCCCTGGAAGAAGGGACCGACCTGGAAGAGTTTCATGCCATGATCCGGCAGATGTATCCAGAGGAATACGCCTGCAGCAAAACGGTAAAAGATTTCATCTGGCAGACCTACGGCCATGAAGTGTCGGAGGAAGAAGTATCGTATCTGTCTGTCCATATCAAACGGGTCAGGAGCTGCTGCTTAAAAAATTAATGCCGGACGGACAGAATACAGAAAGGGGAAGGTTATGTTTGGTACACTGAAGAAAATGTTTGGAGGAAAAAAGGAGCGGGCGGAGATCCTTTCTCCGGTTTCCGGCAAGGTCGTGCCGCTTTGCGAGGTAGCGGATCCGGCCTTTGCAGAGGAAATCCTGGGCAAAGGCGTGGCAGTTATTCCGTCTGACGGGGAATTTCGCGCTCCGGTTTCCGGTGAGGTGATTGTTTTATTTGATACTGGCCATGCGGCCAGCATCAAGGCAGATAACGGCGCAGAGGTGATTGTTCACATTGGCCTGGACACGGTTCAGTTAAAAGGCCAGCATTTTAAAACCCATGTAAAACAGGGTGACAGGGTGAACGCAGGCGATCTTCTGATCACAGCGGATCTCGAAAAGATTCGGGAGGCCGGTTACGATGTCATCACGCCGGTCATCATCTGCAATACGCCGGATTACCCGGATATGGAGTGCCACACCGGGATTCAGGTAAAAGCCGGAGAGCCGGTCATTACTCTGTAACTATATTTATAGAAGAAACGGAGTGAACAGAAACGAAGATTCTAAACGTAAAGCTGCAGGATCCGGAGGGACTTCATGTCCGCAATTCCGCGCGTATTGTCGCGCTGATGGGCGGCATGAAGGCGGCTGTCACACTTTACTATGGGGAGAAGAAGGCGAACGCGGACAGCATTCTGGAACTGATGGCCTTGGAAGCCGGAGCCGGATGTATCATTGAGATCCGGGCAGAAGGCAGTGCGGAGGAGGCGGCGGCCGCAGAGGTAGCGCGCATTCTCCAGTCATACTGATTTGAATCCATTGGGGAATGGTTCAAATAAATAAAAGATGCCGAAAGGCAAAAAAGAAAGGGGATTTACATTATGATGAAGTTTTTCCAGAGACTGGGCAAAGCTTTGATGCTTCCGGTAGCATGTCTTCCGGTATGCGGTATCCTGATGGGAATCGGATACATTCTGGCGCCAGCGGCAATGGCTGGTGAGGTTCAGGGTTTCACTGCAGGAGGCATGGCCTATTCCATCGGCCTGTTCCTGATCAAGGCAGGAGGCGCGCTGATCGATAATATGTCATGGCTGTTCGCAATCGGCGTGGCAGTTGGTATGGCAGATGACTCAGACGGTACAGCCGGTCTGGCAGGTCTTGTTTCCATGTTTATGATCACGACGCTGTTAAGCAGCGGTTCCGTAGCCGGCATTACCGGTCATGAGGCAGCTCCGGCGTTTGGCAAGATCGTGAACCAGTTCGTAGGTATCGTATCCGGTCTCATCGGTGCTACCTGCTACAACAAGTACAAGAGCGTGAAGCTTCCGGACGCGCTGGCATTCTTCAGCGGCAAGCGCGCAGTTGCGATCTTCACCGCACTGTATTCTATCGTGGCAGCACTTGTTCTGTTCTTTGTATGGCCGTTAGTTTACGG
>CAKRRJ010000102.1 GCA_934394615.1 uncultured Lachnospiraceae bacterium
GGGAATCTTTTCTTGCCTTGTCTTTTGCCTTCATAGCCTCTACCATTGCAGCTCTTACTACGTCAATCTTGCTCATAAATGTTACACTCCTTTTCTTTTTATTCACACCAGGCTGCCATGATGATTCCCTCACGGCAGCCTGTTTGTTTTCTGACTATGCAGCCATGTTTAGTTGCGTCCGAACTCGCTCAGCTTCAGGCCAGGGTTTCGGTCCTCGACCATGCCGATGCTCCAGCTGTTT
The DNA here is from genome assembly GCA_934394615.1 of uncultured Lachnospiraceae bacterium. GTDB lineage: Bacteria > Bacillota > Clostridia > Lachnospirales > Lachnospiraceae > Brotaphodocola. The sequence continues at coordinate 242 of CAKRRJ010000102.1, forward strand.
ACGAAGATCAGCAGCGGGTTGTCCTTTAAATCCTTGATACGCTTCATGTCGGAGGTGCCCTGGATCTTGGCTACATCTACCTCTTCCTTGTTCTCGATCCAGCGGATGTACTCGTACGGCAGCTTCTCCAGCTTAACCTCTACGTTGTACTCATTCTCCAGACGGTAGGTGAGAACCTCAAACTGCAGCTCACCGACTACGCCGACAATGATTTCCTCCATACCGGTGTTAAACTCCTGGAAGATCTGGATCGCGCCCTCCTGGGCAATCTGGCTCACGCCCTTTAAGAACTGTTTGCGCTTCATGGTGTCGATCTGGCGCACACGGGCAAAGTGCTCCGGTGCGAAAGTCGGGATACCCTCAAACTCAAACTTCTCGTTGGACAGGCACAGGGTATCTCCAATGGAGAAGATGCCCGGGTCGAACACGCCGATGATATCGCCAGCGTAAGCTTCCTCAACAATCTTTCTGTCCTGCGCCATCATCTGCTGCGGCTGGGACAGGCGGATCTTCTTGCCGCCCTGTACATGGTTTACTTCCATGCCGGCCTCGAACTTGCCGGATACGATACGCATGAACGCGATACGGTCACGGTGCGCCTTGTTCATGTTCGCCTGGATCTTGAAGACGAATGCGGAGAAATCATCGTTGAACGGGCTGATTTCTCTGGTAATAGCCTGTCTCGGAAGCGGGGAAGTGGTCATCTTCAGGAAATGCTGCAGGAAAGTCTCTACACCAAAGTTGGTCAGAGCGGAACCGAAAAATACCGGGGATAAGTTTCCGCGGCTGACACGGTCCTGATCGAACTCATCGGCAGCGCCGTCTAACAGCTCGATTTCATCTAACAGCTGCTGGTGGTAATCTGCGCCGATGACAGCCTCCACATCGGTTCCCTCTACCGGGAAAGTCTGGGAAGCAATTTCCTTCTGTCCGCCCATGGCAGCTGTGAAAGTGGTAATGGTCTTGTCATGACGGTCATACACGCCTTTGAAGTTCTTTCCGCAGCCGATCGGCCAGTTGATCGGGCAGGTACGGATTCCCAGCACATTCTCAATCTCGTCCATCAGTTCAAACGGATCTCTCGCCTCACGGTCCATCTTGTTGATGAAGGTGAAGATCGGGATGCCTCTCATAACGCAGACCTTAAACAGCTTGATCGTCTGTGCCTCGACACCCTTGGAACCATCGATAACCATGACCGCACTGTCGGCTGCCATAAGGGTACGGTAGGTATCCTCGGAGAAGTCCTGATGTCCCGGGGTATCCAGGATGTTGATGCAGTAGTTGTCGTACTCAAACTGCATAACGGAAGAGGTAACGGAAATACCTCTCTCCTTCTCGATTTCCATCCAGTCGGAAACCGCGTGCTTCGCGGCTTTTCTTCCCTTTACGGTACCAGCCAGGTTGATGGCACCTCCGTAGAGAAGGAATTTCTCGGTCAGGGTTGTCTTACCTGCATCCGGGTGGGAAATGATCGCAAAGGTTCTTCGTTTCTTAATTTCTTCTGTGATATTTGACAAAAATAAGTCCTCCGTTCTATCGGTGAAAGCAATTTGCTTTTCTTATTCGTTCCAGTAAGTAAACCGCCCAATGAAGCTGCGGTTACTCTAATCTTACATTTTATCAGACATATAATGCTTTGGCAAGAGTCAGGAATGCTGGAAATGCACGCACTTAGTGCTTTTTGGCAAAAATCCGGTTCAGCAGCTCATGTGCCACCTGATCCTTGCTCATGAGCGCAAGCTCTTCCGCCCCGTCTTTGGTGATAACCGTCACAATGTTTGTATCCGTTCCGAATCCGGCTCCGGCCGCGCGCAGGCTGTTCGCAACGATCATGTCCACATGCTTTTTCTCCAGCTTCGCGCGGGAGTTTTCCAGCATATTCTGGGTCTCCATGGAAAAACCGCAGAGCACCTGTCCCTCACGGCGGTGTGCTCCAAGCCATGCCAGGATGTCGTCGGTGCGTTCCAGCTCGATGCTCATGTTGCCGTCGCTCTTTTTGGTCTTTTCAGTGCCGACCACAGCCGGACGGTAATCGGCAACGGCTGCCGCCTTGATGATGGCATCCTGCTCACTGCTCACGGAGGTTACGGCATCAAACATGTCTTTTGCGCTCACAACCGGCACAACCTTCACGCCAAGCGGCGCTTTTAAGTCCACCGGACCGCTCACAAGCGTTACCTCGGCACCGCGTCTTGCCGCCGCGCGGGCAATGGCATAGCCCATCTTTCCGGTTGAATGGTTTGTAATGTAGCGTACCGGATCAATGGCTTCTCTGGTCGGACCTGCCGTTACCAGAACCTTTTTTCCTGCCAGGTCTTTCTCACAGGCAAGTTCCTGCAGGATATACTCAAACAGCAGCTCCGGCTCCGGCATTTTTCCGGCTCCGGTATCGCCGCAGGCAAGGTAACCGCATGCCGGGTCGATGACATGCATGCCGTACTTCCTGCAGATTTCCAGATTATCCTGGGTGATCGGATTTTCAAACATCTGGGTATTCATGGCCGGAACAATGTATTTCGGGCTCTTGCATGCCAGAAACGTGGTGGTCAGCATATCATCCGCAAGGCCATGCGCCACTTTCGCGATCACATTCGCGGTGGCCGGTGCGATCATGAAGATGTCCGCCTGCTTTGCCAGGGAAACATGTTCCACCTGGAACTCAAAATTCCGGTCAAACGTATCGACCAGACACTTCTGTCCGGTCAGTGTTTCAAACGTGGTCGGGGTGATGAAATTCGTGGCATGCTGTGTCATGATGACACGCACATTGGCATGCTGTTTTACCAGCATGCTTGCCAGACTTGCAATCTTATAAGCTGCGATGCTGCTGCTCACGCCCAGCACTACGGTTTTTCCTTTTAACATAAGAGTAATGATCCTCCTCATTGAAATTTACAGATCAGTCATGTCTAATGAGTATAGCATATTTTGCCTTTCAGCGAAAGGTGTCACAAACGGTAAACAATACGGCGATATCTGCCACAGGCACCGGTTTTGGATTGTCATTCCCTTTAAAATATGATAGGATGATATATATTCTTTTAGAAAATACATGATACAAAAAGGAGCTTTTTTCCATGATTTTAGCGCTGGATATGGGAAATACCAACATCGTGATCGGCTGCATCGACGCAAGCAAAACCTATTTCGTTGAGCGTGTCACAACCGACCATGCCAAAACAGGAACCGAATATGCCATTAATATAAAGAACATTCTGGAAATCCACCAGATCGATCCGTCACAGATTGAGGGAGCTATCATGTCTTCGGTAGTTCCGCCATTAAACGCTGCGATTTCTTCCGCAGTCAAAAAGATTCTGGGCTACCATCCTATGCTGGTGGGCGCCGGCATCAAGACTGGCATGAACATCATCATGGATAACCCGAAAACCGTCGGAAGCGATATGATCGTCGACGCTGTTGCTGCCATTCACGAGTATCCGGGTCCGATCATCATCATTGACATGGGAACCGCAACCACCATGTCTGTGGTAGACAAAAACGGCAACTACATCGGCGGCATCATCTATCCGGGACTTCGGGTTTCTCTGGATTCCCTAAGCAGCAAAACTGCCCAGCTCCCGTCCATCAGCCTCGATATTCCGAAGCGGATCATTGGCAAAAACACCATCGACTGCATGCGCAGCGGCATCATGTACGGCAATGCCGGCATGATCGACGGCATTCTGGACCACATGGAAGCGGAGCTTGGCGAACCTGCCACCATCATTGCGACCGGCGGCCTCTCCCGCTTCGTAGTTCCGCTCTGCAGACACAAGATTCTCTACGACGATGCCCTGCTCCTCAAAGGACTCATGATCCTGTACGAGAAAAATAAGGCGTAACACACTATCGGTTCAGCGGGGAGGATCGCGTTTATGGCTACCAAGGCTTATTATGGGGAAGAAATCTATTTTGACGGTGAAAAAAATTACTATCTGACTGAACAGCTGGAGGAACAGATCCGCACGCTGCTCTCAAAGAACTGCGGCGTGGGCATCATCGGCGGAAACTACGCAGACGGGCTTCCCATCTGCTTTGTCAGTGACCTGATGCTCGACATGCTCGGCTACGCTTCCATTGCGGACTTCGAATACCGGACCGGCAACGGTCTGCTTTCCATGATTTCGCCGGAATCGCGTGATTTTTTCTCCTCCGATTCCTTTTACGAGGCAGACGGCGCACTGGATCTGCGCATGTACACCAAAACAGGGGAACTGATCTGGGTCCGCCAGTTCAAGTGCAACGTCACGCTGGAGGGCGATACCGTCATCTGGCTCTTATCCGTCAGCGACATGAACGAGATCTACAAACGCGAACAGCTCTTAATCCGGGCACGCGAGGAAGCAGAACAGGCAAACCGCGCAAAATCCAGTTTTCTCGCCCGTATGTCTCACGACATCCGCACCCCGATGAATGGCATTCTCGGCATGGCACGGATTGCCCGCGAACACGTCAATGATCCGGACGTAGTGCTGGACTGTGTGGAAAAGATCAACAGCGCAGGCAAACAGCTGGAACGCCTCATCAATGAAGTTCTGGACTTAAGCCGCCTGGAAAGCGGTAAAACAGAACTAATCCCGGAACCATTCCACCTTGGCCGGGAAATGGAAAAGCTCTACGATCTTCTGAGTGAACAGGCAAAAGATCAGCTGATCCAGTTTGTGCCGGTCCGCTGTACCCTGCTCCACAATGAAGTAATCGGAAGCCTGCTGCACCTTCGCCGCATCCTGGAAAATCTGCTCAGCAACGCCATCCGCTATAACCGCGTTCAGGGTACCGTGGAACTCTCTGTTGAGGAAGAACCAATCGCCATCAGCCGGTCACTCTACCGCTTTACCATAAAGGATACCGGCATCGGCATGAGCCCGGAGTTCCAAAAGCACCTCTTCGAACCATTCATCCGGGACGCCCAGGCAGAACGGACTGAAAGCCAGGGAAGCGGTCTTGGCCTCGCCATCACCCGCGATCTGGTAACACTCATGGGCGGTACCATCTCTGTAAAGAGCGAACTCGGCCAGGGCACCACTTTCACCATTGAGCTCCCGCTGGAGCTTGACCCGAATCCGCCGGTAAACAAAGACCAGCCGGATGAATCCGTGAGCTTAAACAACCTGCGCATCCTTCTCGTAGAAGACAACAACCTGAATCTGGAGATTGCGCAGTATCTGCTCATCAACGCCGGAGCCAGGGTCGAAACTGCCCGCAACGGAAAAACTGCCCTCAAAGCTTTTCTGGAAGCCCCGGTCCACCATTACGATGTCATCCTTATGGATGTTATAATGCCGGAAATGAACGGATTAGAGGCTGCGCAGGCCATCCGCGCCTCCGGCCACCCACAGGCCGCCTCCATCCCCATCATCGCCATGACCGCAAACGCCTTCTCCGATGACATCCGTAAATCGAAAGAGGCAGGCATGAACGCGCATCTGGCAAAGCCGATCGATGAGAAGAGGCTGCTGCATGTGATTTTGCATTTTACGAGGCAGCAGGAGCAAGGATAAGGTTCTTTTTATACGCAAAAAGGTTCTGGCCTTCGGAATTTTCCGAAAGTCAGAACCTTTTTTGTTTTGTCGATCAAATTTACGCGGCGTGGAACCCGCCTTTCTTTCGGTTGCTTGCTGCCTCAAACTCCCTCAGTTTTGCCAGGGCCTCCGCACTTAAGTTGGTCGGCACTTCGATCTGGACAGTCACATAAAGATCACCGAAGGTCTTCGGATCCCGCATGCTGGCTACACCTTTGCCTTTCAGGCGGATCTTGGAGCCGGACTGGGTACCCGGTTTGATACGGCAGGATACCCGGCCATTTAAGGTCTGGATGATGGCTTCGCCACCCAGCACTGCTGTGGTGAACGGAATGTTTGTGGTGGTGTAGACATCCGCGCCTTTTCTGGTGAAGCCAGGCTTCTCCGCAATATGAATGCAGATCAGCAGGTCACCGGCCGGCGCGCCGTTTACGCCTGCGCCGCCCTTGCCCTGCAGGCGCAGGCTCTTGCCGTCCTCCATGCCCGCCGGGATGTGGAGCTGCAGAGTCTGCTTCCGTCCCTCGGAACCGGTCAGCGTGATCATCTTGTCACAGCCGAAAGCGGCCTCATCGAAGGTCACGGTCAGATCGGAAGTGATGTCACGGCCACGGCTCTGGTAACTGCCGCCGGAAGTGAATCCATCGAAGCCACTGCCGCCAAAGCCACTGTGGAAGCTGCTGCCCTGATAGCCGCTGCCATCAAAGCCATTGCTGCTGAAACCACTACTGCCAAAACCGCCATGGAATCCACCGCCCTGAGAACTGCTGCCATAGGCACTGCCCCGGGTACCGGATGTTCTCCGCTTTCCGCCATGTCCGCCAAACATACCTCCGAACATGCCGCCCAGAATGTCATCCATATCTTCCGGATTTCCCTCAAAGTGAAACTCCTGGTATCCGCTGTTCGGATCACCGGAGTAACTGTGGAAACCTCCGGTTCCATGGCCAAATCCACCGGTTCCGCTGCCGAAACCACCGTGGAAGCCACCGAAGCCGCCAAAGCTGCCATATCCTCCGGCTGCTGCCTTCGGATCAAAACCGGCTTCAAATGCTGCCGCGCCAAACTGGTCGTACAGTTTCTTCTTCTCCGGATCACTCAATACATCATAGGCTTCATTTATCTCTTTAAACCGCTCTGCTGCCACGGTATCGTTCGGATTGCTGTCCGGATGATACTTTTTGGCAAGTTTACGGTATGCTTTTTT
>CAKRRJ010000103.1 GCA_934394615.1 uncultured Lachnospiraceae bacterium
GTAACTTATTGATTTTTCTGGTCTTATCAAGAAGCTGTACACTCATTTCAAAAAACCTCCTCAATTAATTGATATTCTGTTCAAAAGCCTGCTCCAATATCTAAATATTAGCACGATTCTGAATAAATAACAAGAGTTTTTTGAAATTTTCAATTAATTTAATCATTGACCGGTTTTTCTTTGATATTTGCCGTGTATCCACACTGCTCATTTGCGCAGAGCAGCTTGCTTCCCTTCTCTACCATGTAGCTTCCGCACTTCGGACAGCGCTCGGAAGACGGTTTCTGCCAGGACATGAAGTCACATTCCGGATTGTTCTCACAGCCGTAATAGCGTCTGCCTTTTTTGGTCTTCTTGATAACAACGTCCTTGCCGCACTGCGGGCAGGCCACACCGATCTTTTCCAAGTACGGCTTGGTGTTCTTGCAGTCCGGGAATCCCGGGCAGGCCAGGAACTTGCCGTGCGGACCGTATTTGACAACCATGTTGCGTCCGCAGACATCGCAGACCACATCGGATACCTCATCCGCAATCTTCACGGATTCCAGCGTTTTCTCGGCAGTTGCCACCGCCTCATCCAAGTCCGGATAGAAATTCTCAATGATAGTCTTCCACTTTACCGTGCCGTCTGCAACCTTATCGAGAAGCAGCTCCATATTCGCGGTAAAGCTCAGATCCACAATGCTCGGGAAACATTTCTTCATGATGCCGTTCACGGCTTCGCCAAGTTCCGTCACATAAAGATTCTTATTCTCCTTTGTAACGTAGCGTCTGGCAAGAATGGTCGTGATGGTCGGCGCGTAGGTACTCGGCCGTCCAATCCCCTGTTCTTCCATTGCCTTTACCAGGGATGCCTCCGTGTAATGTGCCGGCGGCTGGGTAAAATGCTGGCTCGGATTCAGCTCAGACAGCGTGAGCACGGTTCCCGGCTCCAGTTTTCCAAGAAGTGCGTTCCCGGCTTCCTTATCGTCTTCCTGCACATAGACGGACATGAAACCATCAAACGAAAGCTTGGAAGCTGCCAGGGTAAACAGGTACTCTCCTGCTGCTACCTTTACAGACGTTGTGGTGTAAACAGCCGGCTGCATGCGGCTTGCCGTAAACCGTTTCCAGATCAGCTGGTATAAGCGGAACTGGTCACGCTGCAGAGACTCCTTTACAATGGTTGGCGTCAGCGTAATGTCTGTCGGACGGATTGCCTCGTGCGCATCCTGGATCTTGCCGCCGTTCTTTTTTGTCTGGTCCTGTTTCAGCACATAATCCGCACCAAAGGTATGCTCCACATAAGCGCGGGCAGCTGCGTCTGCCTCATCCGCGATTCGGGTGGAATCGGTACGCAGGTAGGTGATCAGGCCGATGGTTCCGTGTCCTTTTACATCCACACCCTCGTAAAGCTGCTGCGCGATGCGCATGGTCTTCTGGGTGGAGAAGTTTAAAACTTTGGAAGCCTCCTGCTGCAGGGTACTGGTTGTGAACGGGATCGGCGGCTTTTTGCTGCGCTCACCGTATTTTACGTCTTCCACAACAAACGCCTGGCCTTCCAGATCTTTCAGGATCTTATCCAGCTCGTCTTTTTTATGAATGGCAATCTTTTCGTCGCGGGTTCCATGAAATTTTGCGATCAGCGGCTTTTTACTGCCTTTCTGCAGGAGATCCGCATCCAGGTTCCAGTATTCTTCTGGAATGAATGCCTCAATTTCCTCCTCGCGGTCGCAGATCATGCGAAGTGCCACGGACTGTACACGTCCGGCACTTAAGCCGCGCTTTACCTTCGCCCATAACAGGGGGCTGATGCGGTAACCCACCATGCGGTCCAGCATACGGCGGGTCTGCTGGGCATCTACCAGGTTCATATCGATCGCGCGCGGTGCCTTCAAGGATGCCTTCACCGCATTCTTCGTGATCTCGTTAAAACTGATCCGGTAAACTTTTTTATCCTTTGCCTCGTCCAGCTTTAATGCCTTCATGAGATGCCAGGAAATTGCCTCTCCTTCGCGGTCAGGGTCCGTTGCGAGATAGACTTTGTCGGCTTTTTTTACTTCTTTGCGAAGTTTCGCAAGAATATCGCCTTTTCCGCGGATCGTAATATATTTGGGTTCATAATCATGTTCAGCGTCAAATCCGAGGCTGCTCTTTGGTAAATCTCTCACATGTCCGTTGGAGGCATCCACTTCATAGGTGGAACCAAGGAATTTTTTGATGGTCTTGACCTTGGCCGGAGACTCCACAATCACTAAATTATTTGCCATAACTACTCCTAAATACCGGATCTTAAAAAGCCAGCATACAGCTTTCAGATCTTTTTTCCATAATAGTGATTCGCCGCACGAAACGCGTAGCCCTGCAGTTCAAGCTCCAGCAGGATCCCCATACACTCGCTGATGCCCATGCCGCACTGCCCGGAAATCTCTTCCAGATGTTTCGCCTTGAAATCTAGGCAAGCATACACCATTTTTTCCGGCTTTGCAAGTCCATTTACATTTTTTTCATGAATTATTAACCTTTTTTCGCACTTCATGCCAAGGTATTCCAGGATATCTTCTGGCGAGATTGCCATGTGCGCCCCCTGCTGGATAAGGCGGTTGCAGCCGCCGCTCAAGTGATCCGTGATCCGCCCCGGAACGGCAAAAATCTCTTTTCCCTGATCGAGTCCGAACTCTGCCGTGATGAGCGATCCGCTTTTTTCTTTCGCTTCCACCACCAGGACCGCGTCGGAAAGGCCGCTGATGATCCGGTTTCGCATGGGAAAATTCGGTTTTAACGGCCTGGTGTCGAGCGGAAACTCCGAGAGAATGCCTCCATGCTCCAGCATCTGCCCGTAAAGTTTATAGTGTGCGGATGGGTAGCAGATATTCACCCCGCATCCCAATACCCCGTAAGTATCCGCTTCTGCTTTCAGCGCGCCCCGGTGCGCTGATCCGTCGATGCCAAGCGCCAGACCGCTGATGATCTGTACCTGTTCCCTTGCCAGCATTTCCGCAAAGGCTTCCGCAAGCTGGCTCCCGTACTCAGAACAGCCGCGCGCTCCCACAATCGCCACCGCCGGAACCCCCGGATCCGGAAGCTTTCCCCGCACATAAAGGCCCATGGGATACCCGTGGATATGAAGCAGCCGCTTTGGATAGTCCGGATCCAGCGGGGTCACAAAGCGGATTCCGCGTTCTGACAGTTTTTCATATGCTTCCAGATACTCTGCCTGCTTCTTTTTTCCTGCGCAGAGCGCCTGAATCTGCGCCTCCCGCAGAATTCCGCTCTCCCTTAAAGCTGTTTCTTCTATATTAAATAGGTTTGAAAATCCGCCGAATTCTTCTCCCAGCGCACGGATGGACACGGCTCCAAGCGCCGGAATCTGATTGAAACAAAACAGCATCCGCCGCTCCGCTTCCAAATCCAGAATGCCTCCTTCTCCAGACGTTCTGCTTCCGGTATGTTCCGTCTCTTCCACAAAATCGTCCTCATGCCTGCGCAGCATCGGCTTCCTCCTTTCCCCAGTACCGCTCCTGCAGATCCCGGTATCCGGCAGCTTCCCGCAGATGCGTCCGGCCAATCTGTTCTTCTCCGTCCAAATCTGCCAGCGTGCGTGCCACCTTTAAGATCTTATGACAGCCCCTTGCGCTCAACCCAAGTCTGGTAAAGATCTGCTGGAAAAACCGCTCCTCTTCCTCGCGAAGCGCACAGAACCGGCGGATCTCCCGGATTCCCATCTCACTGTTTGTATAAATACCACTCCCCGCATAGCGTTCCCGCTGCAGAGTGCGCGCCTGTTCAATGCGGGTACGGATGTCTGCCGAGGACTCATTTTTCTGGTCCGTGCGGATATCGCGGTAAGTGACCGGCGCTGCCTCCACGCAGATGTCGATGCGGTCCAGGAGCGGCCGGGAAATGCGTCCCAGGTAGCGCTTCACCTGGTGTTCCGTGCAGCTGCACTTCGATCGGTCCGGATAGTAACCGCATGGACAGGGATTTAATGCTACCGCCAGCATAAAATGTGCCGGAAAGGTAAAACTGCCATTCACACGCGCGATGCTTACACAGTGTTCCTCCAGGGGCTGACGCAAAATTTCCAGCGTTTTCTTCTCAAACTCCGGAAGCTCATCCAGAAACAGGACACCGCGTGAGGCGAGCGAGATTTCTCCGGGTTTCGGCCATATTCCTCCTCCGGTGAGCGCCTGCGCACTGATGGTGTGATGCGGCGCGCGGTATGGTCTTGTCCCGACCAGCGCATGCCCTTCCGGCAGCATGCCGCAGATGCTGTAAACTTTCGATACTTCCAGCTGTTCCTCGCGGGACAGCGCCGGCATAATGGTCGGAATGCGCCTTGCCATCATGCTCTTTCCGCTCCCGGGTGGTCCGATGTAGAGAAGGTTGTGCCCGCCCGCCACAGCAACCTCTGTCGCGCGCCGCATGAGCTTTTGGCCGTTCACCTCGGAAAAATCCACACGGTAGGCGGTATCTGGCGTAGAAGTATCTGCTGCGCCTTCCGCGCAGATCTTTTCCGGCTCATTTAAAAGCCCGGCCACTTCCTGCAGATTCCGGATCTTTATGATTTCCATGCAGTCTGCCGCCACACCCTCCGCCGCGTTTTCTTCTGGCAAAAAGCAGCGCGTGAGCCCATGTTTCGCCATGGCAAGCACCATAGACAGTACCCCGCGCACCGGCTTGATCTTCCCATCCAGGCCAAGCTCGCCCAGAAACCCGGCCCCTTTCAATCCAGGCGGCATGATAATACCATAAGCTGCAAGAACCGCAATTGCTACCGGAAGGTCACATGCCGTTCCCTCCTTGCGTACATTCGCCGGCGAAAGATTTACGGTAATCTTTTTCGGAGAGAGATGGAAGCCGGAATTTCGCATGGCCGTCCGCACCCGCTCCTCCGCCTCTTTTACTTCCGACGCCAGAGAACCAACCATAAAAAATCCGGGCAGCCCGTCGCTGACATCCGCTTCTACCTGGACCACGTAACCATCGATGCCGCGCAGTCCTCCACTGTACACTTTGCTGAACAAATCCTGTCTCCTTTCTCTTTCTGTAACTGTTCAGTACCCTCACAGTTACAAGCAAAAATCCATTGAAAATTGTCTTCGACAATAGGATTTTTGCCTGCAAGCCCATGTTTTCATACGGTCAGCGCAGTGAATGCGCAGACCTGCTGAACACTTATCTCTTTCCGTCATAAACGCCTGCTTTCACTATAGCGTTGCCGAAATAAAAGAGCCAGAATTTTTCACCGCAAAATCTGTCAAGCCATTTCACAGATCGCAATTTCCTATGAAATCAGTGGGCGCGCCACTGGCGCCTCCTCGATATGCATAGCAACAAAAAGAGCAAGACCGAAGTCCTGCTCTCTCTGAATACAATATTCTCTTTTATCCTTTGTATGGAGCCGCTTATTTCAGGAATGCGCCAAACAGGATACTTGCAACGATCAGTACGATACCGCCGCCGAGACGGGAAGATAACTGTGCGTATGCGATCAGGCCCATTCTGTCGCAGGCACCAAGTACTGCCAGGTCACCGGAACCACCACGGTTCGCCATGCAAAGACCAGCGGTGATCGCGGAATCGATCGGGAAGAAGCCTACCAGGTAACCAACGATTGCGGAACCAAGGATAGCACCTACTACGATTGCCAGAGCGATCACTACGTTACCAACGGTGATAGCCTTAGCCAGCTCGATGATGTTGGTATCTACGCCTACACCTACCATGATGATCAGGATCAGGTTTGCGGTGAAGAAGGACTGCAGTTTCTTTGCTGCTGCGCGAACATTATCCGGAACAATACCAGCTGCTGCTACTGCCGCAACAAAGATGATCATGTAAGCGAACTGATGGATTGCGGTACCAAAGATGGTCGGAAGGATGGTCTTTGCGAACAGTCTGCCCAGTGCGTAGAAGCCGATTGCCAGGAAGAATGCGCCGCCAAGGTCTTTCATGCTAACTTTAACAGCCTTATCCTCGGTAGCGAAGTCGCCGCCGTTACGGATCAGCTGGGTGCCATCACCAGTCCAGCTGGTCTTTTTCTCACCAATCTTCTTTAAGATTGCTGCGGTGAGGATTGCAAAGATGTTTGCAATGGTCAGGATGGTAATTGCAAAGGAATAATAGTTTGCCGCTGCGTCACCCGTTACAGTTTCATAAATCTGGCTTAACGGAACAGCGCCTGCGCCGTTACCACCACCCATAACCGGGCATACATATTTCAGCACGATATCAACCGGGCTTACACCAAAGAGGAAACCTGCCGCGATTCCGAAGATGGCTGCGCCGAACAGACCGCCGAAGATGGCCGGAATGTAACCTGCGAAGGAACGGATCAGAAGCTTTCTGTCCAGTGCCAGGATGGAACCGGTGATCAGGAAGATGATGAAGAAGGAAAGGAAATCTGCATCATCCATGATCATGATCATGCCGTCTGCATACTTCTGCGGAATCAGGTTGTAGGTGAACAGGAATGCGGATACCAGAAAGGTCATTACCAGACCGCCGCCGATATAGCTGTTCCAGAACGGAATACGTTCACCAACCTCATTACAGATCAAACCGATGGATAACATTAATGCGAAGCATCCTGCAAGATCTGCAGAAAGAGCTCCGGTTGCTGCTGCTGCGATTACGATCACAGCGATTGCTCCGGCAAGCCACCACGGCATACCGAATGTCTTCAGACTAAAACCTTTGTTTTCAGCCATTTGAAATACCTCCATATGTAAGTGTATTGGGTCTCCCCTTTTTATATCAACCCGGCGATTCCCGGCGCCGGGTTCATATCATAACAATCCGTACCTGATTTTATCATCAGTCTTTGAACTCATAGTCCTTGATCTCACGAACAACATCAAGCACTGTACCGTCACGGCTCTCGATGATACCAACCACGCGGTCACCAAACTGTACCGGATCCGGCTCGCCTACGATGGCATATGC
>CAKRRJ010000104.1 GCA_934394615.1 uncultured Lachnospiraceae bacterium
AACCGCTCTGCTGCCACGGTATCGTTCGGATTGCTGTCCGGATGATACTTTTTGGCAAGTTTACGGTATGCTTTTTTTATTTCTGCATCACTCGCTGTTTTAGAAACACCGAGCACTTCATAAAAATCTCTCTTTGCAGCCATTATTCTCACCCTGCTTTCTAAATCGGCTGCTGCCCGTGCATTACGCATGGACAGCAGACAGAATCATACATATTAGTTTGTTCTATTTGTATTATAACACCCGTTTTGTAAATAGCAAGGGGGAAGAATAAATTTAACAGAAAAAACACAAAAGGCCTTGGAAAACCGCGCATTGCAGCGCGTCTTCCCAGGCCTTTCATTGCATCCTTATTTACTTATTGTATTTAATCTTTCTCACCTGACCAAACGGTACAACACCCTCAACTGCCTTCGCTGCATCAATAACTGCGTCGTCGTTATCCAAGTCGATGAGGCGGTAGCGGTCGTTGCCCATGCCCAGTTCCTTCATGTAGGAGAGCTGACGCATGCTGTGACGGGTGAGCATACGCTCAGTCAGAGCCTTATGGTCCTCTTCCTTCATGGCAAATACCATATCTACGCAGGCCTGGTCTGCAGCCAGGATATCTGCAGATGCCACGATTCCTACATCCGGGGTGACTACCGGCTCTGCTCCTACGCCTTCACAGTCGCAGGAAACAGACATGTTGCGCATCACGTTTACAAACGCGATGTGATCGCCAAAATGGTCTACTACAGACTTGGTGGATTCGCTGATGCGCTCCATCAGTTCCTCGGTGGCGATGCTCCACATATCACTGGAGCCCTCTGCGGTGTGGATCATGGCTTTACCGATACGTCCGTCTGCGCAGCCGATACCGATATTCTTGTTGGAACCGCCGAAGCCGCCCATGACATGGCCCTTGAAGTGGGTCAGGACAAGCAGGGAATCGTAGTTTAACAGATTCTTGCCGACGCTCATCTCAGTGAACCACTTGCCGTTCTTTACCGGAAGCATTGCGGTTCCATCTTCATCCATAATGTCTACCGGACAGAAGGTCCAGCCATTGACCTTCAAAGTCTCTCTGTGCTGCTCAGTGGTATAACGGTCACCCTCGTAGTAGGTGTTGGTCTCTACAATGTTTGCCTCCGGAAGCTCGGATGCCAGAAGCTCTTTGACCCACGGACGCGGGATGATGTTCGGGCCGTTCTTCTCGCCGGTGTGAAGCTTCACGCCGGTCTTGCCGGAAATGTGCTCTTTGATGCGGTTGTAAACTTTCTTTAAACCTTCCTCGGAGAGATCTCTGGTGAAATAAACCACAGATTCCTCGCCGGTTCTCTGGTCATACGGCACATACTGGCTGCCGTTGGTTGCTGCAACTGGTTTCTGGTCGCTCATGAAATTTCCTCCTTTTTCTATCGGTCGCTTTCCTATCTGAAAACGCAATTTTCTGAATACATCATAGCACCTAAAGTTAACTTTACCTCAAGCATTTTTTCAAAATTACTTATGAACTTTTCCAATTCTGTCCTATACGATAACCATCTGACTCACCGCAAATCAGCCTGTGAATGCCCGTTTTCTAAAATTCATACCGCACAACCGCACAGTTCTTCACGCCATAACCCGCAAACTCCTCATTGGTCATGTCCGCGAAATAAGACTGCACCACCCTGGCAATTCCGTTGTGCGCCACCAGAATATAGGTTGTTTCATCCGACTGTGCCTTGATATCATCCAACAGGTTATAAATACGCTGTGCCAGACGCAGCATGGATTCACCGCCCTCGTAGCTGCACGCGAAAGACTGCTTCGCCTTTTTAAACTCCGCACCGTCTCTTGGCGTGGATTCCCACTTTCCAAAATTCTGCTCTTTTAAGCGCGGCTCCACCCGTGCCGGAATACCAGTGATTTCGGAAATATGCTTTGCAGTATCAGCCGCACGCATCAGCGGGGAATATAAAATCTCATCTGCATGAATGTGTTCTTCCAGAATCTTTTTTCCGGTTTCAATAGCCTGCTGATGTCCCAGCTCTGTCAGGGCAATATCCGTTGCCCCGCAGATTTTTCCTTCCACATTCCATACCGTTTGTCCGTGTCTTACAAAATAAAAATGTCCCATGACTCTGCTCCTTTTGTTATCCTGCAATCGTATTTTCTCTTATACCACCATGATAAACAAGCACTCTCAAAAATGCAACGTCAAAATTACCTTCTTACATTTTCTGGAAGTATAATTATGCGCATTTTCGTAAATCATGTTTTATGTATCACATACCAGAACATAACACGATTTGCGGAGGTAAGGAACATGGCAGGCTACAAAGTGGAAATCTGCGGAGTCAATACGGCGAAGCTGCCCCTGCTTACGAATGAAGAAAAGAATGAACTGTTTCGAAAAATCCTGGACGGCGACACCGAAGCAAGAGAACAGTACATCAAAGGAAATCTGCGGCTGGTCTTAAGTGTAATCCAGCGTTTTTCCAGCAGCAGCGAAAATGTGGATGACCTCTTTCAGATTGGATGTATCGGGCTGATCAAAGCCATCGACAATTTTGATATTAACCAGAATGTCCGGTTTTCCACCTACGCGGTACCCATGATTCTGGGCGAAGTGCGCCGCTATCTGCGCGACAATAACTCCATCCGGGTCAGCCGTTCCCTGCGGGATACCGCCTACAAGGCCATCTACGCAAGGGAAGGCCTGACGCGCAAAAACTCCCGCGAACCAACCCTCATGGAGATTGCCGAGGAGATTGGTATCAGCAAGGAAGACATCACTTACGCGTTAGATGCCATCCAGAGCCCCGTCAGTCTCTACGAACCCATCTACACCGACGGCGGCGACCCGCTCTATGTGATGGATCAGATTAAAGATAAGAAGAGTTCCGAGGAAAACTGGGTAGAAGAAATCTCCCTGCGCGAGGCTATGGACCGACTTCCCGGGCGCGAACGCCACATCATCGACCTGCGTTTCTTTGAAGGCAAGACCCAGACCGAGGTTGCTGAGGAAATTCACATCAGCCAGGCGCAGGTGTCAAGGCTGGAGAAAAACGCGCTGAAAACCATGCGGAACTACCTGAACTGATTTCCAGGAATACACTGGGAAATTACAAATCCGTGAACTTTCCAAAAACACCAAAACAAGGGCGAAGCCCCTCCATTTTCAGGAGACTTCGCCCTTTGATGATACAAATCCCATAATCCTATGCAAATGGATTCTCTGTCGGATAACGCACGCCAGCCGGCTGGTTGTAGCCGATTTCTTTCACATCAACTCCAACATACTTAAACACCTCATACAGTGCCTTTCCATAATGGCCGAATGCTACTGCGCCATGGTGCGGGAAACTGCCCTCGATCAGAACATGACGGTAGAAGCGCTTCATCTCCGGAATCGCGAACACGCCGATGCTGCCGAAAGAATGGGTTGCCACCGGCAGGACCTCACCGTTTGCGACATAAGCGCGCAGCTTGTTGTCTGCGGTGCTCTGCAGACGGAAGAAGGTGATGTCGCCCGGAACAATATCGCCCTCCAGGGTTCCCTGGGTTACCTCTTCCGGAAGGCTTCTTGCCATGATCAGCTGATACTTCATCTGGCAGAAGGACAGTTTCTTCGTGGTGGTGTTGCCGCAGTGGAAGCCCATGAAGACATCGTGGCTCTTGTAGTCAAATTTATCCTTGATCTCGCTGTCGTAAAGGTCATACGGTACCGTGTTGTTGATATCCAGAAGGGTCACTGCATCCTGGCTGACGCAGGTTCCGATGAACTCGCTTAAGCAGCCGTAGATATCTACCTCGCAGGATACCGGGATGCCGCGGCCGGTCAGACGGCTGTTGACATAGCACGGCACAAAGCCAAACTGGGTCTGGAATGCAGGCCAGCATTTTCCGGCAATAGCCACGTATTTGCGGTAGCCTTTATGTGCCTCGATCCAGTCACGCAGGGTCAGCTCATACTGGGCCAGCTTCGGCAGGATCTCTGGCTTCTTGTTGCCTTCCCCCAGTTCTTTTTCCATATCTGCCACAACATCCGGAATTCTCGGGTCTCCCTCATGCTTGTTGAAAGCCTCAAACAGATCCAGCTCAGAATTCTCTTCAATCTCCACGCCCAGATTGTAAAGCTGCTTGATCGGCGCGTTGCATGCCAGGAAGTTTAACGGTCTCGGACCAAAGCTGATGATCTTTAAGTCAGACAGACCGATAACAGCTCTCGCGATTGGTAAAAACTCGTGGATCATATCTGCGCACTCGTCGGCGGTTCCCACCGGATATTCCGGGATGTACGCTTTGATGTTGCGCAGAGCCAGGTTATAGCTTGCGTTCAGCATGCCGCAGTAAGCGTCACCACGTCCCTGTACCAGGTTGTCCTTGCCCTCCTCTGCTGCGGCAACAAACATTTTCGGCCCATCAAAATGTTTCGCCAGCAGGGTCTCAGAAATTTCCGGTCCGAAGTTTCCAAGGTATACGACCAGCGCGTTGCAGCCGGCCGCCTTGATATCCTCCAGTGCCTGCACCATGTGGATCTCGCTCTCCACGATGCAGACCGGGCATTCATAAATATCCTTTGCGTCATACTTTTTGCTGTACGCGTCCACCAGCGCTTTTCTGCGGTTTACGGACAGAGACTCCGGGAAACAGTCACGGCTCACCGCAACGATGCCTGCTTTTACTTCTGGAATGTTGTTCATGTGCTTACCCTCCTGATATAAATGTGAATTTCCATCATGCTTTTATTGAATCAACGCAAATAATGGTTTGCATGCCGGATAGATCTGTTTGAATGTCTGATAGCGTTTTTCATATTTTGCCGCCAGTTCCGGTTCCGGCTCCACGGTTCCGGTAACCTTCACCAGTTTCCGCGCCGCTGCTTCCACGCTCTCATATTCTCCACAGGCAACCGCCGCCAGCATGGCACCGCCCAGCGCCGGTCCTTCCTCGCTCTCAATCATATCGACTTTTACATTCATGACATTGGCAATGATCTTTCTCCAAAGCGGGCTTTTGGCTCCGCCGCCGCAGATCTTGGTCCGCTCAATCCGAATACCGAGAGATTTTGCCACTTCCAGGGAATCCCGCAGCGCAAAAGCCACACCTTCCAAAACTGCCTGCGTCATATCTGTCCGGCTGGTGTCCATGGTCATGCCGATGAAAGTGCCGCGGGCATTCGGGTCATTGTGCGGCGAACGCTCTCCCATCAGATACGGCAGAAAATACACGTGGTTTTCTCCCAGTTTTGTGATGGCTTCCTGCTCCTTTGCATAGTCCGAGGTCTCAAGAATCCCGTCCATCCACCACTTGTTGCAGGAGGCCGCGCTGAGCATGCAGCCCATCAGGTGATAATGACCATCGGCATGGGCAAAGGCGTGCAGGGCGTTGTGGCTGTCTACACCGAATTTTTCCGAAGAAATGAAAATGGTTCCGCTGGTACCCAGGGAAATATTGCACATGCCATCTCCCACGGTTCCGGTTCCGACTGCTGCCGCCGCATTATCTCCGGCACCGGCCGCTACCCGGACAGTATGCGGAATTCCCAGTTCATCGGCAATCGCCGGAAGCACCGTTCCCACCGTCTCATAAGATTCATAAACCTTCGCCAGCTGCTCCGGGCGCACACCGCAGATCTCACACATCTCCTTCGACCAGCAGCGGTTCTTCACGTCAAACAGCAGCATGCCGGACGCATCCGACACATCGGTGCAGTGTACGCCGGTCAGGCGGTACGCGATATAATCCTTCGGAAGCATGATCTTCGCGATCCGCGCAAAGTTCTCCGGCTCCTTGTTTCTGACCCACAGAATCTTCGGCGCGGTAAATCCCGTAAAGGAAATGTTGGCCGTATATTCGGAAAGCTTTTCTTTGCCGATCACGTTGTTCAGGTAATCACATTCCTCCCAGGTCCGTCCATCGTTCCAGAGAAGTGCCGGACGGATTACTCTGTCCGCCTCGTCCAGGATGACAAGCCCATGCATCTGCCCGCCAAAGCTGATGCCTGCCACCTGCTCTTTGTCACTGCCATCCAGCAGTTCCTTCAGCCCGTCCATGGTCCCCGCAAACCAGTCTTCCGGTTTCTGTTCCGACCAGCCCGGATGTGGGAAATAAATAGGATACTCTTTCGAAACGATCTTTTTGATCTGACCTGCTCCGTCCATCAAAAGCAGTTTTACCGCCGATGTTCCAAGATCTATTCCAATGTAAAGCATGTCCGCTCCTCCTTTTTCCTGACGCACATATCGTTTTCTTCCTATTTTTCTCAATTCGTGCACGTGCACGTTTCTGAGTCTTATCTTATCGTTTTTGAGAACACTTTTCAATACTTTGACCAGAATTTTTCTGTCTTGCGTTTTATTTTGTTAAAACCGCACAATTTTCATCTGCTTTTTCTTCGTTTCAGACCTGTTTTCTGTTCCATTTTCCCATATTCGGTGTTTCTTTCCGCGTCATTTCGTGCTCGTGCACGTTTCTTCCTCATTTGACTTTTTCTCCTGTTTTGTGTATTGTTAAATGCAGAGAATATATTTCGCTACAGTTCACAGGTAGGAATTTTCTGAACTGAAAATTCCGTATGATACAGTGACGGCAGCAGATTTTGCCGATTGGGAATGCGAAGCATCGGCAAAATCCGTTGCTGTTTGCGCAACGCGTGAACAGTAACTATATTTCTGCACGGAGGTTTTTCATGGCACGAATCAAAGATATCGCAGAACTGGCCGGTGTCTC
>CAKRRJ010000105.1 GCA_934394615.1 uncultured Lachnospiraceae bacterium
ATTTTAAAGATCGTCGGCAAAGAGAAGAGCGTTCTGACCATGGGCATCACCGGTTACATTACCGGTATCCCGGTATTCTGTGATTCCGGTTTCGTCATCTTAAGCCCGATCTCCAGAGCCCTGGCAAGCCAGAGTAATGTTTCCCTGGCTGTTATGGCAACCGCCCTTTCCGGCGGCCTGTATGCAACCCACTGTCTGGTACCGCCGACTCCTGGCCCGATTGCCATGGCAGGTACCCTGGAGGCAGACCTGGGCCTGACTATCCTGGTTGGCCTGATCATTTCCATCCCGGCTGTTGCATCTGCCCTGATCTATGCAAATAAGGTATCCAGCAAGATTGATATCCCGGCAAACCCGGAGTACACCGTAGAAGAACTGGTAGAGAAATACGGCAAACTTCCTGGTGCATTACATAGCTTCTCCCCGATCCTGCTCCCAATCATCCTGATTGCCTTAAAGTCTGTCAGTGATTTCCCGAGCGCACCGTTTGGTGACGGTGCCGTGAAGATGTTCTTCTCCTTCATTGGTAACCCGGTTATCGCCCTGATTCTTGGTGTATTCCTTGCCATGACCCTGATTCCGCAGGAAGAGAAGCAGAATTCCCTGAAATGGATCACCGAGGGTGTTACCAACTCCGCAGGTATCCTGGCAATTACCGGCGCAGGCGGTTCCTTTGGCGCCATCCTTCAGAAACTCCCGATCGCGGACGCTCTGAGCGCATCCTTACTGGGACTTGGCGTAGGCGTGTTCCTGCCGTTCATCATTGCAGCACTGTTAAAGACCGCGATGGGTGCTTCTACCGTAGCCATGATCACTACATCCGCCATGATCGCTCCGATGATGCCGGCCCTGGGATTCACTTCCCCGTTAGCAAAGGTTCTGGTTATCATGGCCATCGGTGCAGGATCCATGACCGTATCTCATGCAAATGATTCTTACTTCTGGGTTGTGTCCCAGTTCTCGGATATGGATACGCAGGATGCTTATAAGTGCCAGACCGGTATGACGGCAGTGATGGGTATTACGACCATTATCGTGGTATTTATCCTGTCTCTGATCTTTGTACATTGATTGCCAACAGGTAAATAAAGTCGTTTTAGACGATACGAATGCCCCGCAGACTTATGGGTTTGCGGGGCATTGTGAGTTATTTCCCAAATGTATTGCTGTTTTTGGCAGCGGATTTGGCTGCCAGTGTATTTGTAGAAGAAAACAGGGAATCAGTTGGTGCAACTGGACTCATCAGCACACGACCGGAACCGCGGTACACATTTACGAGGCCTTCGCCGCTTACTGCAGATCCAACCAGAGTTTTGGTGGTGCGTTCTACGGTAAAATCAAGATTTGAGGACCAGCATACAGCCAGATTGCCATCGATTTTTAATTCATCATTTTCCAGTTCAATTTCAATCAGTTCATCTTCCGGTACATTACTCTCTAAAGCAACCGCACCGTTACCCTGCAGGCTCATATTAAATAAACCTTCACCGCCTAATACAGCGGAAGAGAGAGTCTTACGTGCCACAATGTTGCGCTTCACATTTGCGTCACAGGCAAGAAACATTCCATCTTCAATGGTCATTCCAACATTTCCCCATTTGGAAACATCCTGAAGGATAATGTATTTGTAGGTTGGTTCCAGAACAAGAAATCCTTCACCGATATATTCGGGTTTTACGGCAGTTTCTTTGGTAACGGCCCCTTTGATGGCCTTGCCAAAGAGATCGCCGAGTCCCTTTACTCCGGATGTTGCCTGTACATTTCCACCCATCCATTGCATGGCACCGGCCTGAATGACGGCAGAATGATCTCGGCTGATGTCAATGATTACCTGCCGCCTCCGGACATTCATCTTACTCATGAAGTATTCATCGATAGCGTTCATAGGAGATACGCTGGCATCCTGAACATATTCTAATACATGAAAGTTATTGATAGTGCTGATAATTTTACGGTTATTGTTCTCAAGATTAACAATTCTCATGAGGGATTCTCCTTTGTGTGATTATTGTAGAAAACCGTTGCATATGAATCATAGTATATATGGGAATTCTGTAAAAGTAAACATCATGATTAGGGACAAACTATTTATGAATGATACAAGCCCTGCACCAGCTTCCTGGTTTTGTCATATGCTATACTGTAACCACTCAAAAAAGGGGACAACAGCATATGGCATTTTTTACGAATCAGGCGCAGCTGCGCTACGGTAATGAAGTAGCCAATTCTAATATTACCGTTGGAGAAATTCAGGAGGTTCTGGCTGTCACCAAGACCGCAGTGAAACAGACCTATCGGCAGGAGGATACCGTGACCTATATCATCAGCATCGTCAATGCCGGAACCACAGAGTATACCGGACTGACTTTGACTGATGACCTTGGACGATATGCCTTCGGAGAAGAAGAGCGTACTCCGCTGGACTACGTTGCAGGAACCATTCACTATTACCGGAACGGTGTGATCCAGGCAGCTCCGACGGTGGAAGCTGGTCCACCCCTTGTGATCACCGGAATCAGCGTGCCGGCAGGCGGCAATGCCACGATCGTTTATGAGACCCGTCTGAACGCTTACGCGCCGCTGCGGATCGAATCGGAGATCACCAACGTCGTGACGGTATCCGGAACCTGCATTACCGGAATCACCGCAACGGAAACCATTTCCGCGGTGGCAGAGCCGATCCTCTCGATCACCAAATCCGTCAGTCCGGTTCCGGTAACGGAGTGCGGCAGACTGACTTACACCTTCGTGATTCAGAACACCGGCAATGTCCCAGCAGACCCGGCCACCGAAGTCATTGTAACCGATACCTTTGACCCGATCTTGAGAGACCTGACCGTCACTTTCAATGGAACCGCCTGGACCGATCCCACCAACTACACCTACGATGAAACCACCGGAGCCTTTGCAACTGTTCTTGGTGAAGTCACTGTCCCGGCAGCCACCTACACCCAGGATTCGGAAACCGGCGAATGGACTACCAGCCCGGGCGTCAGCACCCTGATCGTGACGGGAACAATCTAAGAATTATTCGGCCTGAAAACCATTCACGCCTTTAAAGGATGAATAGCCGTCATCCGCCATAACCGTGGTTCCGTTGATGGCGCTTGCTTCCGGGAGAGACATCAGCCAGATGGCATCCGCGATCTCTTCCGGAAGAATGATGCGGCCTTTCATATGCAGACGGCTTCCGATCTCCTCGATTGGCTTATCGATCATGCCGGTTTTTACCCAGCCCGGAGCAACGGATAAGACGCGGATTCCATAAGGAGAGAGTTCCCGTGCCATAGCCTGGGTCAGCATTTTGACTCCGCCCTTGCTTGCATGATAGCCAATGGATTCGGTATTTGCCAGAAATCCATCAATGGAGCCCACGTTGATGATAACGCCGGAACGCTGTTTGAGCATTTCCCGGGCAGCGAGCTGGCTTAAATTGATGGTTCCCATCAGATTAATGTTAATGGTATTCTGAATGTCGGAAAGTTCCAGATCAACAAAGGCCCCGCGAGTACCAACAACTCCGGCTACGTTGGCCAGGATGAGATTTATATTGGCGTGGCTTTGAACCAGTGCCCGGAATTTCTGATGAATGGGTGCAGTACCTTTCAGAAAAAATTCCCCCAGACGATTCTTCATCTGAAGGAACTGCCTTATGAACAGCATCTGGACTGGATCCGTCAGGGAAAAATCGATCTGACCGTGATCGCGAAACCAAAGGACTCCTGCCTGGATGGGCTGGTGTATGAGGCGCTTTGTGAGGATACCTGTTCTTTTGGGGTCAATGAAGAATCTGCGCTGGCGCAGAAAGATAAGATTCAGCTTCAGAATCTGGATGGTCGGATGGTTTTATGCAGAAGCTACCAGTATATGGAAGTACCGTTTGAAGAAATGCTGAAAGACAGCGGGGCAAAGCTGCAGACGCTCCACACAGAGTACAATCTGGAGTCTATGGCGCAGGCAAAATTCAACAATTCCATGCTGGTATTTCACAGTCACTGGAAAAACTGCTATTCCCATATCCTGAAAGTCCTGCCTTCCGATATCAGAGATGGAAGTGTGGGCGCAGCAATGCGGAAAGAAGACCGGGAGAGAATGAAAAATCTGGTTGCAGAACTTGAGAAAGCGGTTTAGCATATCATTATTGTGATTTATGAGGAGGAACAGAGAAAACTATGGGAAAATCAGGAAAAGAACGGCGCGCCATCATGCGCGATTATCTGGAGACACACGATCTCGATTCCGCGCAGTCACCACTAAAATATGATCTGCACAAATATGCGTCTTATCTGGAGAAACATCACCTGGATGCAAAGAACGTGAAGCCGGAGATACTGGAGAAATTCCGGATTAAATAAATATCAGTTTAAAGGAATAACCAATAAGGTCCGAAGTTCCGGGCACACCGTACAGAAACGCGGCACTACGTGGAATTTTGTACTTCGTGTGCTCCGCCGCTTATTGTCTCCCCTGCGACCCAAACTCTCTCGCTTCGCTCGTTCAAACAAGGGTCTCCGGGGAGACACTATGCTCGCTCACGAAGAAAATTCCAATGTGCCGCTAACTCTGTACGGTGTGCCCGGATTACCGGCTTCGGACCTTATTTGATTTATTTCCACTAAATTTTTACTCGTGATAATGATAGCTGTCTAGCAGTTCATTCTTCATATCCCACAGCGGCTTGGACAGATCCACATGTACTCTGTGCGGGAACTCCAGTCTCAATGATTCTTCCCACAGGGTAGCGAGCTCTTTCTTGCAGTACTTCTGGATATCCATGACCTTCGGGGATTCGTAGACACACTCACCTTTTAAGAATACCGGGATCATCATCTCGCGCATGGTGTAGGTTCCCGGTGCGAGGTGGGTCTTTTTCCAGGTTTCTTTCGGGTCGAAGAGCAGGAGAGACTTGTTGGTGTCGTACTCCTCATCCACCAGACAGATCAGGTCTGCGATGATCTTGCCAGTTTCCGTATCATAGATACGGCGGATGGTCTTGTTGCCCGGGTTGGTGATTTTCTCTGCGTTCTCGGACAGTTTGATCTTCGGAATAAATGTTCCGGTTTCCTTATCCTGAATAGCGGCCAGTTTGTATACGCCGCCGAAAGACGGGCAGTCCTTGGAAGTGATCAGGTTGGTGCCGACACCCCAGGAGTTGATGGCTGCGCCCTGCAGCTTCAGGGAAGAGATGAGGGTCTCATCCAGGTCATTGGAAGCGGAGATGACAGCATCCGGGAATCCGGCAGCGTCTAACATCTTCTTGGCTTTTTTGGACAGGTAAGCCAGGTCACCGCTGTCTAAGCGGATTCCGTAGAAAGTCAGCGGAATGCCGGCCTCGCGCATTTCCTTGAAGACCTTGATAGCGTTCGGAATACCGGAATTTAAGGTATCGTAAGTATCAACCAGAAGGATGCAGGCGTTCGGATACAGTTTTGCGTAAGTGCGGAACGCGGTCAACTCATCCGGGAAGCTCATAATCCAGCTGTGGGCGTGGGTACCCTTGACCGGAACATCAAACATCTTGCCGCAGAGCACGTTGGAGGTACCGATGCATCCGGCAATCATGGCAGCGCGGGCACCGTAGATACCGGCATCCGGACCCTGGGCGCGGCGCAGGCCAAACTCCATGACGCCATCCCCCTGGGCTGCGTAAACCACGCGGGCTGCCTTGGTAGCAATCAGGGACTGGTGGTTGATGATGTTTAAGAGCGCGGTCTCAATAAGCTGAGCCTCCATAATCGGAGCAATGATCTTTACAAGCGGTTCTCTTGGGAAGACAACGCTTCCTTCCGGAATGGCGTAAATATCGCCGCTGAAATGAAAATGACGGAGATAGTCGAGGAAATCCTCCTCAAACATACCGGTGGTGCGTAAGTAGTCGACGTCATCTTCATCAAAATGCAGGTTCTTTACGTAGTCGATCACCTGGTCTAAGCCAGCGCAGATCGAATAGCCGGAGCCTACCGGGTTATTTCTGTAAAACGCGTCGAAAATAACAGTTTCATTTGCATCTTTTTCTTTAAAATAGCCCTGCATCATAGTCAGTTCGTAAAAGTCTGTGAGCAGGGTAAGGTTACGTTCACTCATGCCGGTTCTCCTTCTGGTTATGGGATTATTGTTAAAATTGTGTAAAACAATAGTAGTATATCATCAGTTTTCACAAAAAACAATGCATATGACATAAATTTAACAAATGGAGTGATAGCAGAAACCTTGACAATTCTCAGTCAAATTAATATAATGAGAAAGAATGTAATATCAAAAAGGCTATGACGGAGACAGTAGCGCTGCAGAGAACGTAAAAGCAGAACGCAAAACAGGCGGAATGCAGGAGCGAGCCGGGGGCGGTGGAAGCCCGGTGCAAGTAAGGCAGCAGTCGAAAATCACTCCCGAGCCGCAGGCTGAACAAATTTACAAACGGTTTCAGTAAGCCCCGCCGGCATTCCACCGTTAGTTGGAACTCATATGTTTGTATGCAGTAATAGGTGGTCAAAAGTGGCAAGAAGTGTCGTTTCCTGTTTGCAGGAGACGGCTTTTTTTATATCAATGGATCGCCCTGGCAGTCCTGCTGCGGCGTCAGAATCCGGCAAGCCGGATTCTTCCTTGATACCCAAACACAAGATGTCCCGCTGCATGCGTCAAAGATTGGAGGCAAAGAAAAGCATGTATGAGAAAGTACCTACAAATATGAATTTTGTAGA
>CAKRRJ010000106.1 GCA_934394615.1 uncultured Lachnospiraceae bacterium
CTCATGACTACCAACTGCATCGTCCCGCCGAAGGACAGCTATAAAGACCGCCTCTACACCACCGGCGCAGCCGGATATCCGGGCTGTAAGCATATCACCGGTGAGATTGGCGAAGAGAAAGATTTTTCTGAAATCATTGAGCAGGCAAAGCACTGCGCGGCTCCGACCGAGATTGAGCAGGGAGAGATCCTGGGCGGCTTTGCCCACAACCAGGTACTGGCCCTGGCTGATTCCATTGTGGACGCGGTAAAATCCGGTGCCATCAAAAAATTTGTAGTTATGGCAGGCTGCGATGGACGGGCAAAATCCAGAAACTACTACACCGACTTTGCCAAGGCTCTGCCGAAGGATGCCGTCATCCTCACAGCAGGCTGCGCGAAATACAAATACAACAAGCTGGACCTGGGTGATATCGGCGGCATCCCGAGAGTTCTCGATGCCGGACAGTGCAACGACTCCTACTCTCTGGCTGTCATTGCGCTGAAATTAAAGGAAGTCTTCGGTCTGGATGACATCAACGACCTGCCGATCGTCTACAACATCGCGTGGTATGAGCAGAAAGCCGTCATTGTCCTGCTGGCCCTGTTATACCTCGGCGTGAAAAATATCCACCTGGGACCGACCCTTCCGGCCTTCTTATCCCCTAATGTGGCGAAGGTACTAGTGGAAAACTTCGGCATCGCTGGAATCGGAACTGTGGAGGATGACCTGAAACTTTTCTTCGAGTAATTCCAGTCCCGCCATGGAGCACAAAGCCCAGAAGAGCTGTGCACAAAAGCGGCAGCATCACTGCCCTCTGCCACTGCGATCGCGCAGTCCGCCTCCCGCATGGCAAGAAGGTCATTCACGCCGTCTCCGGTCATGGCCACATGATGGGGCTGCCGCACGTTAGTGCGACAGCCCCTAAAGAAACACTGGGTAAATTCTAAACAATTGTTAAACTTTTTTGCAGCAAAGCCCTTTGCCGGAATTATTCCGCGGTGTGGCGGATGTTGATGTCCATCTGGTTGAATGGAATCTCAATGCCGTTCGCGTCAAAGGCTTCCTTGATCTCTTCCAGAATATCCCAGCGCACTTGCCAGTAATTTTCTGTATTCGTCCAGCCGCGGCCGCCGATCATCACGGCGCTGTCGGCCAGCTCATCCACATACACGGTAATTCCGTCTTCTGCCAGAACCAGCGGATGGTTCTCATACACACGCCGGATCAGCTCTTTTGCTTTTTTGATGTCAGAACTGTAGCCGATTCCTACTACAACATCCACCCGGCGTTTTTCCTGCGCAGTCACATTGATGACGGTACTGTTGGAAAGGTCACCATTGGGAATGGTAATCTTTTTATTGTCTACCGTAATGATGGTCGTATAAGCCAGTCCAATACTCTGCACAGTTCCCTCATATCCGCCGCTCACGATATAATCGTGAACACCAAATGGGCGGAGCATCATTAAAAGGATGCCGCCTGCCACATTTGCCAAACTGCCCTGTAAAGACAGGCCAACGGCCAGACCGGCAGAACCAAGCAGCGCGATGATAGATGCCGATGGAATACCGATCTTATCTGCCGCAATAAAGATGGCCAGCGCGTAAATGCAGGCGTCGGCTACCGAGATCAGAAAACGGCTGATACTCGGATCCATGTTCATGCGCTCAAAGGTTTTATGTAAAAATTTCCGTACCGCATGGACAATGCGGTTTCCGATCACCAGAATCAGAATGGCAACCGCCAGGCGGTAGCCAAAACTCATGAGCCCTGGCAGCCAGCTCTTTAACGTCTCCAGAATCACGTTCGGTTTTAAGTTCTGTAAATCCTCATGAACCTCCTCTGCCACTGCCTTGGTTTCTTCCAACACGGTGGACAGATCCGCGTCCGTTTCCGATGCTGTCAGAAGCATCAGCTTCGTTAAAAACATCATGTCTTATTACCCTCTCTTTTTCAGTAGTTCTTCAATTGATTCTTCCTCCTGGGAAAACAGGAGGTCACGGTTGTACTGGTAATACCGCTCACACTCATAGTCCTGCAGGAAATGAACACTGTATGCGCCCGTATTTAGCTCTGTCACAAACAGGACCAGTTCCTGGCTTCCCGCAAAAGCCGCTTCCATAAAGTCAAAAGCATGCTCCAGCGCAGCACCTGCCTCATCGAACAGGTCTTCATAGTGGTCGCTGTCCGCACCAAAACGCTCCCGCAGAAGGTCAAACCCTTCCTCCCAGTCTGTGATTCCGCTCTTAAGCAGCGCCATGCGGTCTTCCTCCATCTTCGCGCTCACCGCCCGGTATGTGCGAAGATGGACGCGGGATAAAAGGCTGTTTTCCAGAAGGCGTGACCATTCCGCATGGAAATTCTCTGCAAGAGCAGACAGTGCGTCCGCAAGGGCACTGCCGGTTCCGGCATTTACATCTGCCTGGTCATGCGCCCCTGCCGCTGAAGCCTCCTCACTCTGCAGTTTCTTCATCTGTTCCATCCGCAGGCTCATCATCTCTTCCATGCGGATGACATTCCGGAATTTCTCATTCAGGCCAGACAACAACAGGCTCACCACACTGATGCGCTCGTCGAAAGACGCGCGCTGCAGCTTGTCCACCGCTGTCTCAGAAATATGTCCTTCCAGAACCTGCTCCACCTGATAGTCATCGCGGTATTTATAGTAGAGTTCCAGATAATTTGCAAAGTCCTTCGCAATCTTCGGAAACTGAAGATACTCACCCACCAGCTCCCGGTCCATCTTCCGCTCCTGCTTTTCGTAAATCCAGATGAGCTCGGAGAGATCTTCCCAGCCTCGCGGCGTCACGAAACGCTTGCCATCCACCGTTGTCTCAATCTGGCAGAAATTCTGCGGACGGACATTTAAATAAGAGAGAATGGACGGATGCATGCCTGCGGTCTTCGCGTACTCTTTCCAGACAGTTAAGTCCGGCTCCACATCAATCCGGCGGATACGGTCCATGGTAACGATATCAAACTCCCGCACGGACTTGTTGTACTCCGGCGGATTCCCTGCAGCCACAATGATCCATCCCTCCGGAATTTTGTGGTTGCCAAAGGCCTTGCCCTGCAAAAACTGCAGCATAGTCGGCGCCAGAGTCTCTGACACGCAGTTAATCTCATCGATGAACAGAATACCCTCCGGCATTCCGCTCTTTTCAATCCAGTCATACACCGATGCCACGATCTCGCTCATGGTATATTCCGTCACGGCGTACTCTTTGCCGCCGTACATTTTATGCTCAATAAACGGCAGACCCACCGCGCTCTGACGGGTGTGATGGGTGATGGTGTAAGCCACCAGGCCGATCTGGCACTCCTGCGCCACCTGCTCCATGATCTGGGTCTTGCCGATTCCAGGCGGTCCGATCAGAAGCATGGGACGCTGGCGGATGGACGGGATCTCATAAGTCCCAAACTCATCCTTTGCCAGATACGCTGCTACCGTATCCTTAATTTCCTGTTTTGCACGTTTGATGTTCATATGATTCTTTGTTTCTTCCTTTCCAGTTTTCACTGTCTCTGTGTCTCTGCATGTTTTTCCGGTTTCTCCAGCGACTGCTGAAGGGACTGTGCTCCATCCGGCTTCGCAGCTGTATTCTCCAGAAGTTGCTCCGGCTCAATAATAAGCTTCATTGCCCAGGCCGGAACCGAAATATCCGTATACTGGTCTTTCAGAAAGACGAACGCGGTGTCATACACCGGACGCTTTACCGGATAAATGCCCTCGCCGTCTGTGAAATACAAAAGACCCTTCAGCCTGTGGAATGCCCCCTGCCGGATCAGTCCGTTCACATATTCAAACGCCGGACGGAAATCCGTGCCGCCCTGACCGATGATGGTAAAGTCCCGCATGTAGGCTTCCATCTCTTCCCGGTTTGTGATGAGCCGGTCCTGCTGCACCTGCTCATCGCACTGAATAATGTGGATGTTGGTCTTCTTAAAATAGCTGTCCGACTGGCAGAGCACATCGTAGGTTTCCTCCAGAAAACGCCGCACCAGATCACCGGAACAGGACATGGAGGTGTCGATCACCACTGCAAAATCCTCGATCCGGCTGACTTCTTTGGATTCCAATGGTTCCACCAGCGGCATATTTCCATAAAGGGAAAGACCATAGGTGTAAAAAATATAGTCAAAGGAATCTGGGTCTACCTGCATTTCCTCCCGCAGCACCGAAAAACGCTGTAAAAACCTGCGGTAATCGTAGCGCTCCCTGTTTTCCACCTGAACCTGTTCCAGCATGCTCCGGTTTTCTTCGTCCTGCTGGTTTCCCATGGTCTCCATCTCCGTTTGCACCTTTTCCCGGTTATTGCTCCACTGGGTCTGGCGTACCATTGGTGTTTTCGGGGAATCTTCCGGCAGTTCCCAATAACTGTGATCATCCACCAGAAACTCCGCCGCCAGACGCTCCAGCCGCCTCGGCTCCAGACTTTCCTCTTTTAACACACGGTATACACCCTCGGCATTTAATACCGTCAGCTTGCCGCGCAGCCGCCCGTACCAGTCCCGGCGAAATGGTGTCGGTGCCACGCGAATGCATTTCACATACATGTCATCCAGAATCGACTCCACTGCAATGTCACAGGCCAGGTTCCACAGATCCGTCTCCCGCTTTCCCCGGGTATCCATGTGGCAGAACAGGCAGTGCAGCACCATATGAAGATACGCACGGTTCACATGCACACGTCCACGCTGGTACAAGTCGCAGACATAATCCGGATGGTAGTAAATCACAAATCCGTCTGTTCCCACGCCGCGGCAGTTCGGATCTGCCTCAAACCCCAGAGAGCTTAAGGAAAGATCCAGATAACGCATATTCAGATACAGTTCATTTCTGGCATTGCGAAAGATCCGCGTGCAGAGTTCCACCATATTCAGTTCTTCTAACTGTCTGTGTCTGGTTGGATCGATCATATTATGTTCGCGCTCCCTTTTGTGATTTATAATTCAAAACGGCGTTTTCGTTTCGGCCGCTGCGGCTCTCCTGATATTTCTGGATTGCCGGATGCGAACTGGCTTTCATCCGTACCCTGAACGGCATCCGCAGACGGCACCGCCGCAGTCTGTACCCCGCCGATGTCCTGAACTGCACCTGCAGTCCGCAGGCGGTGCCGCCGCTCCATGAGCCAGCTCACCATCTCGGTATCGCCCGCCTCCTGTGCAAAGCTGATCAGTATGCCAAGCTGGTCTACAAGATCCACTCTAGTCTGGTTTGCATTCACCGGCTCTGCCGTCTCTGTCTCTTCTCCGATACCAGATATGTTCTGCCTGGTTTCAGTATCCTGCTCCTGCTTCACCTCATCCAGCACTTCATCCACTAGCCACGGCAATTTACCCGGCTCCAGATTGCTCACACGGTTTCTCTGCATCCGATCCGCCTGAATCAGCAGCTTTCCCGCTGTTTTCCAGTGCTCTCTCACATATGTCAGATAATGCTCCCGGAATTTCTCCGACAATTCTCTCGGATACAGAAGACGCCCCAGCGCCAGCTCCGTCACCAGTTCCTCCTTCTCCTGTACCTGCACATGTGGGAAGAGTTCGTCGTACCCACGGTACTGAAACACCCGCCCCGCAAAACAATAGCGGTAACGATGTCCGCAGCCGTGCGTCTCAATACTGACAATGCGCGCCGGTGTGTTCTCCACCGAATCCTCGTAGTATTCCGGGAAGATCAGACGCGCCTCATTTTCGTCTGCTGTATCCTGAGAACCTGGTACTGCTGTTCTCTCTGCTGCATTCCCCAAAACCACTGCTGTTTCCTCGGACGCAGCTGCCTGCATCTGGTGAAGCTGTACCCGCAGAGTCTGGCGAAGCTCCGCTAGCATCTCCTTCAAACAGGAACGCTCTCCCGGAAACTCCGTAATATCCAGGTATTCCACCGCAGGAACACCCGCAAACAACCCGGCACCCAGATCCAGTACCCGGCTGTAACAGTAAATTCGTTTCAACTGCTCGCATTCATAAAATCCATATGCGCCGATCTTTCTCACATACGGCGGAAGGTGAATTTCCTCCACTGCGCTGTGCGCCAGCACATAAGCCCCCAGCTCCGTCACCGGGCAGTCCTCAAACTGCTCCGGCACATAGATGACCGCCTCCGGGTTCTCTATCTTATCAATGCGGATCTCATCTTTAATCCTTGTATAAATAAAGTTCATGGCCATGCCTCTGTTCTTGTTCTTATCCTTAACTATATTAGGAAAGTTTTACGCAAAAGTAAAGCCTTGTTTCTTACTTTGAGAGCGCGAGACGTCGCAGAATGTCCAGTGGACGTTCGCTTTGCGACGACCGGAGTGGAACGGAGACCTCTACGTTTCCGCCTAGCCAGGCTTGAACATAAGAAAAGAGGCATCCATTTGGATACCTCTTTTCTTATCATTGAGAGCGCGAGACGGGACTCGAACCCGCGACCCCGACCTTGGCAAGGTCGTACTCCACCAACTGAGCCACTCGCGCATATTGAATTGTTGTCTCTCGGACATTTCATATCTTACCACAGGTTTTTCTAAATTGCAAGCACTTTTTAAAGTTTTTTGAAA
>CAKRRJ010000107.1 GCA_934394615.1 uncultured Lachnospiraceae bacterium
GCGACCCGGATGGGGTTCGAACCCACGACCTCCGCCGTGACAGGGCGGCGCTCTAACCAGCTGAGCCACCAGGCCATTTTATAAATTGTATGTATTGCTCATGCAATAACAACATTATATAAGATGGTCCTCTTCCTGTCAAGCGGTTTTTATTCTTTTTTGCAGCACTGCGAAATCGTGCGGACTACTTTCTCCATCTGAAGCGGCTTGGACAGATGGGCGTTCATGCCTGCCTCCTGGCAGATCTTTGCGTCCTCATCAAACGCATTTGCCGTCATGGCAATGATTGGGATGGTCTTTACGTCCGGGCGGTCCGCGCTGCGAATAGCCTTAGATGCTGTGAGTCCGTCCATCTGCAGCAGGCCGATGATGCCATTCAGCGGAGTGCGGATGTCGTGGCTCATGCGGGAAAGAAAGCTGGTTTTTGCCGCGTTTCCAGATGCGGTAATGATATACCGATTCATCCAGCTGGTTCAGTCCCAGCTCCTGAATGAAATTTTCCCAGTTCACTGCCAGAACCGCAAAACCCCAGAATGTTTTTCCGCCCTGCGCCCCGGTCTGATAGATCGGATCCAGGATCAGCGCTCCGGTTCCTCCCTGTACCATCTCAAACGGACCGGATATGGTGTAGCGGTCGTTGTCCCCTGCATAGCAGGCATCCGCCTGATGCGCAGAATTGGGAAACAGGTCGATCCCCAGCGCCTTTGTCTTATCCTCTAGCGGATAAACGCTGCTGACCACGCCGTCTTTCGCAAGCTCGATGGACTCGATGACACTGCTGTCGTCCAGCATAAATCCGGCAAGATTACAGACTCTTTACCCAGTCTTTCAGCTCTGCTTCCTGCACTCTTCCATTCAACAGACGGCCTTCTTTCATTTCTGCAGAAGCGGATACACTGCCTTTCAGGGCAGCCACAGTCTTGCCAAATCCGCTGCCGCCGGAAGTTGCGAACAAGACGATCTTCTTTCCGGAGAAATCATACTGCTCTAAAAACGTGTTGATGATGGTCGGAGCTACATACCACCAGATCGGGAATCCTACAAATACGGTATCATACTGGTCCATGTTCTCGACTTTGTTTGCGATCTCCGGTCTGGATGACGGATCTGCCATCTCGACACTGCTGCGGCTTTTTTTGTTCATCCAGTTTAAGTCTGCATCGGTGTATGGCACAACCGGCTGGATCTCATGAAGATCTGCTTCTGCTGCCTTTGCCAGAGTCTCTGCTGCTTTCTTTGTTACTCCGCTTGCGGAAAAATATGCGACTAATGACTTTGCCATAATTTATTTCTCCTCCAATTTTCCATAAACTTCATCGGTTACTGCTTCCAGCCACTCGTTGGAAGTCTCCTCGCCCGGGCACTCAACTGCCAGATGGGAGAACCAGCTGCCGGCCTTCGCTCCATGCCAGTGTTTTACTTCTGCCGGAATGGTAACCACATCACCCGGCTTTAAACTCTGTGCCGGCTTGCCTTCTTCCTGGTACCAGCCTTCGCCGTCTACACAGATTAAAAGCTGTCCGCCGCCGGATTTTGCGTGGTGGATATGCCAGTTATTGCGGCAGCCCGGCTCAAAGGTTACGTTTGCGATAAATACCGTCTTTTTCGGATCGGTTAACGGTTTTAAGTAGCTGTTTCCGATGAAATATTTTGCGTATGCAGTATTCGGCTCGCCCAGTCCGAAGAATCCGCCATGCTCGTCTGCTCCGCAGTCATCCTGGTAAACTTCCTTCGCCATGCGGAATGCAGCCCATGCGTTCGGCCATCCTGCATAGAATGCGATATGGGTCAGAATCTCTGCCATCTCTGTCTTTGTAACGCCATTCTTTCTGGCGCTCTCTAAATGATATTTTAAAGAACCGTCCACGATGCCCTTTCCGATCAGTGCGGAAATGGTGACAACAGAACGAAGCTTTAAAGAAAGCTTGTCCTCTCTTGACCAGACTTCTCCGAAAAGAACATCATCGTTTAACTGCGCGAATTTCGGCGCAAAATCGTTCAATGCATCTCTGCCTGCGGTCTGTTTTACCATGATCAAATCCTCCGTTTTTCTTTTTTATATTATGTTTCTTTGCAAGCGCAGACTCCCGCCTGTGCTCTTAATTCCTGATTATTATATAACCTCAAGCTGACTTTACATCAAGAGTTTTTCCGATTTTCTATTATTTGAAAATTACAACTCAGAAACATTCTCTCATGTTCCATATTATGAACGGTTCACAGTTTAAGAATATGGCACACACTCTTTTAAATGACACAGTTTTATAGTATAATCCATTACAAATGACACACTAATTATAGGAGTATCCGCTCATGAACAACCTGGATTTTCAATTTGCTTCCTACGAAACCTTACAGGAAGAACGTTCCAAACTATCCCGCCTCTACACCTTTATCTGGCGCTACATCAGTAAGACCATCTCCTTAAGCCAGAGCAGCTGCTACGCGCTCGGGCTCTTTTCCAAAGACGGTCTTCTGCTCGATCTGTTCGCCCGTGAAACCAGCACGCTGGAACGCTTTCGCGCCGACGGCATCCGCGCTGGCAGCAGCTGGATGAACATTGGCCACAATGCGGTTCGCCAGGGCATTATCGGCCGGGAAAGCAATGCCTCTCTCGGCGATGAAAATGAATTTCCTCCGCTCAGGCGCTATGCGATTTATTACGCTCCCATCAACATTGTAGGTCCTCACGAGCCTTATGATCAGATGGAAGAATGCGGTCTCGGCATCATCGCGCCGGTAGAAAATGCCTGGGATGATTATCTGACCCTCATCCGTGGCACTGCCCACGATCTCATGATCACCCTGCAGTTTAACAATATCGCAACCATGTACTACGAGCACAGCGGAAAGGGCATCCTCTCCATTGATAATATGATGAGCACTTCCGGCCGGAATCTTGCTACCTACTTCAACAAGGAACTGTTTCAGATCCTGCAGATCCAGCCGATGAACCTTTACTATCAGCCGGTTGAAGCGCTGATCGATCCGCCTCCGGCGAATAAAGAGCTGTGGGATATCGTTCAGTATCACCGTACTATCGTCAATCAGCCGCTGAAGGTCACCTGCCAGGGAAAAACCGTAGAACTGATCGCATCCACAGATGCCTACAATCAGCCCCTGATCAACGCGCACGGCGTTACGTTTTATTTCACCACACAGCAGAAAATGACTGCCAGACTTTCCAGTCAGGTAGCGAACGGAGCCATCAAAACATTTGACGATATCATTGGGGAAAGTGCCGGATTCAAAAGGCAGATTCAGAAAGCGCAGCATATGGCGCAGACAGACGGCAGCATCCTGATCCTCGGAGAAAGCGGAACCGGGAAGGATACCTTCGCCCAGGCCATCCACAACGCAAGCTTCCGCCGTGATCAGCCATTTATCGCTTTAAACTGCGCCGTGATTCCGCGCGATCTGATGGAAAGTACCTTATTTGGTTATGAAGAGGGGTTCTTTACCGGAACAGGAAAACATGGAAACATCGGAAAACTGGAATTAGCCAGCGGGGGCACCCTTTTTCTGGATCAGATTGATGAACTGCCTCTTTACCTGCAAAGAAAGCTTCTGCATGTCATGGAAACCAGACAGCTTGTGCGCCTTGGCGGCTCCAGGCAGATCCGTTTGGATGTCCGCATCATTGCCGCTTCCGATATTGGCATTGAAGATAAAATTCATCAGAAACAGTTTCTCCCGGACCTGTACTTCCGGCTCGGCACCACGAAACTGTATCTGATGCCGCTCCGCGAACGCCGCGACGATATCCTTCCTCTGGCAGAATATTTCATCCGAAAAATGGCTTCCTATATCCCAGAGGCCCGTCTGATGCGGTTCTCCGACAGTGCGGCAAAACTCCTGACGGAACTGGACTGGCCCGGTAATGTGCGGGAACTCCAGAACCTCATGGAATGTATCGTCCAGCTTTATCCGGACGACATGATCCTGCCAGAACACATTCGGAAGCATATTTCCAGCAAATATAACTCGGAGTATTCGAAAGCGGCTTCGGCTCAGCCGGTGATACAGCCAACATCTGCTCCAGCGTCATCAAAACGGGCAGCCTCCATCCTGGAAACAACAGCTCCAGAACCGTTCATTCCGACAGCGCCAATCCCGGAAATGCCAGCTCCGGCAGCCTCCGTTCCGACGACGCCAATTTTAACAGGATACAAACGGGATCCGGCTATTCCAAATCCGGCAGGTATGTCATACTCTGCTTTCAGCGCCGTTTCCGCGTCTTCGGATAGAGAAAAACCGGCAGCTCCTGTATCCCAGGAACCACCGGTTCAATCGGCATCTATGCCCGCCCCGGCTGCCCGCGGTGGAAAGCGGAAACATTTTACAAAAGACGATCTGCTCATGGCTCTTTCTGCCTGCGGCGGCAACCGTTCCGAAGCATGCAAATATCTCGGTATTTCCCGCCGTACCCTGTACCGGAAACTCGAAGAATTTGGCATCGGTTCTGAATAATATTTCTATCAAGGAGGTCACCTATGTATACCATCGGACAAGTATCAGAGATGTTTCATCTTCCCATCTCCACGCTACGCTATTACGATAAAGAAGGATTATTCCCGCACTTAGAGCGCACCTCCGGCATCCGCCGGTTCAGCCAGCGCGAAATCGACGCGCTGTACCTCATCGAATGCCTGAAACGCGCCGGTGTGGAATTAAAAGATATCAAACAGTTCATGGAATGGTGCGCGGAAGGCCCGTCCACCTACCAGAAACGCAGAGATTTCTTTGAGCAGCAGAAAGCCGCCGCGGAAAAAGAGATTCAGAAAATGGAGCGGGTGCTGGATATGCTCCGCTTCAAATGCTGGTATTACGACCAGGCCATCGCCGACGGAAACGAGGACCGCATCCAGTCCATGATGCCCGACCAGCTCCCGCCGGAAATCCAGAAAATTTATGACCACGCCCATGAAGAAGAAGAGGACTGATTTCGCAATCAGTCCTCTTCTTCCTTATCGGCTTTACGCCAGGTTCGTATATCCCATCAGATACTTATCCACTTCTTTTGCCACATCACGGCCTTCGTGAATCGCCCATACCACCAGGGACTGGCCCCGGTGCATGTCGCCTGCGGTGAAGACTTTCTCTACATTGGTGGCATATTTTCCGGCTTCGGTCGCTACATTGGTGCGGGCATTTAACTCTACGCCAAAGGCATCTGCCACGTAACTCTGCGCTCCCAGGAATCCTGCAGCGATCAGTACCAGGTCTGCCGGGATTTCCTTCTCGGAACCTTCCACCGGCACCATGGACATGCGTCCGGTCTCCGGGTTCTTCTCAGCTTTCAGGCTGATGAGGATGGCCTTTACCAGTTTGCCGCTCTCATCCTTCACAAACTCTTTCACAGTGGTCTGGTAGATGCGCGGGTCATGACCGAACACGGCAATGGCCTCTTCCTGGCCGTAGTCGGTCTTTAAGATGCGCGGCCACTCCGGCCAGCTGTTGTTTTCAGTGCGCTTCTCCGGAAGTTTCGGCATCATCTCCAGCTGGGTCACAGAGGCGCAGCCATGGCGGATTGCAGTGCCGACACAGTCGTTTCCGGTATCACCGCCGCCAATGACGATGACATGCTTATCCTTTGCGGAAATGTAGTTTCCATCCTCAAGATTGGAATTTAACAGGCTCTTTGTGGTGGATTTTAAGAAATCGACCGCAAAGTAAATGCCCTCCGCGTCACGTCCCGGCACATTGATGTCGCGCGGGTTGGATGCGCCGCAGGCCAGAACCACGCTGTCAAATTCCTTTAACAGCTTTGCTGCCTTGTAGTTCTTTCCCACATTGGCGCCGGTCACAAAGGTGACGCCCTCTTCTTTCATCACATTGATCTTGCGGTCAATGATCTGCTTTTCCAGTTTCATATTCGGAATGCCGTACATCAGAAGTCCACCCACGCGGTCCTCCCGCTCAAACACGGTCACATTGTGACCGCGCTTGTTTAACTGGTCTGCCGCTGCCAGGCCGGACGGGCCGGAACCGATGACGGCGATCTTTTTATCGGTGCGCAGCTTCGGCGGTCTCGGACCTGCCTCGCCAGTCTCATACGCCTTTTCAATGATGGCATGCTCATTTTCCTTGATGCTGACCGGGCTTCCGTTCAATCCACAGGTGCAGGCTGCCTCACACGGTGCCGGACACACACGGCTGGTAAACTCCGGGAAGCTGTTGGTCTTCTTTAAGCGGTTATAAGCCTGTCCCCAGTTTCCGGTGTAAACCAGGTCATTCCACTCCGGAACCAGGTTGTGGAGCGGGCAGCCGGATACCATGCCGTTCATCATCATGCCGGACTGGCAGAAGGGGACGCCGCACTCCATGCAGCGTGCGCCCTGTTTTCTCTGCTGCGCCTCCGTCAAAGGAGTATGGAACTCATTGAAGTTTTTCATGCGCTCCAGTGGTGCAGCCGCCTTGCCGTTTACTCTGTCATATTCCAAAAATCCTGTTGGCTTTCCCATCTTCTCTCCTCCTTACTTTCTCTGATTTGCGTAGAATGCCTC
>CAKRRJ010000108.1 GCA_934394615.1 uncultured Lachnospiraceae bacterium
ATGGTAGAGCATATGCGCAAGCATGCAGATATCCTGCGGCCGAAGTTTGAGGCAGTCATTGATACCCTGGAGCGTGAACTCGGCGGTCTCGGTATCGGAAGCTGGACCAAGCCGAAGGGCGGATATTTCATCGCTTTCGATTCTCTGGATGGCTGCGCAAAGGCAATCGTGGCACGCTGCAAGAAAGCAGGCCTGGTTATGACCAGCGCCGGAGCAACCTACCCATACGGCAAAGACCCGCACGATTCCAACATCCGAATCGCACCGTCCTACCCGCCGCTCGGCGATCTGGTTCTGGCGATGGATCTGTTCGCACTGTGTGTCAAGATCGTCAGCATCGACAAGATCCTGGCAGACCGCAAGGGCGCAGAGCAGGAAACGGCAAACGCATAATTATTTTGAAGTGATAAAGTAAAAAAGAGGTTCCAGAAAGAACAGTTGTGTCCTTTCTGGAACTTCTTTTTTATAGGGATATGTTATTTACTGCTTTGCAGTCTTCACTGCTGCCTGGATCGCTTCCGCCATCACTTCAGCGGCGAGGGTCCCGGCTACATTTAAGTCGGCCGGAACATTTCCGATAGATGCGGCGTAGATGGAATCGCCATCCGCCATGGTATTTACCGGATTGATGCAGCGCGCATAGCCGCAGCGGGCCATGGACGCGAGTTTGTTTAACTCTGCTTTGGAGAACGCGCCGTTTGTGATGATGGTGCCGATGGTCGTGTTGGTCTTGCTGTTCGGATCATGCTGGAACAGATCGGTACGCTGGCTGATCTGGTAGAGTCCCTCGCGGGTGTCAAAAAATCCGCTGCCGTCCGGTTTCTTTGGTCCGGCAATCTGTTCTCCGGTAGCAGGATTGAAAATATCACCGAACGCATTTAAAACAACAACTGCGGCGATCTTCAGTTCTCCAATGGACACCGCATACATGCCAAGGCCAGTCTTGGTGGCATGTTCGCGGCCGCAGATCTTGCCGACACTTGCGCCGGTTCCCGCGCCAACAATGCCAGACACCGGATGTGGATGTTCGGCATCCACGCAGGCGGCATAACCCATGGCAGCATCCGGGCGCACATCCGCGCGGCCGATGCCAAGATCATAGATGCACGACTGGCAGACAAGCGGAACCTTTGCAAAGCCAGTCTCATAGCCGATTCCATGTTCTTCCAGATAGCGCATGACACCATCGCTTGCAGCCAGGCCAAAGGCAGAACCACCGGATAATACAATGGCATTGAGGGGGTTATCCGCGGTGAGCGGAGAGGTGAGCGGCGTTTCGCGGGAAGCAGGGCCGCCGCCGCTGATATCAACGCCGGCTTTGGCTCCGTTGTCGAAAAGCAGAACGGTAACGCCGGTCATGGCTTCGTAATCCTGCGCGCTGCCGATGCGCAGGCCCTCCAGATCGGTAATGGGGATTTCTTTGATCAGGTCAGATGATTTCATGATAAGGTCCTCCTTGCTAATTCATAATAATTAAGCCGCAGAAAAACCTGCGGCTTATAATATCTAATCTAGTTTCTTCTAT
Organism: uncultured Lachnospiraceae bacterium; assembly: GCA_934394615.1. GTDB lineage: Bacteria > Bacillota > Clostridia > Lachnospirales > Lachnospiraceae > Brotaphodocola. The sequence continues at coordinate 1,526 of CAKRRJ010000108.1, forward strand.
ATATAATACTGCTGAACGGTTACTGGCGGAATGCTGCGCCCAGTGCGCGGGATACGGCACTTCCAAGAATCGTGCAGGCAACGGCTTCGATCGCGCCCTGAACACCAACAAACAGAATTACGAAGATGAGCGGGTTGGCTGCGCCCAGTCTGGAAGCGATACCCTGGATATACTCGGTGTTATAAAAGAACAGCACCAGGGAGCCCATAAAGAACAGGGTGTTTAACAGTGGGCAGGACAGGCTTGCAATGACATAAGCGCCGTTTTTGGAAAATTTCTTTACCAGCTGGAAAATCAGGCCGCAGATCCATCCTTCCAGGATACGCGGAACGAGGCAGGTAAATAACAGGCCAAACGGGTTGATCTGCATAAGCGCTGCGCTGAATGCAGAACCGCCGGTCAGAGCCATAGCCACGCTGGTGAGACCGAATGCTGCGCCGCAGATAGCACCAGCTGCCGGTCCAAGGATGATGGCACCAACGGCAACCGGAACGGTTAAAAAGGTAATGGTGAGTCCCGGGGTACGTAAGTAACCGAGCGGTGAGAAAGCCATAACCACGATAATGGCTACCATAAGGGCCAGCTTCACCATGAATGAAGTCCGGGTGTGTGAAAGTTCTGAACTGATTGGATTCCTTGTTGCTGTTTTCATTGTTTTCTCCTTCTTTCGCTGATAAAACGGCACAATGCGTGTTCCCCTGTTTTTCAGCATTTGTTTAATTAATTTTGGGGATACAATGAACGGAATCTTAAGAAGGACAGACGGACAGGGCAAATGAAAGACACTGCTCCCTGTGAGTGTGATGCATCGAAAACAGAAAATGTTTGTTGCAGCCAGAAAGGTCCGCACGTGCTCTGCTTCTGTATGCGCATAACAGCTTTGCAAACTAGCCGTTACGATTTTTGTTATGGGGCGCGGTCTGATGCGTCCGAACTGTAAGATGATACATTTTCCTAAGAATAACGTTCAACATTACTATAACATAAATCTTCCAAACAGCAAGTCTTTCTGTGAATACATGCGTAATCTTTTTTTCACAGGGAAGCTGTGCTATAATAAGAAAACACATTCAAACTAACCTGGAAGAGAAAAATATCCTCTGACAGAAAAGATGAATGGAGAAAGAGAGGAAAGATTTATGAGAAAAACAATGACAACCCTTCTGGCATGTGCCTTTACGGCAGCTGCCCTGACTGCCTGCTCCGGAGCGGATAAGGCTCAGACTACTGCAGCGGAGACAACCGCGGAGAGCGCAGCCGAGACCACAGCAGAGGAAACCGCAGGCGAAGAGGAAACTTCAGCAGCCGCTGACACAGAGGCGGACGGGGAAGCGCTTCGTGTCGGCTCCTTAAAAGGCCCGACCACCATCGGTCTGGTATCCCTGATGGACAAGTCCTCCAAGGGTGAGTCGGAGGGAACTTATGATTTCACCATGGCAGCAGATGCTTCCGAGCTGGCAGCACAGATGGTTTCCGGTGATCTGGACATTGCGCTGGTTCCGGCAAACCTGGCTGGCGTGTTATATCAGAAGACCCAACAGGGCATTGAGGTGATCGACATCAACACCCTGGGCGTGCTCTATGTGGTTGCTGCGGACGATTCCATCAGCAGCATCGGTGATCTGAAAGGAAAAACACTCTACATGACCGGTAAAGGAACCACACCGGATTATGTACTGCATTATCTGTTAAGCGCAAACAGCATGACAGAAGATGACCTCACAATCGAATATAAATCTGAGGCAGCTGAGGTTGCAGCGGTGTTAAAAGAAAATGCAGATGCCATTGGCCTGCTGCCGCAGCCGTTTGTTACCGCAGCGATGGCGCAGAACGAAAACCTCAAGATGGTCTTAAATCTGACCGAAGAGTGGGATAAGACCCAGCCGGAAAACGGAAGTTCTCTGGTAACCGGTGTGACCGTATGCCGCAAAGATGTGATCGAGCAGAATCCGGAGGCAGTCGATACTTTCATGAAAGAGCATGAAGAGTCTGCCGCATTTGTAAACGCAAATGTGGAAGAGGCATCTGAGCTGGTTGCCGCAGCAGGCATCATTGAGAAAGCTCCGGTTGCAGCCAAAGCCATCCCGTACTGCAGCATCACCTATATCGACGGAGAAGAGATGAAGACAAGACTGTCCGGTTATCTGGATGTTCTGTTTGAGCAGGATCCGTCTTCCGTTGGCGGACAGCTCCCGGATGACGGTTTCTACTACATCCATGAGTAAAGCAAAAAAGCCGCTTATTTTGTGCCTGTGGCTGGTTATCTGGCAGCTTGCGGCAGTTTTCATTCACAATTCCATTATGCTGGTGGGGCCCGTTGAGGCCCTGCAGGCATTGTGGGCGCTTCTGCCATCGGCGGATTTCTGGCGCTCCGTCATGGGCTCATTCGGGCGGATCAGCACCGGATTTCTGGCTGCCTTTGCGGCAGGGCTGCTGCTCGGGAGTCTGGCGTACGCCCTGCCCATTCTGGAAGAGATTCTGGAGCCGTTCATGCTGTTTCTCAAGTCCGTTCCAGTGGCATCTTTCGTGATTCTTGCCCTGATCTGGGCCGGTTCCCGCAATCTTTCCGTATTGATCTCATTTCTGGTTGTTCTGCCGGTCATCTATGTCAATACCATCGCCGGACTCAAAAGCACCGACCGGAAACTATTGGAGATGGCGCAGGTATTTCGCATGCCAGTCTGGAGAAAAATCCGCTTTATCTACCTTCCGGCGCTTTTGCCATATCTGCTCGGCGGATGCCGCATCGCGCTTGGCATGAGCTGGAAATCGGGGGCTGCAGCGGAAGTCATTGGCCTGCCGGAGCATTCCATCGGAGAACATCTCTACATGGCAAAGATTTACCTGGAAACAGCGGATCTGTTTGCCTGGACATTTGTGATCATTGTGGTGAGCGCGGTGTTTGAGCGCCTGGTTCTGTTTCTGATTTCCAGGCTTTGCCCGCAGAAAGGAGAAGGTGCGCATGAAACTGCAAATTCGTGACCTGTCCAAGCGTTTCGGTGAGCTTGCAGTGCTGGAGCATGTGAACCTGGAACTGGAAAGCGGCCACATTTACTGCCTGATGGCACCGTCCGGGACAGGAAAGACCACGTTGTTTCGCATTCTGATGGGACTGGAAACGGCAGACAGCGGAGAAATCCGCATTCAGAATCAGGAAGAAGAGCAGATTATCTGCTGCGGCAGGAACATGCAAAGCGGGTTTGTCAGAACATCCTCCAGAGCGGCAGAAATGCAAAAAAAGATCCGCATCAGCGCCGTATTCCAGGAAGACCGCCTGTGCGAATCCTTTTCCGTGGTCGATAATGTGCTTATGACAGCAGCATCCTCCATGACCCGGGAACAGGTTTCAGAAGAACTCCGCGGTCTTCTTTCAGAAGAGTCCCTGAACCGTCCTGTTTTTACTCTGAGCGGAGGCCAAAAACGCCGCGCTGCCATTTGCCGCGCGCTGTGCGCTCCATCCGATCTTCTGATCCTGGACGAGCCGTTTACCGGCCTGGATCCGGCAACCAAAAGCGAAGTCATAAAATATCTGCAAAAAAAGAGTGCCGGAAAGCTCACGCTTCTCAGCACTCATCAGGAAGAAGACCTCCAGGCCCTGAATGGAACCAGAATCACACTTCCGTAAAATTATTCTTCTTTTGGCGGTTCACCACTTTTCTTCATACCCATAAAATACGCGATCATGCGCTGGAGCAGGAGAACTTCGTTATCGTTCAGCTGGGAAATATCAATCGTGGATGTTTTCTGCATTCCGAGCAAAAAATCCGTGGAGACATGAAAAAGATCAGCAAGGTCCATGAGAATCGCCGTAGACGGAACCGAGATCCCCATTTCCCAGGAATTTACAGCGCTTCTGGTTATGTGAAGCTTGCGGGCCAGTTCAGCCTGAGTCATGTTGTTTTGCTCGCGAAGCTGCTTGATGCGTTCTGCTATCATTTCGAAACACTCCTTTTTCTGTCATATTATAATAACCAAAAAGATATGACATTATCAAAAAGATGTTTTGAATTAACAAAAGACAAAATGTTTGTTTTTACACCTCTTGATGTTTCTTTCTTTCTCTCTTGAAATGAGAAAGAAAGAAGAAAGAAACGAGAAAGAAATGAGTAGAAGATTTAGAATTCAAGAATGTAACAACTTGAAGCATGAAAAAATCCAGTACTGATGCGGGCTTGCATCCTATCTTAACTCTAATATTGTATCTTAACTCAAAAAAAGTTATAATACAGAAAAAGAGTTAAGATTGAAGCAATGGGATTGCTGCATATAAAGAAAATGGGGGTGCAGAGGATTCTGCAATCTGAGAATTCTCCGAAAACACTGTTCCAGAAAGCAGGGAATAGGCTGTTGACTCCGAAAAAACGAACAGTCTATATTCCTGAAGGATTTGTGGGAACAGGTTTATTAGAAAGCGGATATTTGGCATTGGCAGAGTGCTTCATGTTGAATGCACCGAACATCAAATGTTATGCAACAGAAAAAATCTCTCAATGGAAAGACGTTATGACAAACTGCATGCAGGATTCGCAGATGCAAGTGGCCGTAGAAATGTGGAGATACAATCCCTGAAAATTGTTTACACGAAACATGGTAGATGAATGAGAGGTGGTTATTATGTGCAATCTTAGTCAGGGTGTTAAGGCCGAAGGCATAGAAGAAGGCATCAGCATCGCTAGAGAAGAAGGTATCGGCATCGGTGAGATGCGTATATTGATTAAGCAGGTGAGAAAAGGCCGTGTGACGGTTGAAGAAGCTGCTGAAGATGCGGAAATGACAGTCGAAGCGTTTGAGAAAGTGATAGAAAATACTCCATTGCAGACTGTATAAAACAAAAATTATATAGAGCATAGAGATAAACCCTACAAGGCTCAAATTGGTAGTGTAAAATAGTTTGTGTTTTTGGTAAAAAATAACTCCTTTTTGGTAAGAATTCAGATATGACAATTCT
>CAKRRJ010000109.1 GCA_934394615.1 uncultured Lachnospiraceae bacterium
CAACTTTTTTAAATTTCTTTTTGAATCTTTTCAGATTCGCTTTGCTGTTTTCAGCAGCGTGTTATATCTTACCAGATATCCACGCGTTTGTCAACAACTTTTTTTATTTTCTTTCCAGACATTTTGTCTTAAAGAGAAAAAAAGAATCATCTGGAATTGAGCGGAGAAAGAGGGATTTGAACCCTCGCGCCGGTTGCCCGACCTACACCCTTAGCAGGGGCGCCTCTTCGGCCTCTTGAGTATTTCTCCGAATTTCATAATTCCATATGATCTTGCGCTGTCCACTTGCGTTTTCAGACGCATAGCCTATTATATAGTACAGGCATTACTTTGTCAACCACATTTTTAAACTTTTTTTGCATACTCCTGAATTGCGGTTTCATACAGGTTATTTCCCTCAGAATCAATTACAACAATAACCGGGAAATCCTCTACTTGAAGTTTGCGGATTGCCTCTGTTCCAAGATCATCGTACGCGACAACCTCAGAAGAAAGGATCCGTTTGGAGAGGAGTGCACCTGCTCCGCCTACTGCCGCAAAGTAGACACATCCATTTCTCACTACAGCATCAATGACTGCCTGGCTGCGTTTTCCCTTTCCAACCATGGCGCCAAGTCCCAGATCGATCAGATTCGGGGCATACTTATCCATACGGCTGGCAGTAGTCGGTCCTGCTGAACCAATCGGTCTTCCCTCTCTCGCCGGGGACGGTCCCATATAATAAATAACATTTCGTTCCATTTCGATTGGAAGCGGCTGTCCTGCGTCCAGTGCTTCCTGCATCCGTTTGTGTGCGGCATCTCTTGCGGTGTAGATGGTTCCAGTCAGATATACATAGTCTCCCGCTCTCAGACTCTTTGCATCTTCCCTGCTGATCGGTACCTGAATTTTTCTGTCCATAGGAATCTCCTTCTATAATACACGGTGTGCGTGACGGTTTACGTGACAGCAGATATTAATGGCTACCGGAAGTCCGGCAATATGGGTCGGATACGTTTCTACATTTACAGACAGTGCCGTTACCGTGCCGCCCAGTCCGCCCGGTCCGATTCCAAGGCCGTTGATCCGCTCCAGCATTTCTTTTTCCAAATCTGCTGCATAAGGAATCTCCGAATGCTCGTTTAAATTTCTGGTAAGGGCATGTTTTGCCATAATGGCGCACTTCTCAAAAGTACCGCCAACACCGACGCCAACAACCATAGGCGGGCAGGCATTCGGACCTGCGTCCTTTACAGCAGTCAGTATGGCATTCTTAACTCCCTCGATGCCATCTGCCGGTTTCAGCATGAAGACACGGCTCATATTCTCGCTGCCAAATCCCTTTGGTGCCAGGGTAATATCAACCTGGTCTCCCTCCACAATCTCATAATGAATAATAGCCGGGGTATTATCTTTTGTATTTTCCCTGAGGATAGGATCTTTTACAACGGACTTTCTTAAAAAGCCATCCACATAACCATCATGAACACCCTGGTTGATGGCATCCGTCAGACTGCCGCCTTCAAAGTGTACTTCCTGTCCAACCTTGATAAATACAACTGCCATACCCGTATCCTGACAGATCGGGATCATATCCTCTCCTGCGATCTGAAGATTTTCCTGAAGCTGGGTTAAAATCTGTTTTCCAAGCGGAGATTCCTCTAAGTCCACCGCTTTCTTCATGCGCGCTGCCATATCTTCTGAAAGGAAATGGTTGGCCTCAATGCACATCTCCTTAATCGCAGCCGTAACTTCTTTTACATTTACTGTTCTCAACATGGTTTTCTGACCCCTCCTTATTTCCTGACTTTATCTTTATACTGAACAGTTACAAACTCACAATAAAAAGGACATGCCAGACAGCTGCCAAAAACAGCCGGCAGCATGTCCCCTTCGTTGCCTTTATAAATTACTGTTTGATTCTGTTACTTTGCTTCATCCTGAGTTTCTCCGGAAAGCTCCAGATCTTCGATACCGTCTCCTTCGGACTTTTCTCCGTCGTCGCGCACCTTTGCGATGCTCGCAACGCGGATATCAGAATCCTGGTCAATGTTCATCAGTTTCACGCCGGAGGTATTTCTTCCAATGACAGAAATATCTTCCACGGAAATACGGATTACAACACCTTCATTGGTAATCATCATGATATCGTGATCATCGTGTACCAGTTTTGCTCCTACAATGTCTCCGGTCTTCTCCGTGATCTTGTAGCAGAGCACACCCTTACCGCCGCGGTTCTGGGCTGTGAACTCCCCGATCGGGGTACGCTTGCCCATGCCGTACTCAGATACAATCAGAAGCTTTTCACCCTGTGTATCCATCTGCATGCCGACTACTTCATCGCCTTCGTTTAACTTCATACCGATCACGCCCATGGAAACACGTCCGGTCACACGCACGTCCGTCTCATGGAAACGGATGCACTGTCCCTTCTTGGTTACCAGGAAGATATCCTTGGTATTATCGGTTGCTTTTACCTCGATCAGCTCATCGTTTTCCTTCAGGACAATAGCCTGCAGACCGTTCTTTCGAACATTCTCGTACTCCTTCACCGGAGTTTTCTTGACCATACCGCCGCGGGTAGCCATGAACAGATAATCCGTCTCGTGGTATTCCTTTACCGGAATGACAGCTGTAATTTTCTCTTCCGGCTGAAGTTGTAAGAGATTGATGATAGCGGTTCCGCGAGCCGTACGGCTTCCCTCTGGGATTGCGTACGCCTTCAGGCGGTATACACGTCCCTTGTTGGTAAAGAACATGATATAATTGTGCGTCTTGGTTAACAGCAGATCCTCAATATAATCCTCATCGATGGTCTGCATACCCTTAATGCCCTTGCCGCCGCGGTTCTGATTCTTGAAATTGTCCACACTCATGCGCTTGATGTAACCAAGCTTGGTCATAGCCACAATGGTGTTCTCATTCGGGATCAGATCCTCCATGGACATGTCGAACTCATCAAAGCCAATCGCAGTCCGGCGATCATCACCATATTTATCGGAGATAACAAGAATCTCTTCTTTAATGACGCCAAGCAGCTTCTTCTCATCTGCAAGAATCGCCTTTAACTCTTCGATTTTTGTCATTAACTCTTTGTATTCATTCTCCAGCTTCTCGCGTTCCAAACCAGTCAGCGCGCGCAGACGCATGTCTACGATGGCCTGAGACTGGGCATCACTTAAGCCGAAGCGCTCCATCAGCTGCTGCTTTGCGATCTGAACATTTTCAGAACCACGGATGATGCGGATGACCTCGTCAATATGGTCTAACGCGATTAGCAAGCCCTGTAAGATATGGGCGCGCTCCTCTGCCTTGTTTAAGTCGTATTTCGTCCGGCGGGTCACTACATCTTCCTGATGCTTTAAGTAGTAGTTCAGCATCTCCAGAAGATTTAAGACTTTCGGCTGATTATCAACCAGTGCCAGCATAATGACACCAAAGGTATCCTGCAGCTGGGTATGCTTTAACAGCTGGTTTAAGATAACGTTCGCATTTACATCGCGGCGCAGCTCAATGACAATACGCATCCCCTGACGGTCAGACTCATCACGCAGATCGGTGATGCCTTCCACGCGCTTTTCCTTAACCAGCTCTGCAATCTTCTCGATCAGTCTCGCTTTATTGACCAGATACGGAAGCTCCGTCACCACAATGCGGCTCTTGCCATTCGGCAGAGTCTCGATATCGGATACCGCGCGCACACGGATCTTTCCGCGGCCGGTGCGGTATGCTTCCTCAATGCCGGCTTTGCCAAGAATGGTAGCGCCGGTCGGGAAATCCGGTCCCTTTACGATCTCCAGAATCTCTTCCAGAGTGGTCTCGCGGTCTTCCTCAATGCGGTTGTCGATCAGTTTTACCACAGCACCAATTACCTCGCGCAGGTTGTGCGGCGGGATATTGGTAGCCATGCCGACTGCGATACCAGTGGTTCCGTTTACCAGAAGGTTCGGATATCTGGACGGAAGAACAACCGGCTCTTTCTCTGTCTCATCGAAGTTCGGTGCGAAATCTACCGTGTCCTTTCCAATATCGGCAAGCATCTCCATGGAGATCCTGCTTAAGCGGGCCTCAGTGTATCGCATCGCAGCAGCGCCATCGCCGTCCACGGAACCAAAGTTCCCATGACCGTCTACCAGCGGGTAGCGGGTAGACCACTCCTGCGCCATATTTACGAGAGCTCCATAGATTGAGCTGTCACCGTGCGGGTGATATTTACCCATGGTATCGCCGACGATACGCGCGCATTTTCTGTGAGGCTTATCCGGTCCGTTGTTCAGCTCGATCATCGAATAAAGCACACGGCGCTGAACCGGCTTTAAACCGTCCCGCACATCCGGCAGGGCGCGGGCCGCGATAACGCTCATGGCATAATCGATATAGGACTTTTCCATAGTGGATTTTAAGTCTATATCATGAACTTTATCAAAAATATTTGGTTCCATATTGTTCTCCTTGTTGTCTCATTGCATCGGAAAGCGCATGCTATGCGGCTTTCCCGCAGCGTTTCTGTAACCTTCGGGTCACGCTGCATCAGATATCCAGGTTCTGTACATATTTCGCGTTAGCTTCAATGAACTCTCGGCGCGGCTCAACCTGATCCCCCATCAGGGTAGTAAACGTCAGATCCAGTTCGGATGCCACATCGTCATCCATGTTCACGCGCAGAAGGATACGGCGCTCCGGATCCATGGTAGTCTCCCAGAGCTGCTCTGCGTCCATCTCACCCAGACCTTTGTATCGCTGGATCTTATTGTTATTGTCACGGCCGACTTCCTTTATGATCTGGGCCAGTTCTTCATCACTGTAGGCATACCAGATCTTCTTGTTCTTCTCCAGCTTGTATAACGGCGGCTGTGCCAGGTATACATGTCCCTGCTTGATCAGCTCCGGCATAAAGCGGTATAAGAAGGTCAGCATCAGAGTGCTGATATGCGCGCCGTCTACATCCGCATCGGTCATGATGATGATTTTGTGATAGCGCAGCTTGGAAATATCGAAGTCATCGTGAATTCCGGTACCAAAAGCAGTAATCATAGCCTTGATCTCCGCGTTGGCGTAGATCTTGTCCAGTCTTGCCTTCTCTACGTTTAAGATCTTACCGCGAAGCGGCAGGATTGCCTGGGTATCTCTGGAGCGGGCGGTCTTTGCGGAACCGCCTGCGGAATCTCCCTCTACGATGAAGATCTCGCATTTTTCCGGATCTTTATTGGAACAGTCTGCTAACTTACCCGGAAGTGCCATGCCCTCTAAGGCTGTTTTTCTTCTGGTTAAGTCGCGGGCTTTTCTTGCTGCCGCACGGGCACGCTGCGCCAGAACAGATTTCTCACAGATGGTTTTGGCTGCTGCCGGATTCTGCTCCAGGAAGTAGGTAAGCTGCTCGCTGACGATGCTGTTCACCGCACCCATTGCTTCACTGTTTCCCAGTTTCTGCTTGGTCTGGCCTTCAAACTGCGGCTCCTCGATCTTGATGCTGACAATGGCGGTTAAACCCTCACGGATATCCTCACCGCTTAAGTTTGGCTCGCTGTCCTTTAAGAGCTTGTTTTTGCGGGCGTAATCGTTGATGGTCTTGGTCAGGGCATTTTTCAGGCCTGCCAGATGGGTACCGCCCTCCGGTGTATTGACGTTATTTACGAAAGTGTAAATGTTCTCCGTATAGGAATCATTGTGCTGCATGGCAACCTCAACGAACACGCCGTCGCGGGTTCCCTCACAGTAAATGACATTGTTATAAAGAGCTGTTTTGCCCTTGTTTAAGTAGGTGACAAACTCCTGAATGCCGCCCTCATAGTGGAATACCTTTTCCTTTTTCTCTTCCCGTTCATCTTTCAGGGTAATCTTTAAAGCTTTGGTCAGGAACGCGGTCTCCTGAAGACGGATGCGCAGTACCTCAAAGTCATAGACGGTGTCTTCAAAAATCTCCGGATCCGGAAGAAAATGAACTTCCGTGCCGTGTTTGTCTGCCGGACACTCACCGACTACCTTTAACGGGTACATAACCTTGCCGCGCTCATAACGCTGCTGGTAGATTTTGCCGTCCTGGTAAACGCGCACCTCCAGCCAGGTAGAAAGAGCGTTTACAACGGAAGCGCCCACACCATGCAGGCCGCCGGATACTTTGTATCCCCCACCGCCGAATTTACCGCCTGCATGCAGAATTGTAAAAACAACCTCAACCGCCGGGATTCCGGCTTTTTTCTGAATGCCGACCGGAATGCCGCGTCCATCATCCAGTACCGTGATAGAATTGTCCTCATTGATGGTGACGTCAATCCGGTCACAGTAGCCAGCCAGTGCTTCATCTACCGCATTATCTACAATCTCATAAACCAGGTGATGCAGGCCCCTGGACGAAGTGCTGCCAATGTACATACCAGGTCTCTT
>CAKRRJ010000110.1 GCA_934394615.1 uncultured Lachnospiraceae bacterium
GCAGGAGATATCCATACCGTAACCTTAGACCGCATGATGAGCAACGACGGAACCACTCATCTGACCGTCGATATGTATAACAACAAATTAAAGCATCCGCACATTGCAGATCCGAAGAAGATGGTATTCATCGTGGATCACAACGTTCCGGCGGACAGCCCGAAGACCGCTGCGTCCCAGAAGAAGATGCGCGACTTCGCGAGAGAGAATAACATCGATTTCTGGGAGGGCAAGGGGGTGTGCCACCAGATCATGATGGAAAATTATGTCTGCCCGGGTGAACTCATCTTCGGCGCGGACAGCCATACCTGCACCTACGGCGCGCTGGGCGCGTTCGGTACCGGTGTTGGATGTACCGATCTGCTCTACGGTATGGTAACCGGAACTTCCTGGGTTCTGGTGCCGGAGACTGTAAAATTTAACCTGACCGGCAAGCTTCCGGAGGGTGTATATCCGAGAGATTTAATGCTCACCATCATCGGCGAGATCGGCGCTAATGGCGTAAACTATCAGGTGATGGAGTTTACCGGAGACGGAGCAAAGACCTTAAGCGTCAACGACCGTATGGTACTCTGCAACCTGGCTGTTGAGGCAGGCGCAAAGACTGCCATCTTCGAGGCAGATGAGATCGCGCTCGAGTACTTAAAGGCAAGAGGCCGTGAGCCGAAGGCAGTCTTCAAGAGCGATGCTGACGCGGTTTACGCAAGAGAATATACCTTTGACTTATCCAAGATCCAGCCGGTAGCAGCACGCCCGGACTTCGTGGATGATGTAGTTCCGGCAAAGGAAGTCTGTGGTGTCCGCATCGACGAGGCATTCCTTGGCTCCTGCAATAATGGCCGTATCGATGACCTACGTGTCGGCGCAGCCATTGTAAAAGGAAAGAAGATTTCTGACCATGTGCGCTTCCTGGTTGTTCCGGCAAGCCGCGAGGTTTACTTACAGGCACTTGACGAGGGACTCATCCAGATCTTCATGGAGAGCGGCGCCATTGTCATGAACCCGAACTGCAGTGTCTGCTGGGGCAGCTGTCAGGGTGTGATCGGCGAGAACGAGGTGCTCATCAGCACTGGTACCCGTAACTTCAAGGGACGCGCCGGGCATCCGAGCTCCAAGGTTTACTTAGGTTCCGCAGCTACAGTAGCAGCTTCCGCCGTAAAGGGCGAGATCTGCACCGCGGACATGCTGTAAGACTGGAAAGGAGAGGACAATCATTATGGCACAGTATACCGGAAAGGTCTGGGTTCTGGGCGATGACATCGACACCGACATCATCATTCCGACCGAGTACCTGGCTTTAAAAACCATTGACGATATGAAACAGTACGGTTTCTCCCCGCTGCGCCCGGAGCTTGCGGGACAGATTCAGCCGGGAGACATCATTGTAGCAGGAAAGAATTTCGGCTGCGGCTCTTCCCGTGAGCAGGCGCCGGAAGTTATTAAGGCACTGGGCATTCCCTGCATCATTGCCAAATCCTTTGCCCGCATTTTCTACCGCAACGCGCTGAACAACGGCCTGCTTTTACTGGAGCAGCCGGAACTTCACGATGTGGTAAAAGAGGGGGATACCATCACCGTAACGGTAAATGAGGACGTAGACTACAACGGAAAGAAGTACCCGATCGCTTCTCTGCCGGAGAACTTAATGGAGATCATTGAGGCCGGCGGCCTGGTAAAAGCCATGCGCAAGCGCAACGGCCTGGATTAGTTACACAACCTGGATTAGGAGGAGATTATGGGACAGACAATTATAGAGAAAATTTTATCACATAATACCGGCAAGAACGTAAAGCCGGGCGATATCGTGACCGTCAACGTAGACCGCGTGATGTTAGATGATATCATGATCCCGTTCATCGTGGACAAGTTTCATGAGATGGGATTCGCGAAAGTATGGGACCCGGATAAGGTAGTCCTGATCTACGATCATCTTGTTCCGGCGAGCCAGCAGGATGACACCCGTCATTTCCGTGTGGGCGATGCCTTCGTGGAGCAGTACGGCATTAAGAATATCCACCGCAGTGACGGCATCTGCCATCAGCTTATGACGGAGGCGGGCTATGTAAAGCCGGGTCACGTCGTATTCGGAACCGACAGCCACACCACCACCTACGGCTGTGTGGGCGCGTTCTCCACCGGAATCGGCTATACCGAGATGGCTTCCATTCTCGGAACCGGAACCCTCTGGGTCAAAGTGCCGGAGACCATCAAAGTGGTCATTGACGGCGAGCTTCCGTCAAACGTTATGTCCAAGGATGTGATCCTGCGCCTGATCGGTGACCTTGGCGCGGATGGCGCGACCTACCGTGCCCTGGAGTTTACCGGCTCCGCTGTGAAGAACATGAGCATTGCCAGCCGCACCACCATGGCAAACATGGCGATCGAGGCAGGCGCGAAGTGTGCGCTGTTCACTCCGGATGAGAAGACGGAGGAGTACTGCGAGATCAAGCTGGATGACTTCCAGAAGAGCCTTGTGGGCGATGCAGACGCAGTTTACTTAAAAGAACTTCATTACAAGGCAGAGGATTTCGTGCCGGTTATGGCATGCCCGTCCCAGGTTGATAAGATCCGCAACGTCAGCGAACTGGAAGGCACTGTGATTGACCAGGTCTTCATCGGTTCCTGCACTAACGGCCGTCTGGAGGATCTTCAGGCAGCAGCCGAAGTCTTAAAAGGCAAGAGCGTGGCACCATATGTGAAGCTCATTGTAACACCGGCCAGCCGCAAAGTATATCAGGAGGCAGCAGCCTGCGGCGCGATTAAGACCCTCATGGAAGCCGGAGCCATCGTAACCCATCCGGGCTGCGGACTCTGCTGCGGACGAACCGGCGGCATCTTAAGCGACGGCGAGCGCGTGGTAGCCACCAACAACCGCAACTTCCTCGGCCGCATGGGAACCTCCAAAGTAGAAATCTACCTGGCCTCCCCGAGAACCGCCGCAGCCTGCGCTGTTGCCGGTAAAATCGTGAGCCCGGAGTAATTATTAAAATAAAACAACCCGTTGCAGGAGAAAAAATGAAATCACAAAAACAGGAAAAAACAAATGTGATGCGCCTTCTGGATGCGGCGAACATCCCTTACCGCGTCCAGGAGTACGAAGTGGACGAGAATGACCTCTCCGGCGTCCATGTAGCCAGCCAGATCGGCGAAGACCCCGACAGCGTCTTCAAAACCCTGGTACTCAAAGGAGAAAAGCGGGGCTTTTTAGTCTGCTGCATTCCGGTAGCGGAAGAACTGGACTTAAAGAAGGTAGCCCGCGCGGTGGGAGATAAAAAAGTGGAGATGCTTCCCATGAAGGAACTCCTCCCCACTACCGGATACATCCGGGGCGGTTGTTCCCCTATCGGAATGAAGAAAAAGTTCCCCACTTATATAGAAGAAACAGCAATTTTGTTCGATGAAATTGCGGTCAGCGCCGGCATCCGCGGTGCTCAGGTCATCTTAAATCCGGAAGATTTAAAGGCCTACACCGAGGCAGAATACGCCAGCCTGACGGTGGAATAAGAGCAGGAAAGCGGGATACAGACCGCAAAAGAAGACAAAAAACAGAATACAGAAGTTGACATAAAAAAGAGACGACAAAGTTCGTCTCTTTTTTTATAACGGTATAATTAACAAAAATGTAATAATTGCGTAATAGTTTGAAAGAAATATGAAACAAAAAAATGGCTGTTTAAGCGCTTTATTTTTGTGAAAAGCTATAGAAAAGGCGAAATTCCTGAAAATTCCGGGTGGCAGATATGACAAAAGTGTGAAAAACTTATTGACAGTTTCACACGTCCCCCACTATAATAGCGCCTGTCACAACAAAAAGAGTGATTTCAGGACTCAGCTCCCACTTTGAGTCAAAAAACTGGCATATTTAGGGAATCATTCGTTTTGCAAGGAAAGAAAGGAGCACAACATGTATCCATTTTGCTCACTTCTCCAGACGGTGTATCAGTTCGTAAAAAATATGTTTACCCCATTGGTGAACATGACAAAGCGCATGTACCGCACCGCTGCCGTCATTATGGCAGGAAGCGCGGTGGTAGCCGTTATGACTTTTTCATCAGCCGGATTTGCGGGAGGCGGACACAATGCGCTGACTGCATATGCGGAGACCCCGGACGAGGAAGACTCTGAGGCAGCGGAGCCTGAGACAGAGAATCCGAATCTGGCGGAGGCAGAAAGTTCTGGAGAAACGCAACATTCAGCAGTAAAAGTACAGTTGAGTCTTACAGATCCTGAAAATTTAAGGAGCGGGCAGCTCCTTGCGGGTGATACCATAGCAAGAAATATACAGGAACAGGATGCTGTACGTCAGGAACAGAAGACCGTCATTGCAGAGAATGAAGAGGAGACCCGGCGCGTCGAAGAGGAACGCCGCAGAAAAGCCGAGGAAGAAGCGGCCAGAAGAGCGGAAGAAGAGCGCAGGCATGCGGAAGCGGAAGCAGCGAGAGCTTCCTCCGTCATCTCTTTTTCGGATCAGGACTATGAGGTCTTAAAACAGATCGTAGAGGCAGAGGCAGGCGGATGCGACATGGAAGGAAGAATCCTGGTAGCCAACGTCATTTTAAACCGTGTGCGGGACGGTGAGTTTCCGTCCACCATCACAGATGTGGTCTATCAGCGGTCCCAGTTTTCACCGGTCAGCGACGGCAGGTTAAAGAGCTGCAGCGTATCGAAAAAGACGGTGGAGGCAGTGAACCGGGCGCTTTCGGGGGAGGATCATTCCCAGGGCGCACTCTTCTTTATGAACCGGCTGCGGTCACGCTCAAGCAATGTGAACTGGTTCGACCGGAACCTCACGTATCTGTTCCAGCACGAAAAGCATGAGTTCTTCCGATAAAGGGACAGGAAATCTCAAAACAGGTTCCTGTGCCGCAAAAACAGAAAAAAGATGCCATATGGCAGAAAAACGAAAAGAGAGTCCGGTTGGATTCTCTTTTTGTGCATAAGGGAAAAATTAAAAAAACACTGTATACATAATTCAAAACTTATGGCCCTCATGAGGATTTCCTTATGGATTTTTTATTTCCAAATATTGACTTTTTCTTCACACAATGAGATAATAAAACACGAATTTCGGTAAAAATTTATATCGAGTAAAGTGAAAGAGAGGTTGAATGAAGATGGCAAATATCGATTTAAGTCAGTATGGTATTACCGGAACCACTGAGGTGGTTTACAATCCTTCTTATGAGATGTTATTTGAGGAAGAGACCAAAGAGAGTCTGGAAGGATATGAGAAGGGACAAGTCAGCGAGCTTGGCGCTGTCAACGTTATGACCGGTATCTATACAGGTCGTTCACCTAAAGACAAATATATCGTGATGGATGAGAACTCTAAGGACACCGTTTGGTGGACCTCCGACGAGTACAAAAATGACAACCATCCGGCAAGCAAAGAGGCATGGGACGCAGTAAAAGAAATCGCTAAGAAAGAGCTCTCCAACAAGAGACTGTTTGTAGTAGACGCATTCTGCGGCGCTAACAAAGACACCCGCATGGCAATCCGCTTCATCGTAGAGGTTGCTTGGCAGGCACACTTCGTAACCAACATGTTCATCAAGCCAACTGAGGAAGAACTGAAAGACTTCAAGCCGGACTTCGTTGTTTACAACGCATCCAAAGCAAAAGTTGAGAACTACAAAGAGCTTGGCTTAAACTCCGAGACTGCAGTTGTCTTCAACATCACCAGCCGTGAGCAGGTTATCATCAACACCTGGTACGGCGGCGAGATGAAGAAGGGTATGTTCTCCATGATGAACTACTATCTGCCGTTAAAGGGCATCGCTTCCATGCACTGCTCCGCAAACACTGACTTAAACGGTGAGAACACCGCTATCTTCTTCGGTCTGTCCGGTACCGGTAAGACCACCCTTTCTACCGATCCGAAGCGTCTCCTCATCGGCGATGACGAGCACGGCTGGGACGACAACGGCGTATTCAACTTCGAGGGCGGCTGCTATGCAAAGGTTATCAACCTGGACAAAGATTCCGAGCCGGATATCTACAACGCAATCAAGAGAAACGCACTGCTTGAGAACGTAACCCTCGACGCAGAAGGCAAGATTGATTTCGCAGACAAGAGCGTAACCGAGAATACCCGTGTATCTTACCCGATCGACCATATTAAGAACATTGTACGTCCGATTTCCGCAGCACCGGCAGCTAAGAACGTCATCTTCCTGTCCGCAGATGCATTCGGTGTACTTCCTCCAGTATCCATTCTGACTCCGGAGCAGACCCAGTATTACTTCCTGTCTGGTTTCACTGCTAAGTTAGCAGGTACCGAGCGTGGTATTACCGAGCCGACCCCGACCTTCTCCGCTTGCTTCGGCCAGGC
>CAKRRJ010000111.1 GCA_934394615.1 uncultured Lachnospiraceae bacterium
CTATTAACAAGCGCTGCATTATACTGATTATAATAACCACTGACCCCCATCGCATCTGTGTGTTCTTCCTGAGCAATAATCTTATCTCTCACTTCATCCGGATAAACAGAGTATTCTTTGCCATAAACAAACTTTTCTGTTTTCACATCTCTGGTACCCTCTAAACCTATCTCCGCTTTTCCATCCACATCTCCAACAGTAGCTGCCCACCATGTCATGGTTATATTATGTGAATCATCAAATTCTGATCCTTCTCGATCAAATGAGAATGTGTCTGTCTTCGGCAAAATTGCATATTGCGAACCATAATTAAAATCATAAGGATTCTCTGACTGATACAATGGTTTGTGCTGAGTTTTTTCTTCCCCATATGTTTTTTCCGTTCCATACGTTAAATGTGGAAGTGTCATTGCGAAAGATGTAATTGTACTTCCTACCGTTAAAGCTGATGCCAAAATAAGAGCGGCTGTTTTTTTCATCTTCATATGTATACCCCCTAAATTACTGTGCCTTGCATTTCAAGCATATTGCACATTTTTTCTTTTATTCTTTCTTATATTATCACAATTAACCTTTAGCGTCAAGCCAAAGCCCACAGTGCATGTACAATATCAACAAATATTTTTCGAGTTTTATGGAATTTTTTCTTAATTATATCCAAGAACGCCCAGACCTCACAGTCTGGGCGTTCTTTCAGTTGGGATAGTTTTTCACCACCCCTGTTTTCTATTGCAGTATTTTTTATTACCGTTTGATATTAAACGCTTTCACGCCCGGGAACTGTGCTGCCGCACCCAGCTCTTCTTCAATGCGGAGCAGCTGGTTGTACTTCGCAACACGCTCACTTCTGCTCGGCGCGCCGGTCTTGATCTGACAGGTATTCAGTGCAACTGCCAGGTCAGCAATGGTGGTATCCTCAGTCTCACCGGAACGATGGGATGCGATTGCGGTGTAGCCTGCCTTGTGCGCCATCTTGATTGCTTCCAGAGTCTCGGATACGGTACCGATCTGGTTTAACTTGATGAGGATGGAGTTGCCGCAGCCAAGCTCAATGCCCTTTGCCAGACGCTCGGTGTTGGTTACAAATAAGTCATCGCCAACTAACTGAACCTTGTCGCCCAGCTCTTTGGTCATCATCTGCCAGCCTTCCCAGTCTTCCTCATCCAGGCCATCCTCGATGGAGTAGATCGGGTACTTCTCGCACAGATTCTTCCAGTGCTCAACCAGCTCTTTGGAGGTAAACTTCTTGCCGCTCTTCGGAAGCAGGTACTCGCCCTTTTTGTCGCTCTTCCACTCACTGGATGCAGCGTCCATAGCCAGAACGAAATCGGTGCCCGGCTTGTAACCAGCCTTCTCGACTGCCTCCAGGATTACCTGGATTGCTTCCTCATCGCTGCCAAGGTCCGGTGCGAAACCGCCCTCATCACCAACAGAGGTAGCCAGGCCTCTGGACTTTAACAGGGCTGCCAGAGCGTGGAATACCTCGGTACACCAGCGAAGGCCCTCTTTGAAGCTCGGAGCACCAGCCGGCATGATCATGAACTCCTGTACATCTACGGTGTTTGCTGCGTGAGCGCCGCCGTTTAAGATGTTCATCATCGGCAGCGGCAGACGGTTTCCGCTTGCTCCGCCCAGGAAGCGGTACAGCGGCATCTCCATAGCGTTTGCTGCTGCTCTTGCGCTTGCGATGGATACGGCCAGAATCGCGTTGGCACCCAGATTGGATTTATCTTTTGTGCCGTCTGCCTGGATCATAGCCTGATCAATGGCGTAAACATTGGACGGATCCATGCCGCACAGAACATCAGAAATGACCGTATTGATGTTCTCGACTGCTTTGGAAACACCTTTTCCGCCGAAACGGCTCTTGTCCTGATCTCTCAGCTCCAGTGCCTCAAACTCACCGGTAGATGCACCACTCGGTGCAGCGCCTCTTCCAACGGTGCCGTCAGTTAAGTAAACCTCTGCCTCTACGGTTGGATTTCCGCGGGAATCGATAATCTCTCTTCCAATTACTTTTTCAATTTCCAGATACATCATAGTCAAATCCTCCTGCCTGTGCCGGATGCGGCACACATTTTCTGGTTATATGTTAGCTAAAGCTAACCGACTACAGTCTAACACAGGACCTGCGTTCTGTAAATCTTCCTTATCGATCACTCTTTCTCATTTTGCCCTGTTGCGTCCAATTTTATGCTTTTATGTTTTTTCCCGCAGACGTAACTTGTCTCTCTCCATACAGTAAATTTCCCATTTTATGGAAAAAACATTGACAGTATCCTGATTTATGTTATGATGTTAGCTGCAACTAACTTTTATGATAATTCCAGAGGAGGAAGCCATGCCACTGAATTTAGCTGAAATCAACGAACAGTATATTGTTCAGAAAATATGCGGCGATGAGCAGCAGCGCCATTATCTGGAAATCCTTGGCTTTGTAGAGAATACTTCTGTCCGCATTCTTTCTGCCTTTTTTGGCTACTATATTGTTCTGATCAAAGAGAGTAAAATCGGAATCAGTGCCGATTTCGCCAAAATGATCATTGTGCAGGCAGAATAATCTGCCATAGCCATACCAAAGGAGAACCTTATGAAACGAAACAAGAGCATCCTGCATCTTTGTGAAATCATCCTGGGCGTGCTCATGCTGATCCTGATCCTCAATCTCTATCTCATCAAGCTCCTGATCGATCCGGATATCTCGTATACCCCCATGTACCGCAACCTCTGCCTTACACTGGCCCTGCTTGTGTTCTGCATGGTCCTGGCCCTGATCCAGAGAGAACTGCTTGCCCGGCTGCTCAACAACGCCTATCGTGATGTAACCGGTATCCACAACAAAAAATCGCTGGAGAAAAAGCTCCAGGAGTTAAACGACCGCGCTACCACCTTTGGCGTGGGCGTTATGATGTTTGACTTAAACAATTTAAAGCACGTCAACGACACCTACGGCCACGAAAAAGGCGATGAATTTATCCAGGCCTTTGCCTACTGCCTGACCCGTATTCTCGACGAACACAGCTTTCTGGCGCGCTACGGCGGCGATGAGTTCATCATCATCCAGGAACACACCACCGTCGATGCCTTAAAAAACATGGATCTGCAGTTGAGCACGTTGGTGCAGGAATACAACACTCGGGCAAGCCTGCCGCTCAGTTATGCGGTCGGAATGGAAGTCAGCTACCGGAACCATTACTTTATGATGGATGACCTCATCAACGCCGCTGACAAAAACATGTACCAGGATAAATTTTACAAGAAAAATTCCCGCAGCGCTGCCGAACAGCAGACCCAGGCAAACCAGGTCATTCCTACGGTATCATCGGATTTTCTTGCGGAAAAGATCCGCTTAAGCCAGTCCCAGGCATCCGGGAAACGGCAGATCGCGCTGATCTCCACCGACATCGAAAACTTCCACTACATCAACGACAAGTACGGCTACCCACTCGGAAACGAGATCTTAAACATCGTTTATGAAGAGATGACCGCGTCCTCGCTCTCCCTCTTCACCGCGCGTTTTTTCTCCGACGTGTTTATCAGCATTGCCGATGTCAGCAAACAGACCGGCGACGCGCTCCGCGAGCAGATTCAGGTACTCGACCAGAAAATCTGCGACCGCATCCGCGACACCTACCACATCAGTTTCTTCCGCACCAACTCCGGTATTTATCTGATTCCAGAAGAAGAAGTCAGCCCGGAAACCATGATTTCCTGCGCAAACATTGCAAGGCGGATCGCGAAAAAACTGATCAGCCACACCTGCCTCTATTCCCCGGAGATTGACCGGCAGGAAAAGATGCAGGCCGAAATCCTGCACTCGTTCCACAGTTCCCTGGAAAACCACGAGTTTCAGATTTACTTCCAGCCGAAGGTCAACCCGAAAAACCGCGCCATAACCAGCGCCGAGGTGCTGGTCCGCTGGATCCGAGGTGGAAAAATGCTCTGGACTCCAGATGTTTACATTCCGCTCTTTGAGCAGAACGGTTTTGTCATCGACCTGGACTACTCCGTATACGAGCAGACTTTCCAGTGGCTCCGCACATACGCCGGCCAGCTGCCGGAAGGCTTCCGCATCTCCTTAAATGTCTCACCGCTCCACTTCGAGCAGCCGCAGACCTTTGTGCAGAAGATTCAGGAACTCATCGACCATTACGGCGTAGAACCGTCCCTTCTCACCTTTGAGATCACGGAATCCACCTACGTCAACAATCCGATAGCCGTCAACCAGGTCATCCGCAGCCTCCAGAACCGCAATATCCAGATCTCCATGGATGATTTCGGCTCCGGTTACTCATCCTTAAACACCTTAAAAGACCTGCTTTTTGACGAAGTCAAGATCGACCGGAAATTCCTCGGCGACAACCTCACCGAAAGCGGCCGCATCGTCCTGCAGGAGATCTTCCACATGCTGAAACGCATGAACAAATCCATCGTCTGCGAGGGCGTGGAAACCGAGGATATCGCCGAATTTCTGATGCAGGAAGGATGTAATGAGATTCAGGGATTTCTGTATTACCGGCCGATGTGTAAGGTGGATTTTGAGAAGCTGATGGGATGTGGGGATTAATTCTCCATTTGTTAAAAGGACCCGAACAACCAGCTGTCAATCGTTGTTCGAGTCCTTTTCTATATCAAAACTATTTTTTTAATGTCTTTAAATATTCTTTCTGCACCGGCGTTATCCGGTAGCTCTCCCTTGCTTTCTGGATTGCCTTATTATGGGTCCACGAATCCAGGCGCGACTGTTCTAAATATGGAATTGCCGCATCCCACTGCTTGGCAAGCGCTGTTGCGAAAAACCACGCTGTCATCATGTTCACATAGTATTCTTCCGAGCGGACCGCAGCGGGCATCTCCAGACACTCCGGCTGGAAATCCTCATCCAGGAACCATCGCATGAGCATTCCTATGCCGAAGCGGCAGGTATAGGTATGCTCAGATGGAATCCAGAATTTTATTTTTTCCAGAAGTTCTTTTTTATGTTTCCGGAACACTTTTGGAGAAAGCCCGTCGCACACGGCCCAGTTATCGATATACGGCAGAAATGCCTCCACTGCTTCCATACAGGCATCGTAATCTTTCATGGATGCAATCAAAAGTGCATGAAGAACATTTTCATCGTAATAGGTATGCGGAAGCTGTTTTAAAAACGCCGCTGCTTCCTCTTCCTTTGCGAACTCTTTTGCCAGTTTTCTCATGGCAGGCATGCGGATTCCTATCACCTGTTCTCTTGGAAGTCCTGGAATCAGCTTACTCTGAAAATCGCCGTATTTCTCATCCTGCAATGCAAATAATCGTTCCTGAATCATATGTGCTCCCATGAATTTTCAGTTTCACGCCTCGTCTTTATCCTAAAATCCCAGATTGTCATTCACCAGAATCACATGGATTCTTCCGGTATGTCTGGAATATCTTGTGATCAGGAACTGGCAGCAAATGGTATCCGGAGACTTGCAGTCGAAGCATTTTCCGGTTGTCTTGCAAGGTGTTTTCACCTCAAAGCGCTGGGCATTCGCAGGAGCAGCTACATTTCTGGCACGCTTCATCGCACTGTCCAGGTCCGCGCATACTTTATTCATTCCTACAATAAAAATAACCTTTTTCGGTCCCTGAGCAATACAGGATACGCGGTTAGAATTCCCATCGATATTCACCAGAATGCCATCATCCGTGATCGCATTCGCGCTGCTTAAGAATACATCCGCATCATAAGCTGCCATGAGTCCTGCTCTCGGATCCAGTTTCGCGCGGTCGATATAATTGTAATTTCCTTCCTCCAGTGCTTTGATCAGCCCGATCTCATGAGCGCTCATGCAGCCGCCCATGGCAATGCTGCTGCCCTCCAGAATCAGCTCTAAGGCCTGTTTCAGCGCCTCTTCTTTGTTTGCCGCATAGTAGCCGGACATATTGCGGGACTGTAATCCTTTGATGACCGTCTGTGCCAGGCATTCATTTCTTTTTACGAGATTTTCGTTCATGTGATATTCCTCCAGTTTTGACCAATCCTGCTCCACTCCATAGAGCCAGTTTTCTTTCTATTATAACGTCACTTTTCCGAAATCTCAATCAGTTCCGGACAGAGAAAAAACAGCGGTGACATGCTCCCACCACTTAGCTAGCGCTTGAAGTGGGGGCTTCTCGTTCGATTGCCCGATAGGGCAAAGCATAAG
>CAKRRJ010000112.1 GCA_934394615.1 uncultured Lachnospiraceae bacterium
TCATCTAACTGTAACTCTTCAAATTTTACTGTTTCCATTCATTTTCCTCATTCTATTTACAATCTGTTTTCGGGTTTCCGCAGATCTTGTTCCAGTGGGGGAACACCGCGGCACAGGCATGCAAACACCTGCCTCGACAGATTTTTGCACACGATCACATGAAAAAAGAAGATTCAGGAGGGTATTCTGAATCTTCTTCAGCACAATTTCGTATTCTAACATACAGGTTTTGGAATGTCAATTTTCTTTTCAAGTGCAATCCGGCGACAGTCCCTGATTGGTTCCATAGGTATTGTAAATCTGCTCGAAAGTTCCCTTCGGCGCCTGGGCGATAAACGATGCGCCACTGCCATACTTACCATAGAGCTTCATAATCTGGATCATCTGGTCTTTCTCGATGGCTACGCAGCCGGATGTGTAATCCTTAAACTCACCCGCGCAGTGTAAAAACAATGCGGATCCCTGGTTTTTGATGCCGTTCGGGTTAAATCCTGCATCAATCGCGTAATCGTAATAACCTGCATAGCCGCTGCTGCCGACACGCTCACCCTCTTTGGACGTATCACGGCTCAGTTTATTGGTGTCGTCCTCCCATACATAGGAATCGTCCACCTGAATATAATCGGAAGGGAAGCCCTCCAGCGCTTTTGCCTGTCCAAACGGTGTATTCATTTTAAATACTCCGATCGGCGTCGTTTTGTCGCCGGAATGGCGGTGACTGCTCATGCCATTCATGCCGAGATGCCCGGTGGTCTCCACCTGTTTTGTCCAGGTTCCGTTCACGCTGCTCCGCTCAAACGCGTATACATTACAGAGCGAACCTCCTGTTCCCTCTACAACAACCAGCACCCGTGCCTCATCCGGAAGCACAAAACGAGACACATCCGCGCTGCCTGCGAAAACCGCTCCGCCCGCCTGTCCAGTGCTTCCTGCCGTTTCTGTGCCTGTGGATGCCGCGCTGGCAGATGTTTCTTCGGTTCTGGAAGCCGTCGGCGCACCGAAACTCACATTGACCGGTTTGCCGGAAACTCCCGGCTCCCCATACGAAACGCTGCTTTCTGTCTGAGCAGCGACAGCCTGCCCGCTTCCTGCCGTTAAAACCGGCGCGGAAAGAATGGCCGCCGCCATATAAATTCCTGCATGAATTCCCATGACTGATTCCTCCGTTCGTTTTTTCGGTTCTTCACCGCATCCTGACGGAAGCGGCACCTGACCTTTACACCTTAAACCGGTATCCCACGCCCCAGATTGTCTCAATGTACTGCGGCTTCGCAGTGTTAAACTCAATCTTCTCGCGGATTTTCTTGATATGGACGGTTACCGTGGCAATATCGCCGATCGAATCCATATCCCAGATTTCCCGGAACAGTTCCTCCTTCGTATATACATGGTTCGGATTCTGCGCCAGGAAAGTCAAAAGGTCGAATTCCTTTGTCGTAAAATTTTTCTCCTCACCATTGATCCATACGCGGCGCGCGGTCTTGTCAATCTTTAAGCCGCGGATCTCAATGATCTCGTTGCCCGGATTTCCGCTTCCGATCAGCCTCTCATAGCGCGCCAGGTGCGCCTTCACGCGCGCTACCATCTCGCTCGGGCTGAATGGCTTTGTCATATAGTCATCGGCGCCAAGTCCCAGTCCGCGGATCTTGTCGATGTCGTCCTTCTTTGCCGAGATCATAATGATCGGCGTGTTCTTGACCTCGCGGAACCGTTTGCAGATCTCAAAACCGTCCATGCCCGGAAGCATCAGATCCAGGATCAGAAGATCGAAATCCTCGTTTAAAGCGCGCTCTAGTCCCACGTCGCCCTGCTCCTCTAATTCTACTTCAAAACCGCTCAGCTCCAGATAATCCTTCTCAAGCTCTGCGATGCTCGTCTCATCTTCAATGATCAGTATTCTGCTGCTCACTTTGCAATACCTCCTGATATTTTCTAAGCACAAAATGCATCTCTGTGCCAATGCCTTCTTTGCTGGTCGCCCAGATGCGGCCGCCGTGGTCTTCTATGATCTTTTTTACAATGGAAAGTCCGATTCCACTTCCGCCCTTCGACGAATTCCGGGAAGAATCCGTGCGGTAAAACCGGTCGAAAATGTACGGAAGGTCTTTGGTCGCAATGCCCTTACCGTTGTCCTCAATCTCCACCTGGATAAAATCGCCCACATCCTTGATGCGGATGTTGATGATGCCCTTCGGCTTATCCAGATACTTCACGGAGTTGCTGATGATGTTGTTGATGACGCGCTTCATCTGCTCCGCGTCGGCAATGACCTCCACATCCTCGTTGACATAGTTAAAATATCCGAGCTCAATGCCGCGGGATTCCATATCCAGCCCAACCTCCTCCGCACAGTCACGGAAGTAGCTGTTGACGTTGATCTTGGAAAACGTGTACGGGATCTTGTTTGTGTCAATTTTGGAATAAAAGGTCAGTTCATCGATCAGGCGGTCCATGTCGTTCGCCTTGTTGTAGATCGTGCGGATGTATTTGTCCAGCTTTTCCGGAGAGGAAGCCACACCATCCAGAATACCCTCCACATATCCCTTGATGGCCGTGATCGGCGTTTTTAAGTCGTGGGAAATGTTGCTGATGAGCTCCTTATTTTCCAGGTCGTACTGAATCTTCTGCTCAGCGCTCTCCTTCAGACGGATGCGCATCTCCTCAAAATCCTGGCACAGCTCTCCGATCTCGTCGTCCTCCTCAATGTCGAGCGTGAAATCCAGGTTGCCGTCGCGAATCTTCCGGGTTGCCTCCTGAAGCTTGCTTAAAGGACGAAGCACCGAACGGTACACCCAGATTGTGAGGGAACCGCAGATAAACATGAGCATGAGTACAGCCGTCACCATAAGCTGGGCAACCATGCTCTTAACCTCCGGGCCAAATTCATCCATCCGGTAAACCATAAACAGACGCCCCACCGAGAGCATCAGCCCCACAAACAGGATCGGCAGCACGCTGAACGTCACAAACGCAATGGCAAGACGTGTCTTTAATTTCATAAAAAATGCACCTCTTTCTACTGATAACCAGTATAGCACAAGAGGTGCATTCCGTGTATTAAACTATTCTAAATTTTCAAACAATTATTTAGTTTCCGCATTCAATGCTGATCTCATTGAACTTCTCCAGGATATGTTCAATCTGGATCTGCTTTTTCTCCTCGCCGGCCTTATCGATGATGGCGTGACCCTGATGCATCATCAGCAGGCGGTTGCCATACTCGACTGCATAGCGCAGGTTGTGGGTGACCATAATGGTTGTCAGTTTCTTTTCCTTTACAACCTTGTCGGTCAGTTCCATGATAATGTCCGCGGTCTTCGGATCCAGCGCTGCGGTATGCTCATCCAGGATCAAAAACTCGATCGGGGTCATGGTGGACATTAACAGTGCCATTGCCTGGCGCTGGCCGCCGGAAAGCACGCCGACCTTCACATCCATCTTGTCTTCCAGGCCAAGGCCCAGCATATGAAGCTGCTCCCGGTAAAAGTCGATGCGCTGGCGGTTGGTGCCCGGACGGAGGTTGAACGCCTTGCCCTTGTTGTCTGCCAGTGCCATGTTCTCCAGGATTGTCATGGACGGGCAGGTTCCCATGGCCGGATTCTGGTACACGCGGCCAATGCGCTTCTGCCGCTTAAACTCCGGCATGTTCGTGATGTCTTTGCCGCCGATCTTAATCTGTCCTGCGTCCAGCGGAATGCTTCCGCAGATGAGGTTCAGCATGGAAGTTTTTCCGGAGCCATTGGAGCCGACTACCGATACAAACTGTCCGTCCTCGATGGAAAGGGAGAAATCGTTGAAGAGGCACATTTCATTGACTGTGCCTGCGTTATAATATTTATGAATATGGCTCAACTCAAGCATGTGCCTTTACCTTCCTTTCTTTCCGGTTGCTGGCAACCAGAATGATCAAAAACAGAACTGCGGTGATGAGCTTTAAGTCGGATGCAGCCATGCCCAGGGCAATTGCCAGGGACACGCATGCCTTGTATACAATAGATCCGAAGACAACTGCTGTTGTTGCCTTTACGCTGCGGAACCGCTTTAACAGCTTCGTTCCGATGATGACGCTTGCCAGGCCGATGACCATGGTTCCGGTACCAGTGCTGACCTCAAAGAAGCCTTTCTGCTGACAGTACACACAGCCAGCCAGTGCTACAAAGCCGTTTGCCAGAGCCAGTCCCAGGATTTTTACCATGCCTTTGTCTTTTGCAAGAGAAGTAACTAAAACCTCATTATCGCCGACTGCCCGGAGCAGATATCCGGCGCGGGTCTTTAAGAACAGGTCAAGCAGCATCTTGCAGACCAGAACGATCACAAACAGAATGATGCAGACCAGATACGGATCCAGCGCTTTTGGAACTGCTGTTTCCAGAAATGCGTTCTCAAAAATAGTTTCCTTGCTGAAGATCGGCAGGTTTGCCTTTCCGGCGATCCGGAGGTTCACGGAATAAAGCGCTGTCATCATAATGATGCCCGAGAGAAGGTCCCGCACTTTCAGCTTTACATGGATCAGCCCGGTGATGCATCCGGCCAGAAGTCCCGCTGCAAAACTGATGAGCAGCGTCAGCGCCGGATGTACGCCCTTTAAAATCAGCATGGCTGTGACAGCTGCTCCCATCGGGAATGTGCCGTCCACAGACAGATCCGGGAAGTCCAGAATTTTATAGGTAATGTATAAGCCGAGTGCCATGATCGCGTAGATCAGGCCTTCCTCGATGACACCAATGATGATAGACATGTGTTTTCCTCTTTCTTACACTCTAGTTGGTTGTGATCTCGTCGAACAGTGCTGCCGCATTGTCGGAAAGCTCTGCCGGGATTGTGATGCCAAGGTTTTCTGCAACCTTGTTATTTCCATAGAAAGCAGCCTCTTCGATGACCTCAAAGTTCATCTCGCTTGCCTTTTTCTCGCCCTTTAATACCTGTGCCGCCATCTTACCAGTCTGCTCGCCAAGGCTTACATAATCCAGTCCAACTGCTGCCAGGCAGCCAATCTTAACCTGCTCGATCTCGCTTCCGAATACCGGAATGTTCTTCTTTGCTGCCTTATCCAGGATAACCGGAAGGGAGCTTACTACGGTGTTGTCGGTTAAGTTGTTGATGCAGTCTACTTTCTCAACCAGTGCGTCTGCTGCTAACGGAATGTCTGCGGTAGAAGAAATGCCGCTCTCTACGATCTCAAAACCGTACTCCGGAGCTGCTTCTTTATACTCCTCAATTGCGGAAACAGAGTTGATCTCGCTGGTACTGTACATGATGCCGATGGTCTTTGCATCCGGAAGCATGGTACGAATCATCTTTAACTGGCTCTCAACCGGAAGTTTATCGCTGGTACCGGTAATCTCGCCAACCGGGGTTCCGTCCTCATTTGCAAGCTCTGCCAGAACCGGATCGGTTACTGCAGTGTAGATAACCGGAACGCCTGCGTCTTTTGCTGCGCTGTATGCGCTCTGTGCGATCGGAGTTGCAATGGCACAGATCAGATCTGCTTTCTTTGCCAGGAAGTTGTTCATGATCTGGCTTGCGGTGCCGCCGTCCGCCTGTGCGTTCTCATAAAGGACCGTCAGGTTCTTGCCTTCCACAATACCCTCGTCTGCCAGGCCCTGTAAAAATCCGGTGCGGCAGTTGTCTAAGGAGCCGTGCTCTGCGAACTGGCCAATGCCTACGGTGTATTCACCCTCTGCAAGTTCTACACCCTCTGCTGCCTCTGCGCTGGTTTCTTCTGCAGATGCCTCAGCGGTGGTCTCTGCTGCTGTTGTATCTGCCGCGGTCGTCTCTGCGGTCTTGCTTCCGCATCCTGCTAATGCCATCACTGCTGCCGCTGCTACTGCCATAACTTTTACACTTTTTTTCATAATCTTTTCCTCCTGTTTGCCTTTCGGTTTTTCATTGTTTTCTTTTTTCACAAGGACAACCGTTTTCGGCCGGATGCTTATTTTGCCAACTGGTGGTTCATGGAATAAAAAAAGTCCCAAATACAGATTTCATTCTGTATTTGAGACGAATTCACTTAATCCGCGGTACCACTCAAATTGGTTTGCACCCACTCACCCGTATACTAACATATACGCCGCCAGGTAACGGT
>CAKRRJ010000113.1 GCA_934394615.1 uncultured Lachnospiraceae bacterium
CAAAATACACTGTGAGTTTACCACCCAACCCCTGTTCTGTCAAGCAATTTCGGCATTTCTTTAGATACTGAAGCGGTGGGTAATTGCCATCTGCAGGCAGGTGTTTCCGTTCAAAAAATTCTGTATGATACAGTGCCGGCGGCCGATTTTGCCGATTTGGAATATTGGGAGTGTGATGGGTGCGGGGCCGGGGAAAGTGGCCGGCTCCGCACGCTATGCCAAACCAAAATAAGGAAAACGGTCAATGTTTTAAACAGATGCCAGCCAGGCTTTCATTGCCGGGGTGAGCCATTTGTTTTTGTGATACAAAACCTGTTTCCACAGACGGCAGTCCGGAAGTTCAAAGTCCAGACGCACAAGATGATCCGCGGATGGATGGTTTTGTACGAGCAGATCGGGAAGCAGGGCTATGTGCCTTCTGCTGTTTTGCATTGCACAGTTCGGGGGAGTGCCAGAGGCGTCCCCGGTGCAGCTGCCTTCTCTGACAAGCAGAGAGAGTGCCAGTTCCGGGTCA
The DNA here is from genome assembly GCA_934394615.1 of uncultured Lachnospiraceae bacterium. GTDB lineage: Bacteria > Bacillota > Clostridia > Lachnospirales > Lachnospiraceae > Brotaphodocola. The sequence continues at coordinate 515 of CAKRRJ010000113.1, forward strand.
TGGACCCGGAGCGGCTTTTCCCGCCAGGGTGAAGAGATATTTGCTGTTTGGTTTCCTGGCTTCTGGGAAAGTGAATCCAATATATATTCACCGAATGGAAAGCATTCGGTACGGATAAGCGGATAAAAGGAAAGCTGCTCAAAAGACAGATTCAGGCTGTCTTCGAGCGGATGTGTCTTACCGGCGTAGAGATGCAGGGCCGCGGGCTCATCGTTTCCGGCATGGATGAGGTCTGGTTCTGTGCAGAATTCATCCAGCGTGATCAGAAGGTCGAGTTCATTGTGGCGGAGCTGGCAGCGAAGCTCTCCGGGATCCGGATTTGTCAGAACATCCAGGTTTACATCCGGATAGTTCGTGAGGTAAAGATCCAGCTGTCCGGCAAATGCATGGTCCGCAAGCGGCTTTAAGATACCGAGGCGCAGCGAGCCGCTGATGGAATCCTGTGATTTTCCAACCAGCAGAGCCTCTTCTGACATGCGGACGATGGAAGCGGCATAGGATAAAAATTCCTGCCCGGTCTGCGTGATGCGGATCTGCTTTCCAACCCGTTCATAGAGTTGTGCGCCAAGCTCCTGCTCTAACTGCTGCATCTGCATGGTGACAGTAGACTGTGCGTATCCAAGCATTTTTGCAGCTTTTGACAGGCTCTGTGTCTCGGCTACCTTGGTAAATGTGATCAGGTTTTTAATTTCCATGAAATACTTTCTAATATCGGAATTAATGAAGTATTATAAAAATACTTCAAAATATTTGACTTTTCTATTGTAGCGCGTTCCGGACAAAAACGCAAGCAGAGTTTTGCAGATTTGGTACTATGTGGGAAAAATTTTGGATATAATAGGGTGATGCGAGTTCCGGTTTATGTGAACAGCGGCGGATGTGGTTCGGGAGAAATAGGTATGATGGAGAAAAAGTGGCATTTCCGGCGCATGTCTGCGCTGTTTTTTGCGATACTGCTGACAGATGGAGCCCTGCTCGGAAGTGTGTTTGCGGTGGCTCAGTCAGAATACGCATGGCGGCAGGCTGCGGTTTTTGCGGATCAGCAGAGGGAGGCTGGAGCGGGAAAAAAGGATCTGCCTTCCAGGCAGATCGCGCTGACATTTGATGATGGTCCGCACAAAACGTGCACTGCAGCGCTTCTGGATGGCCTGAAGGAACGGGGGGTAAAGGCTACCTTTTTTCTCATGGGTGAAAATATTTCCGGGAAGGAAGATCTGGTGAAGCGGATGCAGCAGGAAGGACACCTGATCGGCAACCACAGCTACCGTCATGTCCAGATGACAAAAGAGGGGGAAGATGAGGCCTGCAAGGCAGTGGAGCAGACGGAGACGCTGATTGAGTCCATTACCGGGGCGCGGCCGGAATACCTGCGCCCGCCATATGGAGCGTGGAATGAGCGGCTGGAGTGCCGCGTGAACCTGACTACGGTGCTCTGGACGGTGGATTCCCTGGACTGGAAGCTCCAGAACACCGAAAAGATCGTGCGGCATGTGGAGAAGGATGTACAGAGCGGAGACATCATCCTGATGCACGATATTTTTCATACTTCGGTGGAGGCGGCCTTGCGCATTGTGGATGATCTGAAGCAGCAGGGGTATGAATTTGTGACGGTGGAAGAGCTGCTGGTGGACTGAATGTTTTGAGTTGACGCACAAAAAACGGCGGATTATACTGAAGAGAAGCGGTTATGTTACTGTACACAAGAGGAGTGAATACACATGGATCTGTTTGATTATATGAGAGCGAGCACGCAGGAGCAGGAATCGCCCCTGGCATCCCGCATGCGCCCGAGCACGCTGGATGAGGTGGTGGGGCAGAGACACATTATCGGGAAGGATAAGCTGCTTTACCGCGCCATCAAGGCGGACCAGCTTGGTTCCATTATCTTTTATGGACCGCCGGGAACCGGCAAGACCACGCTGGCGAAGGTCATTGCCAACACGACCAGCGCGAACTTCCGCCAGATCAACGCGACTGTGGCGGGAAAGAAAGATATGGAGGACGTGGTCAGAGAAGCGAAAGACGCGCTTGGCATGTATGGCAAAAAGACGATTCTTTTCGTGGACGAGATCCATCGCTTTAACAAAAGCCAGCAGGACTATCTGCTTCCCTATGTGGAAGATGGAACACTGATCCTCATTGGAGCGACAACAGAAAATCCGTATTTCGAGGTAAACGGGGCACTTCTTTCCCGGTCCCGCATTTTTGAGCTGAAGTCTCTGGAGCGGGAAGACGTAAAGGAGCTGGTCCTTCGCGCGGTGCAGGATGAAAAAAAGGGCATGGGAAGCTATCATGCGGTGATTGATGATGACGCGGCTGATTTTCTTGCAGATGTTTCCGGCGGTGATGCGCGCGCAGCACTCAATGCCGTGGAACTGGGCGTTCTGACCACGGAACGCGATCCTGCGGACGGTCTCATCCATCTTACCTTGGAAGTGGCGCAGGAGTGCATTCAGAAGCGCGCGGTCCGCTACGACAAGGATGGAGACAACCATTACGATACGATATCCGCATTCATCAAGAGTATGCGGGGATCGGACCCGGATGCGGCAGTCTATTATCTCGCGCGGATGCTCTACGCGGGGGAAGATATCAAGTTTATTGCGCGCCGCATTATGATCTGTGCTGCGGAGGATGTCGGGAATGCGGATCCGCAGGCGCTCACGGTGGCGGTCAGCGCCGCACAGGCAGTGGAGCGCATCGGTATGCCGGAGGCACAGATCATTCTGTCACAGGCAGTGCTTTATGTGGCAACGGCACCTAAGTCCAACTCTGCGGTTAATGCAGTCTTTTCTGCTATGGATGCGGTTAAAAATCAGCGATCTATGCCGGTGCCGGTTCATCTGCAGGATTCCCATTATGGCGGGTCTGCGAAAATGGGGCATGGTGTGGGGTACAAATATGCCCACAACTATCCGAACCATTATGTAAAACAGCAGTATCTGCCGGATGGAATGGAGGGCCAGACTTTCTATGTTCCGTCGGACAACGGATATGAGAAGAAAATTGGCGAACATATGCGCTTTTTGCGTCAGGCTGTTCAGGATGAAGAGGGGAAATCCCCAAATTGATTCTTTCTTTTTCCAAAAAAATCAGTTATAATGTGACTATGCCTGGGGGCTGTGGAAAGCAGCTCTCGCATAGTTGCTATGTATATCGAGGATACGCCCGCGGCGTGTCCGCTGATTCAATAAATCAAAATTTTTTCTGGTATCTAAAAGAATTTATCCCAATATACAACCGTAAACAAGTTCAGAATGGAGAAATGAAATGCGAGAGAAATTACAGACGTTACCTGTTGCTGTGTTAAAGGACATGGCTAAGAAGCAGGGAATCAAAGGTGCGACTGCCCTTAGAAAAGCAGAGCTGATTGAAGCACTCTGCCGTGCAGCCGGCGAGACGGACAATGCGGGTAAAACAGAGGCGAAAACTGCGGCACCGGAAGTGATGGACAGAAAGCCGGAAAACGGGAATACAGCGCAAAAGACGGGCAGAAAAATGAAAACGGAGAATCCTGCATCTGAGACAGCGGCGGGAAGACAGATAACAGAGAATGCGGCACCGGAGGCAGCCACAGGAAGCGCAGCGCAGGAAACCACATCGGAACGCAGATCCGGAAGAACAGAAACAGGATATGAACGTGTGAGGGAGAATGCCGGAAAGAATGAGACGGGAACTTCGGCGTATGTGCCGAGAACCCCGGGTCCGCGCCAGGGAGCGCCGAGACGCAGCGTCAGTGTTGCGGGAGAGCGCCGAACTATGGTGCGCCGTGACAACCGTGATAACAGCCGCGATAACCGGGAAGGCGGATACAGTTATGGAGGACCGCGCCGTGAATACACGCAGCCGAGAAGTTATGTGCCGAGAAACTCTGTAAACAGTGGCGATGGAAACGGATCCCAGGCTTCTTCCTGGACACCGCAGAACGCTTCTCAGAATCCGCAGAGTGCGACTCAGAATCCGCAGAGTGCGACTCAGAATCCGCAGAATGTGGCTCAGAATCCGCAGAATGTGGCTCAGAATCCGCAGGGCACGTCCGGGTATCCACAGAATGCCTCCCAGAATCCGCAGAGTGCTGGCGGCCAGACGTACTCTGGACAGGTCCCGAGTTACGAGCAGGCAGCACAGGCATATCAGAACCCTGCTTCCCAGAATCTGTCTTATCCGAACCGGGAAGATACAGCGGAACGGCAGGAGGAGATGGACAGCGGCGTACCGGCAAGCGGAATTCTGGAGGTTATGCCAGACGGTTTCGGTTTCATCCGCTGTGAGAACTTCCTGCCGGGCGAGAATGATGTGTACGTGTCTCCGACCCAGATTCGCCGCTTTAATTTAAAGACCGGCGATATTATCAGCGGAAACCGCCGCGTGAAAACATCGAATGAGAAATTTGCGGCGCTTCTTTACATCCGCAATGTAAATGGATATCCGGTCAGTGCGCTGGAGCACCGTCCAAACTTTGAGGACCTCACGCCGATCTTCCCGAACAGCCGCCTGCACATGGAGACGCAGGGGCGCAGCAGCACAGCCATGCGTGTTCTGGATCTGCTGGCACCGGTCGGCAAAGGCCAGCGAGGCATGATCGTATCTCCTCCAAAGGCCGGAAAAACAACCTTGTTAAAGCAGGTGGCGCAGGCGGTAACTACGAATCATCCGGACATGCACATGATCATTTTGCTGATCGATGAGCGCCCGGAGGAGGTAACCGACATCAAAGAGTCCGTGGTCGGCGATAATGTAGAAGTGATCTATTCCACATTCGATGAGCTTCCGGACCGTCATAAGCGGGTATCGGAGATGGTTATTGAGCGCGCGAAACGCCTTGTGGAACATGGACGTGACGTGATTATTCTTCTGGACAGCATTACCCGTCTTGCACGTGCCTACAATCTGGTAGTTCCGCCGAGCGGCCGTACGCTTTCCGGCGGTCTTGATCCGGCAGCGCTGCATATGCCGAAGCGTTTCTTTGGCGCGGCCCGCAATATGCGTGAGGGCGGCAGCCTGACCATTCTGGCAACGGCGCTGGTCGATACCGGAAGCCGCATGGATGATGTCATCTACGAGGAGTTTAAAGGAACCGGCAACATGGAACTGGTGTTAGACAGAAAACTTTCCGAGAAGCGCATTTTCCCGGCAATTGATATCTTAAAGTCCGGCACGCGACGTGATGATCTGCTTCTCAGCCGCGATGAGGCCGAGGCGGTGGATATTGTCCGCAAGGCAACGAATGGACTGAAGCCGGAAGATTCTGTGGAACGGATCCTGGATCTGTTCGCGCAGACCCGCACAAACAGGGAATTTGTGGAAGTGGCAAAGAAGCGCCGGATGTTCTGATATACAGGCTAAAAATTCTTTGAAAACCTTAGAAAATATGCTTGCCAAGGCTATATTTCTATGATACAATTATGGAGCTGTTTATAGATGTGGCGTGATTTTAACGGTACGAGTGAGACCGTTAGACGATCACAGT
>CAKRRJ010000114.1 GCA_934394615.1 uncultured Lachnospiraceae bacterium
TCCTTGATCAGGCCCGGCTTCTGGCAGTTTAAGAACATCATGGAACGTCTCAGTCTTTTTTTATTCGGATGGCTCATGATTTAATTACACCTCCCCATGGAAGATTCTCAGTGATATCGTTGGAACGGTATACTGCGCACTCTACACGTGCTTTTAAGGTACAGTCTAACGCACCCTTGTCCACTACAGTTACCTTTGCGTCCTTCACATCCAGACGGTTTAAGGTCTCCAGGACGGTTGCCTTGATCTGTTTTCCAAACTGGTGAATCACACTGCTCTCGATGGAAAGCTCTACGGTACCATTTCCCGGCTCTACGGTTACCTGGGCGTCGCTGGACTCCAGGGTTCCTGCCATGGCAGCTTTCTTAACTTCCATTTTTATCCTCCTCTTATTTGAAAAAGAATGTGCCTTGGCACATTCTTGCGCTGAAGCGCGGTTGCTTCGGCAACCATCTACTTCTGCGCTGAATGCGCATCCCGCGGAGCGCTTATTGTTTCATAGAACGCATTTTTCTATGAAATAAGAAACAGGGGATGCAAAACGCAGCCCCTGCTATTTACATCGTCCCCAGTTTATCACCGGACGACTCTGGATTCAAATACTTAAATTCTTATAGTGCACATAGGTTTAAAATTATGTATTTCCAATATTTGATAATTTTTGTCCTATATACATGTTGTATTTTTCCTATAGTCTTTCTTATCGAAAAACTTTATGCATCAAAAGAATATGGTTTGCTCTTGCGCACCACATCCATAATCGTACCATCGCGGCTCTCAATAATGCCGACCACCTGATCCTCAAACTGAATCTCCTCCGGCTTTCCGACAATGGAGTAGGCAATATCGCGCAGCTCCTCAATTGTCATGATCGGCAGCCCGGAATCTTTGTAAGCCTCGATCAGGTCTTCCCGGCGCGGATTGATGGCAATGCCATAATCTGTCACAACAACATCCACCGTCTCCCCCGGTGTTACTACTGTCACAACCCGGTCGCAGATGGTTGGGATGCGGCTGCGCACCAGCGGGGCTACAATGATGGAACAGTTGGAACCTGCCGCGGTGTCCGGATGTCCACCCGGTGCTCCTCTCACGATGCCATCCGATCCGGTCACAACGTTAACATTAAAATCTACATCCACTTCCAACGCGCCAAGAATCACAAAGTCAAGCTGGTTTACGAATGCGCCTTTGTTCATGGGATTCGCGTACTCCGACGTAGAGATCTCGTAATGATTCGGATTCTTCTTGATGGATTCGATCGCGCCAAGATCAAAGTCCTGCGCGTCTACAATGTTGCGCACCAGGCCTTCTTCGAGCAGATCGCAGATTGGCTTGGTGATGCCGCCGATGGCAAAGCCCATGTGGATGTTCTTCTCCAGCATGATCGGGCGCAGCATGGTATTCACCGCCAGGGAAGCGCCGCCTCCGCCGGTCTGGAAAGAAAAGCCGTCCTTAAAGTACGGGGACTTCGCAATGATCTGGGTGCAGTACTGTGCCATCATCAGCTCCCGGACATCTTTCGTCATGCGGACCACATTGCTGACGATCTTGCCCGGGTTTCCGATTTCATCCACCACGCAGACATAATCTACATCAACCATGGAGATGCTCGGCGGAAAATTTGGAGCCGGAACCAGACAGTCCGTGATCACGACCACATTATCCGCGTACTTTGCGTCCACCATGGAATACGACAGGACGCCGCAGTCACTCTTGCCGCCGACCGCTCTTGCGTTGCCGTACTCATCGGATGTCGGCGCGCCAATGAACGCGATATCGATATGGACATCCCCCTCCTCGATGGCGCGCACTCTTCCGCCGTGGGAACGGATGATGGCCGGTGTCTTTAATTTCCCGTGTGAGATTGCCTCTCCGATCCGTCCGCGCACACCAGAAGACTGAATGCCAGTCACCACGCCTTCCTCAATCAGGTCCGCGACCGGATCATGCGCCGCGCCAAGAGAGCTGGCACAGATCGTAATGTCTTTTACGCCAAGCGCTGCCACTTCTTTCATGACCATATTCACAATATAATCCCCATCCCGGAAATGATGATGGAAAGACAGCACCATGCCATCTTTGATGCCGCATTTTAATAAAGCTTCACGGATTGAGGGCACCAGCTTGCTCTGTCTCGGGTCCACATAAGCCTTTGCGCGAGGTGCCGCTTTCTGATAACGTACCCCGTCGCGGGCATAGGCTCCCTTGTAGCCTTCCTTTCCATAACGCTGTAAAATCTCATCGGGAATTTCCCGTCCCACCGCATTTTTCATGCATGTTCCTCCTCTCTTTGCAGGACTCCCACCCCATTCTTTGCGGGCGTATTGTGCAATAAGAACAGAACCCGAAGCCCTTCCACATAATTCTCGTTGAATTTTCACTATTTTTATGGTATCATAACCCTAGTTCGCATACAACAAGTTTTTTTGTTATGGGTTTTATAATATTTCTGTTATAAATGAGGTGTTTCATGAACATTAAACATGCACAGTACATGCTGACCGTTATGCAGGAAGGAAGCATCACGGCTGCCGCGAAAAAACTTTATATTTCACAGCCATCGTTGAGCCAGATGATCAAACTGGTGGAAACAAACCTGGGAACTCCCATCTTCAATCGTTCCACCGATCCCATCACGCTGACTTATGCCGGTGAAAAGTATATTGAAGCTGCCAAGCAGATCCTTACCATCAACAACAACCTTCAGAAAGAGATCGATGAGATCAACCATGAGGATCATGGCTGCTTAAAACTTGGTATCCCGGTCCAGCGCGCCATGCAGGTGCTCCCGTATGTGCTTCCGCGTTTCATGAAGCAGTACCCTTATGTGGACATCGATCTGCATGAACACGGCTCTTCCATCACGGAATCCTTGCTGCTGGAGGGGGCTATTGACCTGGCCTGCCTGACCACCTATCCAAAACACGAAGAACTCAACTACATTCTGATTGAGGATGAGGATCTGGTCCTGCTCACCAGCCGAAATACCGATCTGGCAAAGCGCATCCCATCCGGTACCCCAATCGAGATCAGTGAGGCAAAGAACGAAAAATTCATTTCCAGCCGGGCCGGACATAATGTCAACACGGTGCAGAAACAGCTCTTTGCCACCTACGACATTCAGCCGAAGATCCTGCTGCAGACCGGAAGCATCGAGGTTGGCAAACGCACCGCCATTGCCTGCGATGCCGTTATGATCTGTCCGATCAACTATGTGGAAATGTCTCCGGAGCTCTATCCGTACTGCGCCGTCTATCCGATCAAGGGTATTGAGAATCAGAGAAGCTTTTATCTCTGCCACCGCAAGGACTTATACCTCACGAAATATATGCGCGATTTCATCCACATTCTGACAGAAGTAGACAAACCATTCCTGCACGGAACTGTGTTTTCCGGAACTGCAAAATAAAATTGTTTTTTTCACGTACAAAAAAAGGATTTCCCTTCCGAAAGCTGCTGCTTTCCGCGGGAAATCCTTTTTTGTTTATGATCTGTTGTAATCAGGAAACCTTTACGATCAGTCTAAGAAAGAACGGATTGTCTTCGGGGTACGGTAATTCCAGGTGGAAATCTTGATTCCGCTTCTGCGGCTTGCGGCATGCACGATCTGTCCATTGCCAATGTACATGGCTACATGGTTGACCGTTCCCTTGCTGTTTGTGTAGAAGATCAGATCGCCTGGGCGCATCTCGCTGGATTTGACCGCGCGCCCTGTCTTGGCCTGTTCCCTGGAGGTTCTCGGAAGTCCGACTCCTGCCACATGGCTCAGTACATATTTTACGAAACCAGAGCAGTCTGCGCCGGTGTGCGGATCATTTCCGCCCCAGACATAACGGCCGCCCACAAACTGCAGCGCGTAATTGACTACCTGGCTGCGCACAGACGCCGTCTGGTTTGCCTTCTCCTCGACCGGTGAGAACTTGATTGCCTCATTTAACGCGTAGCGCACCTCCACGTTGTTATCGCGGGTGGAGATGTAGGCGTTGTCCGCGCCGTCGCTGCCCTCTCCATCGCCGGTATCCAGCTCGATCTCGACCCAGCCGTCTAACTGCGACACAACGGAATAGCGCTCCTCTTTGGAAATCTGGGTCCAGATCTTGGCGTCGGTGTTCGGTTCCGCCCGGACATTCAGGCGGTCCGTGTTCACGATCGCCATCAGCGATGCCGCGCTGACTGCCAGGTCTTTTGCCTCCTGGCCGACTGCCACATACTGCGGATCTGCCGTAATATAACCGGTGATCGAACCGGACTTGATCTTGTACCAGCCGTCCAGCGTCTCCAGGATCTCGCCTGCTGCCTTGCTCGGAAGCTTTCCGATGATATTGGCATTGGAATCCATGCTCGGATCCTTGCGGACATTTAAATAGTTATCGACCTTGGAAATGACCAGATTGTCGTACTGGTTCAGTGCCATAGCCTTTAAGTCCAGCTTTCTCGCCTCATTTAATGCCAGGCCGACCGTTACATAGTCTGCGGAGATATAGCCCTCGGCAATCTTCACCCAGCCATCCAGCTCTTCTTCCACTTCGTAGCGCTCGCCTTTGAGTGCCTGTCCGGTTACGTTTGCCGGATCCAGAACCGGCTCCTGGCGGATGTTCAGCTTCTCTGTGTCGATGATGGCCATGTTCGTGACATAGTCCAGTGCCTTCTCGCGTGCCTCGTCCCCGCTGATGACATACTGATTGTGAATATAACCCTCAATACCGCCGGATGAGATATGGTCCCAGTCTCCCTCCGTGCCAAGAATCTCGCAGGCGCTGTTCTGTTCCAGCTTTCCGATGATGTTTCCATCGGAACCTGGGGTCTCCCGGACATTTAAATAGCCGGATACCTGGACAAGTCCCAGATTCTGGTAGGAATCTACCACTGCCTGCTTTTCCGCATTCTCCGCAGCCGCTGCTTCTGCCTCCGGATCAAGAGCGAACGCTTCTGCTCCGCTGTCTTCGGAATCCGCCGCTCCTGCCTGCTCCGCATCGGAGGATGTAGCGCCCTTTACTGCTCCGTGGTTTCCCGAAAGGACCGGAAAACCAATCTTTTTTCCTGCAAAAAAGCATAACAAAACCAGAAGGAGCAGCAGAATGCCAATTCCTGCATACCGCAGGTAAAGGTCTCTCTGTCTGCGCCTTCTGGATCTTTTTAAAACTCTGGTATAGTCTTTCTTCTCTTCAGACATGATAATTCTCCTCGTTTGAACTAAAGGATAGTATACCATATCTTTTTGTATAATTTAAGTCACAGATATGAAGAAAGTATTAAATTTCCATAACAAATTTTACATGATTATGCCTTTTCTTTATTCTGTGCCTCTTTGGCCTTCGCGAAAGCAATGATCATATCCGCAGTGCCGTCCGGTCCCAGAACGGAACTGTTGATGCACATATCGTAACTTCTGGAATCGCCCCACTTCTTGCTGGAATAATAGTTATAATAGCTGGAACGCTTCTTGTCGGTCTTGACCATGATGTCTTTCGCTTTCGCGTCGTCTACATTGTACAGATTCTTGATGCTCTGCAGCTTATCCTCGTCGTTTCCGGTAATGAATACGGAGACGGTATTCGGATAATCAGCCAGAGCATAGTCCGCGCAGCGGCCTACAATGACACAGGACTCCTCCTTCGCAAGTTTTTTGATGGTATCGAACTGTGCCAGGAAGATTTTATGGTTGATCGGCATATCCATATACGCTGAGGTGGTATATCCAAGAGAGTAGGTGTCCATCACCAGAGAGTATAAAAAGCTGCTGGTCGGTTTCTCGTCGTGAGTCTCAAAAAGCTCCTCGCATAATCCGCTTTCCTTGGCAGCTCTGGTAAGCAGCTCCTTATCGTAACACTTGACTCCCAGTTTTTCCGCGATCTTCTGACCGATCATTTTACCGCCGCTTCCGCACTGACGTCCGATTGTAATAACAAGATTTCCTCTCATACTATCTTCTCCTTTCAGCATACA
>CAKRRJ010000115.1 GCA_934394615.1 uncultured Lachnospiraceae bacterium
ATCTGAACCAGTTTCTCGCCGTTCTCCGGCTCGTTCTCATGAACTGCACCGATGTAGTACGGAGACTGGGTTGCCATCTCGTAGATATCTGCGCTGTTGTCTTTGCTGATTACACGGAAGAACTGTGCCAGATATACTTTGTTATCGTTTGCAGTCTTGATTGCAGAGGTCATCTCTGTATCGGAAGAGTTACAGATAATGATACCCTGGCATCCTGCTGCTGCAAGCTGCTCAACAGAAGCGGTAACTTTCTCAGATACATGGCCCTGGTCAACGTACTGAACCTGTACGCCTAAAGCCTTTGCAGCCTCGTCCAGGATCAGCTTACACTGAGAACCAAGAACGTCGGTAGAAGACCAGATGGAAACACCGATCTTGATGTCCTTGTTGTCAACGCTGGAAGCTGCTGCCTCGGTAGCCTCAGCGCTGCCCTCTGCCTTAGAGTCAGCTGCCGGAGCTGCTGTGGTCGCGCTGGATGCAGCACCGCCGCCGCATGCAGTCAGGCTCGCCAGCATCGCTGCTGCTGTCACTGTTGCTGTTGCTTTCTTGAAGACTTTCTTCATTTTGATTCCTCCCAACATGTTTTTTGATTGTTTTCAACAACTCTCATGGCTTTATTATACGTTTTCACGGCAAATTGTGCAATATAATACAAGATATTTTTTCGCAAAAGTTGTATTTTTTCCTATACAATATCATCTAAAACTTATCAGATTATCCGACCTTTTTTATCAAGAGTGTGCATTACCCATCATTTTACACGAAGAATCCACCTCGATTTTTGTATATATTTGTCAAATCTTGCGTTGTTTCTTTAAGGTTCTCGGATGTTTCCAAATACAACTTATTCCTTTTTTGAAAGCTGTATGGTTTTTATTTTGTCATATTCTGCCGCTGATCTTTAGAAATTCTGCCATTGCCCGGGTAAAATAACGCCCGCGCTTCCAGTAAAAATAACTTTTTCTGACACCGTGTTCTCCAGGCAGACGGTAATACGCCACATTCCCCTCAAATGGAATGCGCCGGATAAGGGTATCGCTGATAAACGACACTCCCATGCCGGAACAGGTCACATTGAACGAGGTCATCTGCTGGTCCAGCTCAAACGCAACCTGCGGCGTGATCCCGCTTTCCTTTAACATAAGTGCCGCTCTCTGCCCGGTGTCATTCTCCGATTTCATCATAATAAACGGAAGCCCTTCAAAATATGTTAATGAAACCGGCTCCACATCCGGTTCCAGAAATTTTCGTTCCCGCACCTGCGCTGCCGTGAGCCGGTACTTCTCCAGGTCTCCATTTACCGAAAAGCTCTCCGGAACGGCCAGAAGCAGATGCTCTTCCTCATATAAGCACCGTTCAAATACCTGCTCATTCAACGTGCAGTTATCCAGCATCAGGTCGATTTTGCCGCTTCCAAGAAGCGCAGTGAGCTCTGCCGTCGTCTCCTCCTTTAATTCCAGCCGGATCTGCGGAAACTTTCTTGAAAAATCTCCCATCAGGGAAGGAAGCACCCACGACGAGTAGAGATTACTTCCTCCCAGCACCAGATGACCGGTTTTTAAATTGTCCACATCATTGATGTAATCCGCAAACTGGTTTTCCAGCGAACGGATTTTCTCCACCGCGCGGATATACTCCTTTCCAAATTCCGTGAGTTTTAACGGCTTGCTGCTGCGGTCAAACACCGGATAACCGAGCTTTTCCTCAATCCGCTTTACCGTAATGCTTAACGATGGCTGTGAAATAAACAGCCTCTTTGCCGCCTTGGAAAAGCTTTTTTCTTCGTATACTGCATACATATATTCCATTCCCTGAAACATCGCGCGCACGCTCCTTCTGCCTTATTACTATTTACTGTAATTTATATAAATTATATTTTATTATGTATTTGATTATAATGCAGCACTTTCCTATAATCAAATCAAGAAGAACATTACTTTTTGTGTTTTCAGGGGAGGAATCTGTCATGTCAGACTTATTAAATAAGAAGAAATGTGAATACCGGGTTGAGAAAGACTCCATCGGAGCAAAAGATATCCCGGAAGATGTATATTATGGCGTCCAGACGCTCCGCGCTGCCGAAAATTTCCATATTACCGGGCTTACCATGCACCCGGAGATCATCAACAGCCTCGCGTATATCAAAAAAGCAGCAGCCATCACCAACTATGAGGTGGGGCTGCTGCCAAAATCCATTACCGACGCCATTGTTAAAGCATGCGATGAGATCTTAAGCGGAAAACTGCGTGAAGATTTCATTGTGGATCCGATCCAGGGCGGCGCAGGAACTTCCTTAAATATGAACGCGAACGAAGTCATTGCCAACCGCGCCATTGAGATTCTGGGCGGCAAAAAAGGCGATTACAGCATTGTCAATCCTAACGACCACGTCAACTGCGGCCAATCCACAAACGATGTCATCCCGACTGCAGGCAAAATGACTTCCCTGCGTCTGCTGCACCGCTTAAAAGCAGAGCTTCTCCGTTTACATAAAGCTCTCTGCGGTAAAGCAGAGGAATTCGACCATGTGTTAAAAATGGGACGTACCCAGATGCAGGATGCAGTTCCGATCCGTCTGGGTCAGGAATTTAAGGCCTATTCCGTAGCTGTAATGCGCGACATCCACCGCATGGACATTGCCATGGATGAGATGCGCAAGCTAAACATGGGAGGAACTGCCGTCGGCACCGGCATCAATGCTGACGAGCGCTATCTGCGCCGCATCGTGCCGAACTTGAATGCGATTTCTGATATGGATTTCGTACAGGCCTATGACCTAATCGATGCCACCCAGAACCTCGACCCATTCGTAGCCGTTTCCGGTGCCATCAAAGCATGTGCGGTCACGCTCTCCAAGATTGCGAATGACCTGCGTCTCATGTCCTCCGGCCCAAGAGCCGGCTTTGGCGAAATCAACCTTCCTGCAAAACAGAACGGATCCTCCATTATGCCGGGCAAGGTCAATCCGGTCATCCCGGAAGTCGTAAACCAGGTTGCTTTCTATGTAATTGGAAACGATATGACCATCACTATGGCAGCTGAAGGCGGACAGCTCGAATTAAACGCGTTCGAGCCGATCATCTTCTACTGCATGTTCCAGTCCATCGACACCCTGGCTTTTGCCGTTCGCACTTTCGTGGACAACTGTGTATCCGGCATTACTGCCAACGAAGACCGCTGCCGCTGCCTGGTGGAGAACAGTGTCGGCATCATTACCGCGCTGAGTCCGTATGTCGGCTACCAGAAAGCAGCCGACATCGCCAAGAAGGCCATTCAAACCGGAGCATCTGTCCGCAAACTCATCCTCGATGAAAAGATTATGTCCGAGGATGAACTGAATGAAGTCCTCGATCCGGAAAATATGACCGAACCGGGAATTTCCGGAAAGAAGAACGGCGTTGTAGTTATGGCATAACTGTAACACTGAAACAGCAAAAAATGGACGCGCCTTCGGCGCGTCCACATTTTTTGCTGTCTTTTCTTACTCCAGAGTCAGTCCCTCTGCCAAAGTCTCACCGCCTGCCTGGATGGTAATGCTTGCCACATCCATATTCTCACAGAATGTATCTGCAACTGCCTGCAGTGCCTTTTCCTGATTCTCAGATGGGAACTGGCTTAACTCCAGGGTTGCTTTTTCTGCCATGGCGGTATCTCCGCTCACTCCCGGGCCAACCTCCTTGCTTGCAGTACCGCCCTCAGTGGTGAAGTTCTCTGCCTTGGTGCCATCATCCAGAACGCCATACTGGATCAGAAGATCCGTCAGGCTCTGTGCGTCCAAAGTCTCTACAGAATCCATAGTGCGCTCGATCTTGCTGCCGTCCTCGCTGAGACTGTAAATGGATACCATGGTAAGATCCGGAGCGTCCTTATCGACCGGTCTGTCCTTTACAACACCAGGGCCGGAATCCTCTGTGGTCTCGGTTACTTCTTCCTGCTGCGCTTTCATTTCGCCGGTTTTATTCTTCTCCGTGGTTGGTGTACATGCTGCCAATGATAAGATCATCATGGCTCCCAGTAAGCCCATGACTATTTTCTTCATGATAAAAGCCTCCTTATGTTATCATCCTTTGGCCTTGCGAAACCAGACATTCAGTTTTGCAAGTGCTTTGACAAGGCTGTCGGTCTCGTCGGGAGTAAGATCCTGTAAGATCGCGTCGATCATGTCGTGATGAAACT
This sequence comes from uncultured Lachnospiraceae bacterium, assembly GCA_934394615.1. GTDB lineage: Bacteria > Bacillota > Clostridia > Lachnospirales > Lachnospiraceae > Brotaphodocola. Next base: position 4,177 of record CAKRRJ010000115.1, read on the forward strand.
GTTCGTGGTGCTCATAGGCATGCTTTCCTTTTTCGGACAGCGAAATATAGACTACTCGCCGGTCTTCCTTTCCTCGTTCCCGGGTCACGTAGCCTTTCTTTACCAAACTGTTCATCGCAATGGTCAGAGTTCCCACCGTCACCGAAAGCTCTTTGGCTATCGTAGACATATTCTTGGGTTCTCCCGTGCCAATGGCCTGGATTACATGCATATCGTTATTTGTAATATCCTGGTATTCCTCTGTAATGATGGCCTGCTCCTCTAAGTCCATAACATCACGAAACAGCTTTACCAGGGCATCGTTTAATGTCGCGTAAGTATCCACTTTTCTCCCTCACTGCACGCGAAGCCTGTCGCTCCGCTCTTGATTATACATGATTTGCCCTCTTTCGACAACCGAGTTTTTCTTACAAGATTGTGAAAGATTTGTGATTTTTGTTGCAGAAAACCCGTTTTTTCCGCTGTATCCGGCTCATCTTCCCGTAATCCAGATGCTTGCCGCAATCCCGGCCGCCGTGGCAATCAGCGCCCCTGGAATACTGTAGCGGGTCCGGCGCACCTTCACACTGCCAAAGTAAATGCTCAGACAGTAAAAGACCGTCTCGGTGCTGCTCATCAATACAGAAGCCGCCATGCCGATGTGGCTGTCCGGCCCATATTGCCGGAATAAATCCAGAAGAAGGCCTGTCGCCGCCGAGTTTGAAACCAGGCGCACCATGGTGATAGGGACCAGTTCCCGCGGAATGTGTAAAATTCCCGCTGCCCCTGCACAAACCGATGTCAGCGCATCCAGCAGTCCGGATGCCCGCACCACGCCCACTGCCGTAATCAGGCCAATCAGAGTTGGAAGAATATCCGCCACGGTTTTCATGCCGCCTTTTGCGCCCTCCAGGAAATCATCAAAGACCGGGCGGCGCGAGATCAGGCCAAAGGCGATCACATAGCCGATGACAAAGGGCAGAAGGATTTTGGAAAGCCAAAGAATCATAAATGAGCTGCCCTCCTGTTTTTCCAGTCCATAACCTTACAGAAAATCACCGCGGCCAGCGTAGAAACCGCTGTAGCGGCCAGTGCCGGCCCCAGTACCGCCTCCGGCTGCTTTGACCCATACTGGCTCCGGTAAGCAATCAACGTCACCGGAATCAGCTGCAGCGATGAGATATTCAGGATCAGAAACGTACACATGGACGCAGTAGCCGTGCGATCCTCATCCCCGGCTGCTCGGATGTCCTTTGCCATCTCCTGCATGGCTTTTAGCCCAGCAGGTGTAGCCGCCATGCCAAGTCCCAGCATATTAGCGATAATGTTCACCGCAATCGGTTCCCTGGCCGGGTGATCCCGTCCAAGTTCCGGGAACAAAAAATCGAGAAGCGGTGTCATGCGCCCGGTGAGCCACCCTACCAGTCCTGCCCGGCTCCCGATTTCCATGATCCCGCACCAGAACGACAGAATTCCGAGCATAGTAAGACCCAGACTCACGGATTCTTTTGCAGAGTCCAGAAGAGCCTGGGTCACTTCATT
>CAKRRJ010000116.1 GCA_934394615.1 uncultured Lachnospiraceae bacterium
ACCATGAGAATAATGCCGCCGATGATCATGGCATCAAAATTTTCTCCGGGGCCGAAGCGGTAACAGAGGATGCAAAGGAAGGTGATCCAGGCACTGCCGAGGATGGTGCGCACAATCCGTCCAAAATGTGGATTCCCGAGATACACGGCATAGGCCTGATACAGGCTTCCGACCACAATGGAACACAAAAAATCCCACGGCGAGCCGCCGAACATGACGCCAAAGCAGGCACCGGCGAGCCCGGCCACGGCAATCTGCAAAGCAGCGGGAAAGCCCGGATGCTCCTCAATGCGGGTCAGCTCTCTGCGTACATGCTCCGGGGAAAGGCCTTCTTCCTCAATGCGCCTTGACAGCTGGTTTACCTCCGCGACCCTGCGCAGGTTGGTATTGTTGACAGGCACTTGCAAAACCTTGGCAAACAGGGGCTCCGTCTCATCTCCGCAGCTTAGGAAAATACCGTTGCTCAGCACGAAGATATGGACAGAATGAAGCCCGTAGGCACGGCAGATATGCATGATGGTATCTTCCACGCGAAAGATTTCCGCTCCGTTTTCCAGCTGGATCTGTCCGGCCTTCATGGCAAGGAGCAGGATTTCCTGCTGCAATGCATATCGGGGAGACGCCAGTGGTGCGTCCGCTGATTCCGGGGAAATCCCGGTGGGCGCCGCCATTATGCCGGGGCTCCATTTGCGGATGTGTTTGTAGCTTCCGTGAGACATTTCGAATATTCAAAACTCTGTCCGCCGTATTCAAGGTCCGCCACCCGGTCCCGGTATTCCGCACTGCAATCCAGCTTCTTCAGTGCCGGGATGACGCTGAAATCTTCCCAGAAGTGCATAGGGAATACCATTTTGGCACCGACCGTCTTCATAAAGTTATCCAGTCCCAGGTAAAACAGGTCTTCCTGGCGTCCGTCTAATGGAACCATGGCAACATCCGGATGGAATCCGGCATCCCGGATTTTTTCCAGTTCCCGGTGATAGTTGGTGCTCATGTTATTGTTCCAGGCAAGCGGTTCGCCGTTCCAGCGCCAGTTGTTTAAGTCACCGGCGTGGTAGATGGTGTAGGACTCGCCGCTGGAAGCATCGGTGGGGGCAGTATCGGAAGGAAAAGCAGGAGTGGCAGAAGCAACACCGGTTTCCACCATGAAAGCTACGCCTTCATCCGTGGACTTAAAGGCCGTCACGCGGAGCCCGCCGCCCTCCTTAAACTCCAGAACTTTCCCCGGATCCATGAACCAGGCAAGTCCGTGCAGGTGATCCGGCACCTTATTCTGCCAGATATCATCGGAAAAAATGAAGCAGATCTTCGGATGGGAAACAGCCAGATCAAAGATTTTCGGGCTGAAGTGGTCACCGTGGCGGTGGCTTACAAACACAAACAGATCTTTCTTCGGATCCAGTGCGGGAAGTGTGCCCTCCACAAAGTCAAAGAGCAGCAGCGCCTGGTCTGTCTCCAGAAGATAACCGCTGTGATGGATGTATGTGATCTTCATAACAGGGGTCCTCACTCGTATTATAAAGTAGTAGTGTTTACAGACCCTCTCCAAGGTCTTAAGGTTATGTTCATCATAGCATAAAAAGCTCCCAAATCACAGAGAAAGTGTCTGGATTTGGAAGCCTTTTATACTGAGACAGTATTTAGGGGGACAAGTGCTTATGCTTCCACCTGCCCTGTTTTCATATAGAAACTGATGAGATAAAGTCCGCTGAGGCCGACCAGCGCGTAGACGATCCGGGACAGCCAGCTCATGCTGCCGAATAAAAACGCGACCAGATTGAAGTTGAAGAAACCGATCAGCCCCCAGTTGACGGCACCGATGATGGTGAGTGTCAGCGCAGTGCAGTCCATTGCTTTGTTGTTCATGCCATTCCCTCCTTACAGGAGTAAGTCTGCGCAGAAAAAGGGAAATTATACAAACCTTTTAATAATTCTCTTCGTGTACTTCAAAATAGCTCTGCGGATGATTGCATACCGGGCATACCTCCGGAGCCTTGGATCCCACTACAATATGTCCGCAGTTGCGGCATTCCCATACCTTTACTTCACTTTTCTCAAAGACCTGTGCTGTTTCAATATTTTTAAGGAGCGCGCGATATCTCTCCTCGTGATGTTTCTCGATCTCACCAACTGCTCTGAACTTTGCTGCAAGCTCCGGGAAACCTTCCTCCTCCGCGGTTTTTGCAAAGCCTTCATACATATCGGTCCACTCGTAATTCTCGCCCTCTGCAGCAGCAGCCAGATTTTCTTTCGTATCACCGATTCCGGCCAGCTCTTTGAACCACATTTTTGCATGTTCCTTCTCATTGTCAGCTGTTTTTAAGAACAAGGCCGCCATCTGCTCATAGCCTTCCTTCTTCGCGACAGAAGCGAAATAGGTATATTTATTTCTTGCCTGGGATTCGCCTGAAAAAGCTTCCTGTAAATTTCTCTCTGTCTGGGTTCCTGCGTATTTGTTTGTTGTCATCTCTTTTTTCTCCTCTTTCTTCACAATTTTCTCAAAGTCTGATGCCGGGTGTTTGCATAAAGGACATACAAAGTTCTCCGGTAATTCGTCTCCAACATATTCATAACCGCAGATTTGGCATCTCCATATAGTCTGCCCCGATTCGGTCTTTCCTATTGCCTGAGGTTTGGGTTTGATATGGTTTTGATAATACTCATATGTTGCGGAAGGAATATCGCTCAGAACTTCCATATCTGTGATTTCACCGATAAACATGGTGTGGGAACCCAGGTCCTCTGTTTTCTTAACTGCTACCGAAATGTATGCGTTTGTGCCTTCTGTAATATAGTAAATGCCATTTGTACCTCGCGCACACTTTTCAAACGCTTCAAACTTATTCACGTTCCGGCCTGATTGAAAGCCAAAATGCTCAAATAATCCAAACTGGGCCTCCTGGCTTAAAACCGATACCGTGAATGTTCTTGTTCTTTGGATCATGTCATGCGTATAATTGGCTTTGTTGACGCAGATGCTTAACTGATTTGGTTTCGACGCTGCCTGAACTGCTGTATTGATAATGCAGCCATTGTCTTTTTCCGACTCTTTCGCTGTCAGGACAAACAATCCATAACTCAGCTTATACATAGCCTTTTTATTCATTTGTTTTCCCCCTTCTCTCTGCATTTAGAGAATGTTAATTGACTAAACAGCATGCATTCAGCATCGGTCTGGATTTTCTCTCATAAAGATAAATTCTGCCACGGAGCGGTCAAAGGTTTTGATGTGGCCAAACAACCAGTCAACCACATTTTTATGTACAAGCTCGCTGAACTGATCTGTTGGTCCTTCAGAATCGTGAAGATATTCATACAATTCCTGAATCGTTTTCTTGAACTCCTCATGTTTTTTATGGTGCTTGTCACGATCCGGATAATCGGCTTTTTCCTGCAATGCTTCCTCTTCTTTGAAATGGAAATCAGTATATTCGTCCAGATAATCCAGCATTTTTATTGCGTTTACCTTACTTTTTCCATCCTGGCAGGCAAATACGAAGTTCCGGATTCGCTCGATCAGTTCTTTGTGCTGTGTATCAATCGTCTTATTGCCGGTTAATAAATTATCCTCGAAAGTGATATCATAATCGTACGTCATAAGTCCGTCCTCCATTTTTTGGTTTGGGCTATTTCATTATCTCTAACCTTCTACTGTTACAAAAACATCTTTTCCAAGTCCGCAAATCGGGCATACCCAATCGTCCGGAATATCTTCAAATGCCGTTCCCGGAGCAATTCCGCCGCCCGGATCACCTACTGTAGGATCGTAAATATATCCACATGGTTCACATTCAAATTTTTTCATAGCTGCTCTTCTCCTTTTCGATATAAATTTTCTATATATTGGTTAATGGTTTCTCACGGAATTGTTCTGTGTTTTATTTCTTTTGGATCGTCTCTTTGTTTGTATGTCTGTATTATAACCAAAATTTCTCAATATGTCAATAATAATAATCATTACTATTTTAGAAAACTTTATATATCAACTGGTTTTGGATATAAAACTGTAAAATTTTGCCGATGATTGCGAATTATGGGAAAACGCGGTAAGATGAAGTCAGAATTACAATGCTGGCGAAAGGATAAAGATGACTATGAAATACGATTTTACTTCCATTCTGGACCGCACTGGAAAAGACGCGATTGCGGTGGAACATATCCCGATTCCGGGTGCACAGGTGAAAGAAGGATTTGACCGGATTCCCATGTGGGTAGCTGACATGAATTTTCCAACGGTGCCGACGATTGTGGATGCCATGATGGAGCGTGTACGGCATTCGGCCTACGGATATTTCGATCCGTCTAAAGAATATTATCGGTCGATCATCCGGTGGCAGGAAACACGCAATGGAGTAACAGGCCTGAAGCCGGAGCATATCGGCTATGAAAATGGCGTGCTGGGCGGTGTGGTCAGCGCGCTGAATGTGATGTGCTCGAAAGGCGACAATGTGCTTCTGCATTCCCCGACTTATATTGGTTTTACCAGATGTATCGAAAATAACGGATATAATATTGTACATTCTCCGCTTGTAAAAGATGAAAACGGTATCTGGCGCATGGATTTTGCGGATATGGAAGAGAAAATCGTAAAGAATCATATTCATGCTGCGGTTTTCTGTTCCCCGCACAACCCGTGCGGTCGCGTGTGGGAGCGATGGGAGATTGAGAAGGCCATGGAACTTTACAAAAAACATGATGTTTTTGTAGTTTCCGATGAGATCTGGTCCGACCTGATTCTGGAGGGGCACAAACACATTCCGACTCAGTCCGTGAGCGAGGATGCCAGAAACCGCACGGTAGCCATGTACGCACCGTCCAAGACCTTCAACCTGGCCGGCCTGGTGGGAAGCTACCATATTATTTATAACAGCTGGCTGCGGGAGCGCGTTCTGAAGGAATCTTCTTTATCCCATTATAATGAAATGAATGTGCTTTCCATGCATGCGCTGATCGGAGCGTACAAAACAGAGGGCTACGAGTGGGTGGATGAGCTGCGCCAGGTACTGACCGGAAATGTAGAGTTTGCCTGCAAGTATATTCAGGATCATTTTGAGGGCGTTGAGGTGTCAAAACCGGAAGGAACCTACATGCTGTTTCTGGACTGCACAAAATGGTGTGAGAAGCACGGGAAGACGATTGATGAATTGCAGAGAGCCGGAGTGGAAGTCGGAGTTATCTGGCAGGATGGCAGACCGTTCCACGGCCCATGTCATATCCGCATGAATCTGGCCCTGCCATTCAGCCGGGTGCAGGAGGCATTTGAACGGCTGGACCGCTACGTATTTCATGCGTAATAACAATTTAAGAATATTCATGAAAGGTCCGAAGCAGGACGGGGTGATATCCCGCTGCGCAAAATAGAAGTGCTGTGTTCGGACGATGTGGCTGACAGCCGTTTGCGGATAGTCGGACTGATCGTCCGCCTCCCGAAAACGTCAGTCGCCACATAGCCGGACACATTGCACTTCTATTTATGCTACGCAGGATACCACCCCGGCCTGCTTCTGCTTTCCTG
>CAKRRJ010000117.1 GCA_934394615.1 uncultured Lachnospiraceae bacterium
TCAGAACGGGTCAGTTTCACGAACAGGATCAGGGAGCTGACTGCATTGGCCAGTACGGTGGCAATGGCTACGCCGTTCACGTTCATCCGGAAGACAACCACAAACAGCAGGTTCAGCAGTACATTCAGAACACCGGAAAAGGCCAGCGCCTGCAGGGGAACTTTCGTATCACCAATACTTCGGAAAATGGCTGCCTCAAAGTTGTAAAGGAAGATGACCGGAAGTCCAAGCAGGTAAATGCGGATATACAAAAGTGCGTAAGGCATGACCTCGTCGGGGATGTGCAGCAGCTGGAATAGGTTTCCAACGCACAACTCTCCAAGCAGGGCAACCAGCAGTCCGCCGAGGAAGGACGCCACAACGGAGGTATGGACGGCCTGTTCCACCTGTTTTTTATCGCCGCGTCCAATGGCATTGGCAATCACGACATTGCTTCCCAGGGAAAGTCCTATAAATAAATTTAGGATAACCCCGATTACAGAACTGTTTGCGCCGACGGCGGCAATGGCTACCGTGCGGTCAGTACTGGCAAAGTTTCCGACAATCGCCAGGTCGGATGCGTTGAACAGCTGCTCCAGAATACCGGTAGCCGCCACCGGAATCGCATATTGTGGAAGCTTATTCCAGATAGGACCGTTCAGCATATCCAGTTTTTTTGTTTTTCTGTTTGAGCTCATGAAAACACCTCTTTGGTAAAGATAAATTTTTCTTTTTATTATGCAAACATAGTATAGTTTCGAATATGAATAATAGCAAATACTGATTATCTATGGTAAAATATAGTTAAAATGAATGATAAAACAGAAAGGGGGAACGCCATGGAAGTGCGGGAACTTCGCTATTTTCTGGCAGTGGCGCGGGAAGAGAATATCACGCGGGCAGCAGAGTACCTGCATATCGCCCAGCCGTCCTTATCGAGACAGCTTATGGATCTGGAAAAGAAGCTGGGAAAACAGCTTCTGGTACGCGGAAAACGGAAAGTCACGCTGACGGAAGACGGGGTACTGCTTCGCAAGCGGGCGGAGGAAATCATTGAACTGGTGGAGAAAACAGAACAGGAAATCAGCACCGATTCCGAAGAAATCATCGGAGATATCGATTTAGGCGGCAGTACGCCGGCTTCGGTGCTGCGTATTGCAGCGGAACTTCGCAGGGAATGTCCGGGGGTGCATTTCCATTTTTTCAGCGCTGATGCCATGGATGTGTCGGAGCGGCTGAATCACGGAACCCTGGATTTTGCTGTGATGCTGGAACCGATTGATAATGTGAAATATGATTTCCTTTCTCTGAAAGAGACTTCGGAGTGGGGCGTGCTGATGCAAAAAAGTGATCCGCTGGCAGCAAAGAAAGCCTTAAGCCGGGCGGAAATCCGGAGCATTCCGCTGATTATGCACCGCCGTGTCGGCCTGCAGAATGAGATTGCCCACTGGGCTGGAACAGATCTGGAACATTTACAGATTGCGGCAACCTACAATGTGGTTCATGGCAGTCCGGTTCCATTTGTGCAGCAGGGAATGGGATATTTCCTCACAACCCGGGACTTGCTGGCTCCGGTGCTGGACCCGGATGTCTGCTTTCTTCCCTTGGAGCCACAGCTTCCAACGCATCTGGCACTGGTCTGGAAGAAGCACGCCGTGTTCAGCCGGGCGGCGGAGCGGTTTTATGAGATGTTAAAGAACGGGGTATTGTCAGAGCAGGAGTCAGGCTTGGAAGCAAAAGCTGAAAGAACAGAATGAACACAGGAGGAATCGTATGGAATTTACCTATGATAAAAAGAAATGGATCGGGATTGTGGTGCTGCTTGTAATCGCAATATTATCATTCAGTGTAGGCGCGAAATACGCAGCGGCACCGGAACATCATAAAGCAACCATAGCAGCATTGGATGAGAAAAAAGATACGGTTCTGGAACTGACTGTGGCGGCTACAGCCACCTCTGCCTTGATCACGCTGCTGCCAGGAGATGTGGGAACGCCGATCGCGGAAAAGGTTGCAGATCTGAGCGGCTATCTGCTCCTTGTACTCTGTGCGGTATTTCTGGAAAAGTATCTGGTGACGCTGACCGGCTATGCTGCGTTTAAGCTCTTTATTCCGGCAGCGTGCGTGCTATTTGCCGGAAATGTGATTTTGGAAAACCGCAGTGTCGGCCGTCTGGCCAGAAGACTGCTGGCGTTTGGCATCTGCATTTTCCTGGTGGTTCCTGCCAGTGTGAAACTGTCCGACCTGATTGATGACACGTATCACGCCCAGATTGAGATGACTTTGGAAGAGGCAAAAGGGACCCAGAAGATTCTGGAAAATGAATCCGGGAAAGATACAGAGGTGCAGCAGAATGAAGGTAAAACAAGCCAGAATGTGGAGCAGGGTACACAGTTGAATGGAAATCAGAGCGCAAATCCGTCTGCGGGTCAGTCAGGAAATCAGAACTCAGGCGTGGCAGGTCTCTGGGAAAAGGCAAAAGATGCTCTTGGCAGCGCCAAGGAAACCGTTACGAGCGCAGTGGAAAATGTGACATTATCTTCTGAAGAACTGCTGCAGAAAATTGAACATTCCTTAAGCCGTTTCGTGGAAGCCATAGCCGTGATGCTCATCACTTCCTGCGTGATTCCGATTCTGGTGCTGCTGGTGTTCTTCTGGCTGATTAAGGTGCTGCTGGATGTGGATGTGAGCAGAAACGTCGAGAATGCGGTACAGAAAATTCGAGATTGAGAAAATGGGAGTTTATCTATGAAATCAATTTCAATCTATGCCATTACCAGAAAACAGAATCTGACGCAGCTTTCCAGAATGGAGCGTCAACTGTCCAAAAGGGAAAAATCATTAAAAATGCGGGAATGGGAGTTAGACAGCCTGAAAAATCTGGTGGAGCAGCTGGAAGCACGGATGCCGGATGTCTGCGGTCTGCGCTTTTTCTATTCTTTCCAGATTCCGCGGCTGGGAAAGGAATTTGACCTTCTTCAGATTAAGGAAGATCAGATCATTAACATTGAACTGAAAAGCGGAGCGGTGTCGGAGGAGGCCATGCGCAGGCAGCTGATTCAGAATCGGTATTACCTGTCGGTGCTGGGAAGGCCAATCCGGTCTTATACTTACATCAGCAGTCAGAACCGGCTGGTGCGCCTGACGAACCACGACCATCTTGCGGATACGGACTGGGAGCAGTTGTGTAGCGAACTGCAGAATGAAAGTGAGGATTATAAGGGAGATGCAGAGACATTGTTTCAGGCAGAATTGTTTCTGATCTCTCCATTGACGGAGCCGTCCCGTTTTCTAAAGAAAGAATATTTTCTGACGGCGCAGCAGCGGGATATTGAGCGGCAGATTTTAAAGAAAATCCGTCAGGAACGGACTGGATACTACTGGTTTCGGGGGCTTCCGGGAACGGGAAAGACTCTGCTTCTTTATGATATGGCTATGAAGCTTTCTGCCAGGCAGCAGGTTTGTATAATTCACTGTGGGGAAGCCGGGGAGCAGTGGAAGGTACTGCATGAGCGACTGCGGCGGGTGAAGTATTTGTCGGATAGCGAGATTATGTGTGCACAGAATGAAACAGATCAGAATCAAACGGCACGAAGCAAGGCAGCGCAGAATCAGGCAGAGATTGCAGCAATGCAATCAGATCCAGTACAGAATGTCCTTGCAGGGGCGAATGCCATTCTTGTAGATGAAGCGCATCTCCTTTCTCAGGAAAAACTGGAATACATTTTGAGGCACTGCGGGAAACGTCCGGTTATTTTTTCCAGCGATTGTGAGGATATGATCTCGCCGGAAGAGATGGACTGCGGCACAGTACATATACTGGAACAGCTTCCTGGTATTCAGAGCTTCCGGCTCACAAACAGGATTCGGACCAATGCGGAATTATCTTCGTTTATCCAGAACATGATGCATCTCCCGGAGCGAAAGACAGGACGGCATTTTCCACATGTCACGGTGTTGTATGCCAATGATGACCGGGAGACAGAATTGCTTTTGAGAGATGCGCAGCATCAGGGGTATGAAATGTTTTCGAAGGAAAACGGGGCGGCAATTTCTGCAAATCGTCTTGCAATGGTACTGGATCAGCGGTATTTTTATGATAAACAGAGATATCTGCGTTCTAAAGACCGATCGGTGCGGAGGCTGTTTCATCAGTTAAACGGCGCAAAGGAAGAACTAATGCTGGTGGTAAAGCAGAATGAGCCGGTTTATGCAGCGTTGCTGGAGCTATTATGAACACTGTGAGAGTTTGTTGAATTTTGGCGTGTAGCTGCGGATGCAGTTTACCAGCTGCGGAAAATTTTAGGAAGGATGGAAAGAAACAGAATGGCTGGTTACAGAAAAATCGATATGGCCACTTGGCCGCGCAGGGAGCATTATCAGTATTATACAGAAAAATTAAAAATTGAGTGCAATATGACAGTACCCATCGATGTGAAAAAACTGCTGGATTTCTGCCATGAAAGCGGTCATAAATTTTATCCATCCCTCATTTATCTGGTGACAAAGGTACTCAACCAGATGGAGAATTTTCGGATGTTTAAAGATGCAGAAGGAAACCTATGCGTGTGGGATCATGTCGTTCCAAATTACACGATTTTCCATGAAGATGATAAGACATTTTCGGACTGCTGGACGGAGTATTCCGATGACTTTGAGGTCTTTTACCGGGAAATCACAAAGGACATGGAAGAAGGACAGAAGAAAAAGGGCATCAAGGCCAAAGCAGGTCAGCCAGCTAATTTTTATTGTATTTCCTGTGTGCCATGGGTTTCGTTTTCGGCATTTGGCAGCAGAACCGTCAATAGTTCAGAACCTGCGTATTTCCCGATTATCACCATGGGAAAATACGAAAAATCCGGGGAAAAGATTCTGATGCCGGTAAATATGATGATCGCACATGCGGTGGCGGACGGCTATCATGCGGGAATGTTTTTCAAGAAGCTTCAGGAAGCAGTTGTTCAGTTGAATTTTAGTTGAATTTTGAAAATATTCAGGATTGATAATTTCTGTCTGGAACAGGAAATGCCTGAAAAGAAAGAGAGGAATCGAAGGATGAAACATCTGGTATTGCTTGTAACTTATAAAACAGGTCCGAACATGAGAGAAGCATTTGTATTTGAAGTAACCGCTTCTGGGATTCTGGAGCAGATCCGCCAGGAGAAGGGCTTTGTGTCATACAACTATTATTACGATGCGGCAGATCCAGACCAGCTGCTTTTAGTGGAAGAGTGGAAGTCTGAGGAGCATCAGAAACAACACCTGCAGACAGATCATATGTGCAGGCTGCAGGAGATAAAAGAGAGGTATGTGCTGGAGACAGAGGTACGAAAATTTTAACGAATAGCTCGGAACAGGAGGATTATTAAGTTATCAAAAATGTTGATATTAATGGTTAAATGTGTTTAAATACACTCTTGGAGGACATTATTTATGAATGTTTCTAATA
>CAKRRJ010000118.1 GCA_934394615.1 uncultured Lachnospiraceae bacterium
CCTGCCGTTTTCCATCCACCATCGGCTGTGATCAGCAGGTTATAAATTCCATGAAAACCTGTGCAGGCACCTAAAATGCCCGCAGTTCCGGTAACTGACAGCCACCGGTGGCGAAAAACATAGGAGATGCCAAAGCCGGAAAGGATACCGCAAAGGATATGCAGCCCGCCCGCAGAAATCCCCCGGATCAGCAGGAAGCTGAAGTTGGCCGCACCGTTTTCCGTCAGGTAGCATGCATTTTCAAAGGTTGCAAAACCTGCAGCAATGGCAATTGCCACCGTGGGCAGTTCTCTCGGCTCTGGCTCAAAAATCAGGAAGTAAAACAGTAACGGAAGCAGCTTTAATAATTCTTCACACACCGGAGTGATCTCAACAGCGGCAACTGTTCCATCCACGCCGTATAGCCACATAAAAAAGCTGTTGACGTAGGCACTCAGCAGGCAAACACCCATTCCAATGGTCACAAACAGGGTATAGCTTCTGGCCCGTCCTTTTATAAAGAACAGCGACAATATCATCGGTATGGCAAGACAGAGAAAGATATTTTCGATATAAGTCATTTTCCCACCTCCCGCAGAGTAAACGGCAGCAATGCCACCATGGATAGCGTCAGGGTAATGTCCACGGCAAAATAAAGGTTAAAGCAGGTATAATCCTGTATAAAATCGGAAACCAGATACAGAAGTACCTGCAGAACGATGCAGCAAGCCATCAGACCGTCCGTGCTTCGATATGGATGAACACTTTGCGTACCAAGCACCGAAAGATACATGTTCGCTCCCGCCGTGAATGCAAACAGCGCAGAAAAGAAATAGGAAGGCCCAAAGGCATGATCGGCAAAAGCGACCACTGCGACAGGTACCGCTGCGCTGGCTGCAAACCACGAGAAGCGGTATCCAATTTTCTCCATCCGCAGAATCTGCACGGACAGATAAAAAAGCCAGGCGGCCAGCCAGGAAATCTCAGCTACATAGAAAACCTGCGGCACTTTTCCCATAATGACCAGATACAGAATATAATACGCCGTTCCCATACAGAAACAGGCATATGCCAAAGCGAGGATCAGCAAACTCCTGCTTTTATACCGCAAAGCCAGAAAAAGGGCTGCAATGGTGCTGAGTCCTAATATGATTATCTGAAAACTATTGTCAATCAGTTCAAAGTTCATCTTCTTTTTCCTCTCTGCTCCTGCGCTCATTCCTGCTCCGCAGACGATAAAGCAGCACGGTTACGCATACGCCAAGGAGAAACGCAAGCAGGCCCATGATGATATAGCCAAGAGCAGCATGACTGCCGATCATACTTGCTGCTCCCGAAGAATGAACAATGCCTCCTGCCGCAGGTTCTTTCATCAGTTCCGGCAGCCAAGCCCCGATACCTGTAACCAAAAGCAGACAAACTGCTATGCAGACCGCATCAAGCCCTCGCTGTATTCTGTTTTGCTTCTCCCGTTTTATTTCTGCTGTCCGTTTATGAATCAGCCTGGAACGTTCTTCATTCGTCCGCATATTCAAATCCCTCCTGCTCCAAAATTGCCTTCAAACTTTGCTTGCCGCGGTATACAAGATTTTTGATTTGCTGCTCGCTTTTAGACATAACCGCTGCTGCGTTCCGATAGCTCATTTCCTCCAGATAAATCAGGTATACTGCTTCCCGGTATTCCGGTTTCAGTTTATCCAGTGCCGCATAGAGCTGCCGATCCCGCTCATTCCGAAAAACTTTGGTCTCAGCCAGAGTTTTATCTGGCAATTCAAAGTCCAGGTCATCAATCCACAAGAAGAGGTAGCGGTGTTTTTTGCTATGCCGCAGGGCAAGATTACGAGCTGTTTTGTAAAGATATGCCTTGAAACTGCCGTCTCCCGTAATAGGGCGCTCTTTTGCAAATATCTGGGAAAAGGCTTCTATCATCAGATCCTCTGCCTCATGAATATCTTTGATATAACCGTTTATGTAAAAGATCAGCATATCAGCGTATTTTTCCACCAGCATATCAGCCGCATTGCTTTCTCCGTTCAGATATCGCTGATATATCGTTTCATCGGTAATCACACCTGTTTGCCTCCCATCCTGTTTCTACCGGCATGGTTCAAAATCCTTTTCTGAGATTCGTACATTGCCTTTCTGAAATCTGCTGCATCTAGTATACGCATGCATCCGTGTATTTTCAAGTAAAGAAAACCAGCTTTCACTCTTACATCCTTTTGTTTCAGATATAAAAGGAAAACTGGCTTTTTAGCCCCTTATCTTAACTTCTGCTTATAGTCCCGCTCCACCTCGCGGCGCTGGTCCTTCTTGGCAATATCATCACGCTTGTCGTAGAGCTTCTTGCCTCGCGCCAGGCCAATCTCCACCTTTACCAGGCTGCCTTTGAAGTACACCTGCAGCGGCACCAGGGTCAGGCCTTTTTCGCGGATCTTGCCCTCCAGCTTGTTGATCTCGCTGCGGTGCATGAGCAGCTTTCTCGCCCGGAGCGGATCTTTGTTAAAGATGTTGCCCTTCTCGTACGGATTGATATGCATGCCGTAAATGTAGACCTCATTCTTGTCGATCCGCACAAAAGCTTCTTTTACGCTGCACTTGCCCATCCGGATGGATTTGACCTCGGTTCCGAACAGCTCAATGCCGCACTCAAATTTCTCGTCAATAAAATAGTCATGGTAGGCTTTCTTGTTGTTTGCCACCAGTTTGATTGCTTCTTTCAAAACAAACCCTCCTGTCTTTTCCCCGGTTTTCAGGCTGTCATTCGCGGATGTTCCAGCGCCGCGTTGTAGCATCTTTTTCGGAACTTCCACAAGGCATAACGAACTACGCTTCTTCCTCTGGAAGCTCCATATTCTTTGCCGGGATAAAATCGATTGTCTTGGTAAGCCGGTCGGTTCCGGTTACCACCACCTGGATCTTCTGTCCAAGTTTGTAGGTTTTTCCACTCATCTCGCCGCGAAGCTCCATGCGTTCCTCATTGAACACATAGTAGTCGCCGTGCAGCTCGTTGACATGCACCAGGCCCTCCACGGTATTCGGAAGTTCCACATAAAAGCCCCAGTTGGTCACGCCGGAGATGACGCCATCAAAGATCTCGCCAATGCGCTTGGACATGTACTCACACTTCTTGAGCTTGATGGTCTCGCGCTCTGCTTCCTCCGCGCGCCGCTCGGTAGCGGAACACTGAATGGTCACACCAGTCAGGATCTTGTCGTAATGGGCGATGCGCTTCTCGCTCAGTCCGCCCCGCAGATTCTCCTTGATGATACGGTGGATCTGCAGATCCGGATAACGGCGGATCGGGGAGGTGAAATGGGTGTAATATTTTGCTGCCAGACCGAAATGTCCGCTGCAGACTGGCATATACTTTGCCTGTTTCATGGAACGCAGGGTCAGGCGGCTGATGAGCGCCTCCTCTTCCGTCCCCTCAATTTTCTTCAGAAGCTTCTGCAGTTCCTTCGGATGCACCTCACCGTCGTGGGTGCGGATAGTGTAGCCAAAGTTATTGATGAACACGCCCAGGCGCTTCATCTTCTCCGGATCCGGGTTGTCGTGGGTACGATAGACAAACGGAAGCTCCTGCCAGAAATAATCCTCCGCAATGGTCTCGTTGGCCATCAGCATGAAATCTTCAATAATTTTGGTAGCCGCGTTGCGCTCATAAGGTTTGATGTCCACCGGACGTCCCTTTTCATCCAGGATGATTTTGGACTCCGGGAAGTCAAAGTCGATGGAGCCGCGCTGGCGCCGCTTCTCTCGCAGGATGTCCGCCAGTTCTTTCATGAGATCAAACATCTCCACGAAGTCCGCGTACTCTTCCATGGTTTTCTCATCACGGTCCGTTACAATGGCATTCACCGCCGTGTAGGTCATGCGGCGGTCTACCCGGATCACGGTCTCCGCGATCTCGTGGCCCAGCACACGGCCCTGGGGATCAATCTCCATAATGCAGCTGAGGGCCAGGCGGTCTGTGCCCGCGTTCAGGGAACAGATACCGTTGGAAAGCTTATGGGGCAGCATTGGGATGACACGGTCTACCAGATACACGCTGGTACCGCGGTTTAAGGCCTCCTCATCTAACGGACTGCCCTCGGTCACATAATGGCTGACATCCGCAATGTGCACGCCAAGCTTGTAGCCGTAGTTTTCCCGGCTGATGGTGATGGCATCGTCCAGGTCCTTGGCATCCTCGCCGTCGATGGTGACGGTCTGCCAGCCGCGGATATCCTTGCGGCCCGCCATGTCTTCCTTTGCCACCTCATCCGGGATGCGGCTCACCTGTTTCATGACTTCCTGCGGATACTCGTCCGGAATGCCATAAGCCTTCACAATCGATAAAATATCCGTTCCCGGATCGTTCACATGACCGATGATCTCGGTGATAATGCCCTCCGGATTCTTGCGCTCGCCGCCAAAATCCGTCAGGCGCACTACAACCTTGTGACCAGTCACCGCGCCCATATCCTTGCCCTGAGGAATGAACACATCAGCATTGATCTTCTGGTTGTCCGGCACCACAAAACCGAAATTCTTGTTTTTCTGATAAAAGCCAACGATGGTCTGGTTCGCCCGCTCGATCACCTTGATGACCGCGCCCTCCGGGCGTTTTCCTTTGGAAGCCGGACTCGCCGTGATCTGCACGGTATCCCCGTGCATAGCGTCTTTGGTCTTCTCTGCCGGAATAAATACGTCCTGATCCATCCCCTCCACAGTCACAAAGCCAAAGCCCTTCGCGTGGCCGCAGAACGTTCCAACCAGGGTAAATGGTTCCGGCTTTCCATACTTCCCGCGTTTGGAAAGACTCACTTTTCCATCTGCCACCAGGGCATCCAGAACTTCTTTTAACTCATCCCGCTTCTCCCGCGGAACATCTAACAGCATTGCCAGCTCTTTGATCTTCATCGGCACATAGGTCGAATCGTTGATCAGAGCCAGCATTGCTTCTTTTCTTTCTTTTAATAATTCTTCTGTCATAATTCCTCTCTGCAAATCAAATGTGTCCTGGCACATTTCCGGTAGGAATTTTCTGAACTGAAAATTCCGTACATCATCGTAGTGGTTGCGGATTTTGCCGATTCGGAATGCGAAGCATCGGCAAAATCCCGTTGCAGTTCGTGCAAAGCATGAACTGTAACGAAAAGCACCCTTGTTTCCAAGAGTGCTTTATCTTACGCTTGCAATAAATTTAATACAATTGCCAGTACCATGAATGCTACTGCCGCAAATGTCGTGAACTTTTCCAGGGTACCTTCCATGGAACGTCCTTTATTCTTTCCCCAGTAGGACTCTGCCATACCGCCGATAGCGCCAAGGCCCTGAGA
>CAKRRJ010000119.1 GCA_934394615.1 uncultured Lachnospiraceae bacterium
CATCATCATGCCGCACATCATAGCCATATTCATCTGCATGGTCTTAAACTGAGTCATAGCTGGTTCCTCGTTTCCGTAGTTTTTTCTACCCTATGTGGCGTATTGTACGCCAGGTAAGTGGGTTTGTCAAGGTTATTCTGACAATTTTACGGTGCAAGCTCGAAAATGCGTTACTGTTCACGCGTTGCGCAAACAGCAACGGATTTTGCCGATGTTTCGCATTTCCTCGCTGACGGGCGTTCGCCCTATCAGCCAACGTTGTCCCAAACTGCTTCGTGCAGGCACGGCAGTTTGCTCCGACCGTTGTCTGGCACCTCAAACTTAAATCACGTAGTCTCCACCATCCTCGGTCTTCATCAGATCGGCGATGGTGTAGCTGTCAAAAAATTCATTGATTACATTGTTGAGGCGGTTCCACATTGGCAGGGTCCGGCAGTGCGGGGACATAGCGCACGGCTTGGCATCGGCCTCCAGACAGGCTACCGGAGCCAGGCATCCTTCCGTCAGGCGCAGGATATCTCCGACCTTGTAATCTTCCGGCGCTCTGGAAAGGCGGTATCCACCGCCTTTTCCCTGCGCGCCTTCCACAAAACCAGACTTAGAGAGATTGGACATGATAGACTCCAGATATTTCTGGGAGATATCCTGGCGCTCTGCCACCTCCTTCAAAGGTGTAAATGACCCGCTGGCATGTTCTGCCAGATCCACCATCACACGCAGCGCATATCTTCCTCTTGTTGAAATCATCATAATCCCCAAACCATCCTTCTTTATCTGTTTTTTAATCTGCAAATAACGGGGTGGACAGATAGCGGTCTCCGGTATCCGGAAGAAGTACTACGATTGTCTTACCCTCATTCTCCGGGCGTTTTGCCAGCTCAATGGCAGCCCAGGTGGCAGCTCCGGAGGAAATACCTACCAGAACGCCTTCATTCTTTCCGACAGCCTTACCGGTTGCGAATGCATCCTCGTTGCTGACCAGAATGATTTCGTCATAAACCTTGGTATCCAGCACATCCGGTACAAAACCTGCGCCGATTCCCTGAATCTTGTGAGGACCTGCCACACCAGTGGAGAGCACTGCGGAAGTGGCCGGCTCTACTGCAACTACCTTTACATCCGGGTTCTTGGACTTTAAGAACTTACCGGTTCCGGTAATGGTACCGCCGGTACCAACACCTGCTACAAAGTAATCTACCTTACCGTCAGTATCTTCCCAGATCTCCGGGCCGGTGGTCTCAAAATGAGCCTGCGGGTTTGCCGGGTTTACAAACTGACCGGTTACAAATGCGTTCGGAATTTCTTTTGCCAGCTCATCTGCCTTGGCGATGGCACCCTTCATGCCCTTTGCGCCCTCGGTCAGGACAAGCTCTGCGCCGTATGCTTTCATTAACTGGCGGCGCTCAACAGACATGGTCTCCGGCATTACAATGATGATGCGGTAGCCGCGTGCTGCTGCTACGGATGCCAGGCCAATGCCGGTGTTGCCGGAGGTCGGCTCAATGATGACAGAGTCCGGCTTTAACTGGCCGCTCTTCTCTGCTGCATCGATCATTGCCTTGGCAATACGGTCTTTTACAGAACCTGCCGGATTGAAGTACTCCAGCTTTGCCAGAACTTTCGCCTTTAAGCCATACTTTTTCTCGATATTTGTGAGCTCCAGGAGAGGGGTTTTTCCGATCAGCTGGTCTGCAGAAGTGTAAATGTTTGCCATTTTTATATCCTCCTTGCGTTGTGCAACGTTTTTATTTCTGATTTTCTTATTCTGACTCTGTTTTCCGCCCGGCAGAAATGTCAGACAGATTGTTTCCGGATTTATTCCGGACAATTGCGGGCCGCTCTCTCCTGCATATGGGTGGGGGAGTCGCAGGAAAAGGGCAGCCCGGCCTGTGCAGTCTTACCTGCTGCCCACACGCTGTGCAGGCTGCAGCTCTTATTTTACTGCTTCAAAACCATGTTTCAGGTCATCGATGATATCGTCGATATGCTCGGTACCAATGGAAAGACGAATGGTGGTCGGTTTAATACCGCATGCCAGCAGGCCTTCCTCGTCTAACTGGGAGTGGGTGGTGGATGCCGGATGGATAACCAGGGACTTCACATCAGCCACATTTGCCAGCAGGGAGAATAACTCCAGGCTCTCGGTGAATTTCTTTGCGGTATTGACATCACCCTTGATCTCGAAAGTGAAGATGGAACCTGCACCGTTCGGGAAGTAGCGGTCATACAGCTCTTTCTGACGTCCGGTAGCCAGCGACGGATGGTTTACTTTCTCTACCTGCGGATGGTTCTTTAAGAACTCAACAACTTTCAGCGCATTCTCCACATGACGCTCAACTCTTAAGGACAGAGTCTCCAGGCCCTGCAGTAACAGGAAGGAGTTGAACGGGGAAATGGTAGCGCCCAGGTCTCTCATCAGAGTGGTACGAAGTTTTGTGATATAAGCGGCATTTCCGCATACATCGGTAAATACAACACCGTGGTAAGACGGGTTCGGCTGGCTTAATCCCGGGAACTTGTCGTTCTGAGCCCAGTCAAATTTACCACCGTCTACAACAACGCCGCCCATTACGGTGCCATGGCCGCCCATGAACTTGGTAGCGGAATGTACCACGATATCAGCGCCGTGCTCCAGCGGACGAAGCAGATACGGAGTAGCAAAGGTGCTGTCTACGATGAACGGAATGCCGTGGCGGTGAGCGATCTCTCCGATTGCTTCCAGGTCAACAACATCAGAGTTCGGGTTGCCAAGAGTCTCTGCATAGAGAAGCTTGGTGTTCGGCTGAATAGCCTTCTCAAAGTTTTCCGGATTGGAAGGATCTACCAGAGTGGTAGTGATTCCCTGCTCCGGCAGAGTATTTTCAAACAGGTTGGTGGTTCCGCCATACAGATTGGTGGAAGATACGATGTGGTCTCCAGCCTTTGCGATGTTCTGGATTGCGTAAGCGATTGCTGCGGAACCGGATGCAGTAGCCAGTGCTCCTACACCGCCCTCTAACGCTGCGACTCTCTTCTCAAATACATCGGAGGTCGGGTTCATCAGTCTGGTGTAGATATTGCCCGGCTCAGATAAAGCAAAGCGGCCTGCTGCCTGCGCGGAATCTTTAAATACATAAGAAGTGGTTGCATAAATCGGAACAGCTCTGGAATCCGTTGCCGGATCTGCGTTCTCCTGTCCTACATGGAGCTGAAGGGTCTCAAACTTGTAATTCTTGCTCATGGTATGTACCTGCCTTTCCAATTTCATCCATAACTGGTTTCGTACCTGTTCATCTGGTCGTATTTTTGAATTACCCTGTACTTCTCTAGGTGATTCGTTGTTTCGTATTATAACCACTATCACCCACTATGTCAATAGGTTTATAGGTGTTTTTTTAGAAAAACAATTCATCACGCAAAAAGAGGAGAAGCCCTCTGTTTTCAGAAAGTTTCTCCTCTTGGTTATGATTCCTCTGTATTCAGTTTATTCCCGTGCTGATCAGCCGCAAAGATCCGCGATCGCCTGCGCGAAGATCTTCGCGCTGACTACCAGCTCCTCCACAACGGCAAACTCATCCGGTCCGTGCATCTTGTTGTCGGTCTCCGGCATAGCCGCGCCGAACGCAACGCCGTTCTTCAGGCTGTGCACATACGTGCCGCCTCCCATAAACTGGCACTCACCCTTACGGCCGGTGTGCGTCTCAAATGCCTTCAATAAGGTCTTTACAAAATGAGAATCCCCGGAAACGTGATGCGGCGGAGTCATGGACTTGTTTAACAGGGTAAGTCCCTGCTCTGCCATGCGGCTTCTCGCAACCTCCAGCACATTCTCATTGTTTCCACATACCGGCACACGGCTGTCGAACTCACCATCCAGGCTTCCCGCGTCTACAGTCAGCATGGAAAATGCCAGGGTCAGCTTGCCGGAGATCTCATCCTCCATGGCAATGCCAAGCGTGGTTCCATCCACATCGCCGTGCGGCATCAGGGCTGCGGTCTTTCTTAACACATCGATCTGCGCGCACGGAGCAAAATCGAGCTTGCCAAGGAATACCAGAAGGCCGGTCAGGGCATTGTTGCCGACTGCCGGTGTGGACGCATGCGCGCCGGTTCCGGTTGCGGTGATCCGGGTCACTGCGCCATCAGCTTCAAACTCAAAATGGATGCCTGTCTCTTTCTCGGTCTCCGCTGCCGCTGCATCGAGCACTGCGGCATCAAAGCCCTCTACTGCTGCTCTTGCCTTTCCCGGAACCACATTGGTCTTGGTTCCTGCCTTGATGGAAACCAGCTTCGGAAGCGCGTCGGACGGCGCGAACTCAGCCGTAAAGTGTGCCGGGAAACGGCCCTTCTCGGTATTTACAAGCGGATAGGCAGCATCCGGGGAAAAGGTCATCGGAGCCTCTTTCTCGATGCTGTAGTAATGCTTAATATCACTGCTGCCGCACTCCTCATCGGTGCCCAGGATCAGGCGCACGTTCTTCTTTAACGGGATGCCAAGTTCCTTCACGGCACGCATCGCGTAGAGCGCTGCGACCGCCGGTCCCTTATCGTCCGCGGTTCCGCGTCCGTACAGCTTTCCGTCTTTTACGACCGGCTTAAACGGCTCGGTCACAGTCCAGCCTTCGCCTGCCGGAACAACATCCAGATGCGCCAGGATATCCAGCTGGTGCGGAAGCTCATTCATGTCCACACAGCCGACATAACCATCGTAGTCACCACAGGTATCAAATCCATAGCCCTCTGCCATATCCAGTGCAGTATCCAGGCATTCTGCCGCCCCCGGTCCAAACGGCATATCTTCCTCTTCCGGCATCTTTTCGCTGTTGATGCGGCAGAGTTCGCAGATATCCTCGATCATCTCGTCTTTATGCGCGTCCACCCAGGCGCTGATCTTATCTTTGTACATAAAATTAATTCCCCCTGATTATTTGGTCATAGAAGCCAGAGTCTGGTTTACCAGCTTGCCATCCGCTTTTCCTTTTACCTTCGGCATCAGGACTTTCATGATCTTGCCCTTATCTGCAGCGGTCGGCTGTTCAATGCCAAGCTCTGCGAGAACACCTTTGATGACCTCGGTGATCTGCTCTACATTCATATCTTCCGGAGCGAACTCTTTGTATACGGCAAGTCTTGCAGCAGCCTCCTCGCGGATGTCGGTGCGGTCTGCCGGAGCCATGTCGTAGGTCTCCTGGGTCTGGCGGATCTCTTTCTTTACAACTGCGTTCTCCTCATCCTCAGTCAG
>CAKRRJ010000120.1 GCA_934394615.1 uncultured Lachnospiraceae bacterium
CCTCAAAACAATTGACATAAACGTAATCGTTTCCGATTCCCTGCATTTTTGTAAATTTCATAAACCTCTCCATTCCTGTAAATTTCTTTTCTGATACCTTCGCCTTACATTAAACTGATGACCATCTGGGCTGTCTCGTACATATTGTTGCCGCTGTCCATACTGCATTTCTGTATGTACCGGTGTGCCTCTTCTTCCGTCATGCCGTTGCGTTCCATAAGAAGGGCCTTTGCCTGATCGATGACCTCCCGTTCTTTCTCATTACGCTGCTTCGGCTGCTGTCTCAGCTTCTTTCTGCGCCGCGACTGTGCCTGCACAATCATTTCCAGGCTTCCCACCAGGTCGTGTACCTTTAATGGCATAGGCAGGCATACGACATCCCGCGGCGCGTCCGAGGACCACTTGTTCGGGGATGCCATCATCAGCATGCCAAATTCCTCATGCATGCACTCACGCAGTTCCGAATAGAGCATATCCGTCAGGCGGTAACCGCACACCACGACCCCGCTGTTTAAATCTTCCAGCTGGGAAAGCACCTGCGCTCCAGATGTGCAGACGGCAATCACCTCAAACCCGTTTCTCATCAGTATATTTTTTATGCTTTTTGCGTCTTCCGGCTTGGAAAATGCCACAATGATATTTGCCAAAGCGCTCACCTCCGGGTTTTGATATCAGGTGATTCTTTAAAACTTGTACAGATATTCCTGTACCTCCCAGTCCGTTACCTCCGCGCGGAATTTCTTCCACTCCGCACTCTTCGCCTCCAGGTATTTGGTGTAAATATGATCTCCAAGCAGTTCTCTTGCAAATGTGCTGCCCTCAAACGCTTCAATGGCCTCGCCCAGAGTCTGCGGAAGCTGCTCAATGCCCAGTGCGCGGATTTCCTCATCCGTCATGGCAAATACATTGCAGTCCACGCTGGCCGGAGGTGTCATTTCCTTTTTAATGCCATCCAAACCGGCTGCCAGGCAGGCTGCCAGTGCCAGGTACGGATTCACTGCGGAATCCGGACAGCGCAGCTCAATGCGGGTGCTGGCTTCGCCGCGGGTACTCGGAATACGGATCAGTGCGCTGCGGTTTGCATGCGCGGACCACGCCACGCAGACTGGTGCGTCATAGCCCGGAACCAGGCGCTTGTAGGAGTTAACCAGCGGATTGGTGAGCAGAGTGATCTCCCGGATATGTGCCAGGATTCCGGCCATAAACTGATAAGCCACCTTGCTTAAGCCGAGGCTGCCATTGTCATCCACAAACAGATTTTTGCCGTGCGCATCCGCCAGGGACATGTTGATATGCATGCCGGAGCCGTTCATGCCTGCCTTCGGCTTCGGCATAAAGGTTGCATGAAGGCCGTGGCGCTTCGCGATGGTCTTCACTGCCATCTTAAAGGTCATGATGTTGTCCGCAGCCTCCAGACCCTCGGTATACTCCAGGTCGATCTCATGCTGTGCCGGAGATAACTCATGATGGGAAGCCTCCACCTCAATGTCCATGTCCTCCAGATTCAGGACAATATCGCGGCGCACATTCTCTGCCAGGTCGATCGGACCTACATCGAAATAACTTGCGTTCTCATGGGTATTCGTGGTCGGGCGGCCTTCCTCATCGGTATGGAACAGGAAAAACTCGCACTCCGGACCCACATGAAACTCATAGCCCATATCTGCCGCCTCTTTTAAGACTTTCTTTAACACATAGCGCGGATCGCCCTCGAACGGATCGCCGTTCGGACGGTAAACATCGCACATCAGGCGCGCAACCTTGCCCTGCTGCGGTCTCCACGGGAAAATCGCAAACGTATCAAGATCCGGATACAGATACATATCGGACTCCTCAATGCGAACAAATCCCTCAATGGCAGAGCCATCAAACATGCAGCGGTTATCCAGCGCCTTTTCCAGCTGGCTGGCCGTAACTGCCACATTTTTCAGCATGCCAAAAATATCCGTAAACTGAAGGCGAATAAACTCCACATCCTCTTCCTCCGCCATGCGGATGATATCTTTTTTCGTATATCTGCTCATGTCAATCTCCCTCCATGATATGATATTATTTTATTACGAAAAAACGAGGGCGTCAAGAAAGCCGCTTATACGGCTCTCCTGAAACGCCCTCGTTTCGTTGCTGTTTCCGTTACTATTTCCATTTCATGTCAACAGTAACGGAATTTTGCCGATGCTTCGCATTCCAAATCGGCAAAATCTGCTGCCATCACTGTATCATACGGAATTTTCAGTTCAGAAAATTCCTACCTGTGAATCGCAGCCTCATTCCTACTGAAATTTTTTATACAACAGATGATAGCAGTTTCATCGTTTTTTGTCAACTCATGACAGTTGGATTTCATTATCGCATTTTGTTCTGGCAGGTATAACTTCCTGTCATTTTTTATAGCTGAGTGCACGGATCGCGTTCAGAATAGCGAGCACGGAAACTCCTACATCTCCAAATACTGCAGCCCACATGCTTGCGTAACCGAGCGCTACCAGGATCAGGACCGCGATTTTAACCGCGATGGCAAAGATGATGTTCTGCTTTACGATGCCAACCGTCTTTCTGGCAATGCAGATCGCATCTACAATCTTGGACGGTTCATCATCCATAATAACTACATCGGCTGCTTCCACGGCTGCGTCGGAGCCAATGCCTCCCATGGCGATTCCCACATCCGCACGCGCCAGAACCGGCGCGTCATTGATGCCATCACCCACAAAGGCCAGGGTTTTTCCTTCCGGCTTTTCTTTTAAGAGCTGCTCGACTCTTGCTACCTTGTCACCCGGAAGCAGGTTGCCGAACACATGGGTAATACCAATGGATTCCGCCACTTTCTTTCCAACTTCTTCCTTGTCGCCCGTCAGCATGACCAGTTTGCTCACGCCCTGCTTTTTCAGCCCGGACAGCATTGCCGGAACATCCGGACGGACACTGTCGGAAATAACGATGGAGCCAAGATACGTCGTTCCTTCCGCCAGATAGAGTGTAGTTCCCAGCACAGCAGCAGGCGTTGTCACGGTTACGCCCTGCTGATCCATCAGCTTCTGGTTTCCGATATAGAGTTCCCTCCATGCTCCATCCACCAGCACCTGCGCATGAATGCCGTGGCCGGAGATTTCCTCCACCTTGCCAATGCGGCTGGTATCCGCTTCTTTTCCATATGCCTGTTTGACAGACTGCGCGATCGGATGGTTGGAATTGTGCTCGCCAAGCGCCGCCAGTTCGAGAAGTGCCTCTTTGCTTCCCTGAACCGGAGAAACATCAGTCACCTCAAATTTACCGGTCGTGAGCGTTCCTGTCTTGTCAAAGACTGCGGTATCCAGGCTTCCCATCGCTTCCAGATAGTTGCTGCCTTTCATAAGGATGCCCTGTCGGGACGCAGCGCCAAGGCCGCCAAAGAAACTCAGCGGAACAGAGATGACCAGAGCACACGGGCAGGAGACAACCAGGAAGCTGCACGCACGGTAGATCCAGGTGCTCCATCCGCCAAGGATGAGCGGCGGAACCACCGCCAGAACCGCTGCGAGGATGACGACCGCCGGAGTGTATACACGGGCAAAACGGGTGATGAACGCTTCCGCTTTTGCCTTTCTGGAACTTGCGTTTTCCACCAGTTCCAGAATCTTTGCCACGGTGGAATCATCAAACAGCTTTGTGGTCTGCACCTTCAAAACCCCCGTCAGATTGATGGAACCGCTCACAATATTCTGTCCGGCTTCCACCTCTGCCGGCATAGACTCACCGGTCAGAGCCTTTGTATCCAGCGTGGAGCTTCCCTCCAGCACAATGCCATCGAGCGGAACCTTCTCGCCCGGGCGGATGATGATGGTGTCGCCAATCTCTACTTCATACGGATCGACCTGTTCCTCCACGCCATCGCGCAGAAGGTTTGCGTATTCCGGGTTAATATCCATCAGATCGGTGATGGATTTTCTGGACTTGTTGACCGCATAGTCATTGAACAGCTCGCCGATCTGGTAAAACAGCATAACTGCGACAGCCTCTTCCAGAGAACCGATTGCAAAAGCGCCAAGCGTTGCAACCGTCATCAGGAAATTTTCATCGAACACCTGGCCGTTCTTTAAATTCCGGCACGCCCGAAGAGGGATGTCATATCCTGCAGCCAGATAGGAAAGTACAAACGGAATCCATGCCCATGGCGTCTTTCCCTCCATGATCATGGCAATGATAAAGAAAACGGCGCTGACCGCAAGACGGGTCACCATTTTTTTCTGCTTTTTCGTCATAGTAAATCCCTTCCCTCATGATCTCTTTGTCTGATTTCTGACAGGGCAAAGATTCCCGGCCGGATCAGCCAGGAATCTTTCCATTGACCATATGATTTCCATGATACCGTTCCGGTATTAGCGAAGTACCTTAAATTCTGCCTCCGGCTCAACCTTTGCTGCAACGGCTCTTGCTGCCTCAACCAGCTCGTCTTCTCTTCCGTCTTCCACTTCCATGATCAGACGCTGGGTCATAAAGCTTAAGCTTGCGCTGTTGACACCGTCTAATTTCTTTACGCCTTCCTCAATCTTTGCAGCACAGTTTGCACAGCATAAACCTTCTAATTTAATGATCTTCTTCATGATAAAACCTCTCCTTTTCTCTTAATCTACTCGCTGATGTGTTCCATGCCCTGCGCCAGAATGGTCTGGATATGGGCATCCGCAAGTTTATAAAATACAGTCTTTCCGTCCCGCCGGAAGGATACCAGACGCATCTGCTTTAAGACCCTTAACTGATGGGAAATGGCCGACTGCCCCATCTGCAACAGCGTTGCAATGTCGCAGACACACATTTCCGACTGGCTGAGCACATACAGGATCTTGATCCGCGTGGAGTCCCCGAATATCTTAAAGAACTCTGACAGGTCCAGAAGCTGCTGTTCGTCCGGCATCACGCCTTCCACTTTTTTCACGATTTCCTCATGGACATGCATGAACTCGCAGGAGCCATCTTCCACTTCCTGCTCGATCTGGATTTTTTCCGCCTCTGTCATAGCATTCCTCCGTTTCGTCTATTTATATGAACAACTATTCATATGTTTATATTACCATATCATCCGCTATTGTCAAGTAGATATACCATTTTTCAAAATAGTAATTTAAATCATATTCATGAAAGGTCCGAAGCCGATCGGGGCAGTATCCCGCTGCGCAAAATATAAGTGCTGTGTTCGGACGATGTGGCTGACA
>CAKRRJ010000121.1 GCA_934394615.1 uncultured Lachnospiraceae bacterium
TGGATGGGTTACCGCAATGCCGAGGGTCCGGCAGGCACCAGAAACCTTCTGGGAATCGTAACCACGGTTCAGTGTGCGGCTGGCGTATTGAAGGTAGCAGTAGAGCGCATTAAGAAGGAGCTGCTTCCGAAGTATCCGAATGTAGATGGTGTGGTAGCAGTTACCCATCCGTATGGCTGCGGTGTTGCGATCAACGCACCGTTAGCTTATATCCCGATCCGTGCGATCACCAATGTCATCCGTCATCCGAACTTTGGCGGCGAGATCATGGTAGTAGGCCTTGGCTGCGAGAAGCTGACCTATGACCGCGTACTTCCGCCGGAGGATATCACCCCGGAGAATGTTCTGACTCTTCAGGACTATGCAGGCCATGACGCTATGATGAACGCGATCATGGAGATGGCAGAGAAGAAACTGCAGAAGTTAAACAAGAGAACCCGTGAGGAGCTTCCGTTAAGCGATCTGTTAATCGGTATGCAGTGCGGCGGCAGCGATGCATTCTCCGGTATCTCCGCAAACCCGAGTGCCGGCTACGCAGCAGATATGCTGGTTCGTGGCGGCGCAACCGTTATGTTCAGTGAGGTTACTGAGGTTCGTGATGGCGTTCATATGCTGGCAGCGCGCTGCCCGGATGCACACACCCGTGACCGTCTGGCAGAGGAGATGAAATGGTACGACAAGTACCTTGCAGAGGGCGGCGTAGGCCGTGACGCAAACCCGACTCCTGGCAACAAGGCAGGCGGACTTGCAAACATCGTGGAGAAAGCAATGGGAAGTATCGCAAAGAGCGGTACCAGCCAGATCGTGGAAGTACTTTCCCCGGCTCAGAAGCCGACCAAGCACGGCCTGATCTATGCAGCTACCCCGGCCAGCGACATTGTCTGCGGACCGAGCCAGGTTGCAAGCGGTATCGGCCTTCAGGTATTCATGACCGGACGCGGAACCCCGTACGGCCTGGATATCAGCCCGGTTATCAAGGTCTGCAGCCGTAATGAGTTAAAGCAGCACTGGTTCGATATCATCGATATCTCCGCTGGTGATGTGGCAACTGGCGAGAAGACCATCGCAGATGTTGGTCAGGAGATCTTCGACATGATCCTGGATGTGGCAAGCGGAATCAAGCAGCCGTACAGCGATCAGCACGGATTCCACAACGACATGTGCATCTTCAACCCGGCACCGATCACCTGATCCTGCCGTCAAAACAGAATTTGTATCAATTTCAGAGAGAACTGCTCTATTGTGGGCGGTTCTCTTTTTTTGTATGACAGGAAATTGCGTCCTATCATACAAAAATGCTCCGCGAGAATGTGCCAAGGCACATTCTTTTTTACTTCTATTTATTTAAAATTCCGATAAGTCACATTGATATATTGATAGATACAATTTCTCAACAGGACAGATTTGTGTTACATTTATAACACAAAATAGTGAAAGCGGGAAAGAAATACTTATGAATCATAATCTTCCAGAGCAGTTTCAGGAGTTTGGTGAGGCCAGACGCGCCGGATTTCTGCGGGTAAAAGAATTAAAAGAGCGTGGACGGCGGGTGGCTGGTATCTTCTGTACCTTTACGCCAACGGAAATTCTGGATGCGGCAGGTTTTACTTCGGTCAGTCTCTGCGGCATGAGTGCGGAAACCATTCCGGTTGCGGAGACCAGGCTGCCGAAAAACTTATGCCCGCTGATCAAATCCAGCTATGGCTTTGCGTTATCCGATAAATGTCCGTATACCTATTTTTCCGATCTGATCGTAGGGGAGACGACCTGTGACGGCAAAAAGAAGATGTACGAGCTTTTGAATGAAAAACGCCCGACCTATGTGCTGCATCTTCCGCAGGGACACGACGGCGATCCGCTTGTTTCCTGGACAAAGGAACTGCGCCGGTTTATCGCGTATCTGGAAGAGACGTTTGGTGTTATGATCACAGAGGAGGCGCTGCGCGAGGCGGCAGGTGTGCGGAATGCGGAGCGCAGGGAACGTCTTCACCTGATGGAGCTTCAGAAGCAGACACCGCCTCCTATGAGCGGCCTGCAGCTTTACCAGACTTTAGAGGGCGCAGGATTTTTGTTTGACGCTGACCAGCGGATTGGACAGATGCGTAAACTGCGGGAATCGGTGCAGCGTGTGGCAGATGAGCGGGACGCAGGACAGGAAAAGGCTGGTCAGAGCGCAGATTTCCAGCGAGATGTTTCTGGCAAAAAGCGGATTCTGATCACGGGCTGTCCAATCGGCGGTGTGTTGCAGAAGACTGTAAAGACCATCGAGGAGAGCGACGCGGTTGTAGTTTGTTTTGAAAACTGCAGCGGCATTAAGGCAGCATTCCAGATGGTGGACACAGAGGCAGAAGATATCGTGGAGGCGAGCGCGGCGAGATTTCCGCAGCCCTGCTGAGTGATACCTTTGCTTACGCCATGATGAAGGAAGGCAAGTTAAAATGCGTGCGCTCCTTACAGGATGAGGACTTCGCAGGCGATGCATGCTGCGTGATTGCCATGAACCGCACATTCGTACAGGAAAATCCGACCATCGCAAAGAAGATTACCCAGGCTGTTCAGAAAGCACACTCCTGGATGCGTGAGAATCCGGATGAAGCAACGCAGTTACTGCTTGACCGAGGCTGGAACGGCGGAGACTTTGATATGAATGTGATGATCAACAATGCGCTGCAGTTCGGCCTTTCCGATGAGTATACCGGAGCATCCTTAAAAAAGATCATCGACAACTACATCCGTCTTGGCCTGATCACTTCCACTGACGATGCAGATGGCGTGTTTGATCTTGCCTGGACTCCACTCCAGTAACAGGAGAACAGTATGACATATTTTACAGGCATTGATATTGGATCGACTTCTGCCAAAACCATTGTCCTGGATGAAAAACGGAATATCTGCACGCGTATGCTCCAGCCCACGGGCTGGAGCAGCGTTGATACGGCGAATGAAATTCTGGACAAATTAAAAGAACAGGGCATGGACAGGGCAGACATGAAGATTGTGGCAACCGGATACGGGAGAGTGTCGGTTCCATTTGCGGATAAATGTGTAACGGAGATTACCTGTCACGGGCTTGGCGCGTGTTTTTTATACGGGGAAACAGATCTGACGATTATCGACATTGGCGGACAGGATACGAAGCTGATCCAGACAGAAAACGGGCAGGTCACGGATTTTGTGATGAATGACAAATGTTCTGCCGGGACCGGACGGTTCCTGGAAGTAATGGCAAACACGCTTTCTATGCGGCCGGATAAACTCTGCGCTCTGGCAGAACAGGGCGGCGGCATCTCCATCAGCTCCATGTGTACGGTATTTGCGGAGTCTGAGGTTATCAGCCTGATCGGAAAAGGGGAGCCGCGGGAGAACATCGCATATGCGGTGGTGGATTCCATCGTAAACAAAGTGGCGGCTCAGGCGGGAAAACTGTCATTTGGAAGCAGTGCGGTTTGCCTGACCGGAGGCCTGTGCGGGATCCCATATCTGCAGAAAGCACTTTCCAGAGTGCTTGGTGTAGAGGTCTGGACACAGGAAGACGGGCGTTATGCCGGAGCCGTGGGGGCGGCGTTGAAGGCGATGAGTATTTGAAAGATAACTATAAAAGGTCCGAAGGCGGACGGGGCGGTATCCCGCTGCGCAAAAGACAGGTATTGTGTTCGGACGATGCAGCTGACAGGCGTTTGCGGATAGTCGGACTAAACGTCCGCCTCCCTCAAACACCGGTCGCTGCATAGCCGGACACGTTATACCTGTCTTTATGCTCCGCGGAATACCGCCCCGTCCGCCTTCGGACCTTTTAATTGTAATTTAAATTAGCTGCACATATGGCATGCGGCGCACGCGGACGGTGCGGTTGCGCAGCCTCCCATAGCGGTCTCGCGCAGCTCTGCCGGAAGGCGTTTGCCTACGGTGTACATGGTCTCTAACATCTCGTCGAACGGGATTAGCTGGGAGAGTCCTGCGAGTGCCATCTCCGCTGCGATGAGCGCGTTTGCCACACCGGCAGCGTTGCGGTTCTGGCACGGGTACTCGACCAGGCCGCCGACCGGGTCGCAGACCAGACCAAGCATGTTCAAGAGCACGATGGTCGCAGCGTCGAGGCACTGCTTTGGGCTTCCGCCAAACAGCTCCACGGCAGCGGAAGCAGCCATGGCAGAGGCAATGCCGACCTCAGCCTGACAGCCGCCCACGGCACCTGCCACGGTCGCGTTTCTCATAGCCAGGTAGCCGATCGCACCTGCGTTAAACAGGGCTTTGATGAGGTCTTCATCGGAGAAGTTGTGGCACTCCTGCAGTGCCAGGAACAGTCCTGGAACGACACCGGCGGAACCGGCGGTCGGAGCAGCCACGATCAGGCCCATGGAGGCGTTGGTCTCCAGAACGGCGACCGCGTAGGTGATGGCCTTTTCCAGCACATCGCCGCAGATACCGCGACCGGCTGCCTGGTGGGAAGCCAGATTTCCGGCCTCGCCGCCGATGAGGCCGCCCATGGAGCGCACCGGGGTTTTGATCGGGGTATGGGCGGAGTCTTTCATGATCGCGAGGGCGCGTGCCATGCGGCTCTGTGCTTCCTCACGCGGCATTTCGCCCTCGGTCATTTCTCTCTGGAGCATGATCTCGGAAATCGGGAGATTCTGCTGCTGACATAATTCTAAAAGTTCTTTTGCGTTTTTAAAATCCATGGTCTGTCTTCCTCCTTTTCCTTAGATCTGCACGATCATGACATCGTGCACATTGATATTTTCTTTTAAGTTTTCGGCTACATCTTCCGGCAGCTTTCCATCGGACTCCACAATGGTGTAAGCGGTGTGCCCTTTTGCCTCGCGGAACAGGCGCATGAAGGCAATGTTGACGCCGCGGTCACTTAAGACCTTGGTGATGTGGGCTACAACGCCAGGCTTATCCTGCTGGACTACGATGACAGCGCTGTACTCGCCTGTGAAATCTACTTTCACGTCGTTGATCCGGACGATGCGGACCTTGCCGCC
>CAKRRJ010000122.1 GCA_934394615.1 uncultured Lachnospiraceae bacterium
GTCTCACACAGAATCGTAATATCGGTCAGCCTGCACTCATACGCAAAGACAATTGCTGCCCGGAACTGTGCATAAAACGCAGAAAGCAGCGGACCAAGCTCTGCCCCCAGCATCCGCACCGCATAAGCCGGATCCGCGTAGCTTTCTGTATAATGCTCCGGCAGAATGTCCGCGTAGAGTCTGTGGTTTAACTGCTGCAGTTCTTCCAGCGTAAGTCCATCCAGATCCTCGCGCAGCTGCAGTCTAGCAAGCTCCTCAATCTGGGCGGTAAATGCCGCCATCTGATTAAAGTAACTGCGGTATGGCTCCGCCACCCGCTCCTCCGAAGGGATTTCCAGGATCCGCTCAACCGCCAGGTCATAGCGTTCCCGGATATTTGTATTTTCTTCGTTCCATAATTCCTGATATTTTACCATGTGTTATCGTCCTTTCCTGAAGCTGTACATTTTCCAGCTTCAAAAAATCCACTGCTTCCTGCACCATCCACATGAAACAGCCATTTTCCCATATTAATCCACCAAAAATGATATCAAATCACCGTTAGAACTCCGATTACCAGCATGCCGAGCAGGCAGAACAACAGAATTCCTCCTGCAATCGTTCCAATCCGCGCCAGAATGTAATTGACTTCCTTCAGTTTAAACGTCTTTACTCCACAGATCACAGCCTCCACAGAAAAAAGCAGGCTGGTCAGCGCCCAGGCTGCCACATCCGGGCCGCCGCTGCCCTGGTTTAAAATGCTGCGCCCCAGGCTGAAGCAGAAACAAAAAAGTCCCAGAACCGCAAAACCCAGACAGAAAAAGCTCTGCTTCGGCATCGGCTTTCGGATATAGGATATGCGTTTTTTTCTTTTTTTCATCAGCGTTTTCTCCTCCTGATCCGGATTTTCTGCACCGTCCAGTGGCTGATAAAACCAAGGACTCCGCCAAGTGTATTCAAAAACAAGTCATCCACATCAAAACTTCCCACTTTAAAAATGAGCTGGGTCGTCTCGATGCACAGGCTTAAGCAAAAGCTGAAGAAAAAGGTGTTGTAAAACTTTTTGCTTCTGCGGCTAATGATCGGCAGAAAGAAGCCGCACGGCATGAACCCGACTACGTTGCCCACGATATTTAAAAGGAATGCTTCCATTCCCAATTGTTTTCGATATTTATAAAAACGTTTAATTTCCTTGAACAGCTCCAGATTATACGCGTATTCGCGTAAATCGGGATTGCGTCCAAAGGATTCCGCAAAAAACATAAAATAAACCAGCAAAGCCAGATAAGCGATGAAGAGGACCCACCCCAGCTTCTGATTCCTGGTCGTATTTCTGATCATATTCCCGACAAAACTCCTTTTAAATCTAATGAAATGCTACAAGCAAAAGAGGGCAGTCTCCGCCGAACTGTTGCAGAAACTGCCGCCCCCTGTATCTTTTTTGTAAGACTTTTAGAATGTAATCTCGCCCTTGCGCTTTAACAGCAGACCGCCGCAGACAATGGACATAATCCCAACTGTCACACCAGTCACAAGCACGATGATTCCCACTGCGATGCTGCACGCGCCGGTGCGCTGCATGGTCTTATAAACCTTTTCCATAAAAATCTCCTTACTCCTCTGCACCATACTGCTCATAGTATGCGTCAATAGCAGCCTTTAAGGTATCGTCGATGATAACCTTTCCTTTGTAAGGTTTGTTGTAGAGATGCTCTACCACGTCTGCCATGGTTACAATGGCAGTGGTCTTGAAGCCATATTTCTCAGAGATCTCTTTCAGTGCGGACTTGGTTCCCTTGCCGCGCTCCATACGGTCTACGGAAACAACCAGACCAAGAACATCGACATCGCCCTGTGCTTTGATGATCGGCAGGGTCTCCTCGATGGAGGTGCCAGCGGTGGTTACGTCCTCGATGATGACAACCTTATCGCCGTCGTTGATCGGGCTGCCGAGCAGGATGCCCTTGTCGCCGTGATCCTTTACTTCCTTACGGTTAGAACAGTAACGGATGTCTGCGTCGTACATCTCGCTGATGGACATGGTAGCTGCAACGGTCAGCGGAATGCCCTTGTAAGCCGGTCCGAACAGTACGTTGAAATCGGTGCCGAAGGTCTCTTTGATAGCACGCGCATAATACTGGCCCAGGCGGCGCAGCTGTGCGCCGGTGCGGTAGAAGCCGGTGTTTACGAAGAACGGGGTCTTACGGCCGGATTTAGTTACAAAATCACCAAATTTCAGTACTTCGCAGTCAATCATAAATTCAATAAATTCTTTCTTGTAATCTTCCATGATGTTCTCCTTCTCGCTCTGTCTTTCCGGCAGAACTGTTACGCTTTATTTTACACATCCGATGAGTTCGTGGATGTCCTCTACCTTCTGTTTCTTCATAAAGTTCTCGATGCCCTCCGCAATCTCCACGGTTGCGTACGGGTTGTAGAAGTTGGCAGTTCCCACGGAAACTGCGGTCGCGCCGGCCATGATAAACTCCAGCGCATCCTCTGCGGTGGCGATGCCGCCCATACCGATGATTGGCAGGCTCACAGCGTTTGCCACCTGGTAAACCATGCGGACAGCCACCGGTTTTACGGCCGGGCCGGACATACCGCCGGTCTTATTGGCAATGGCAAAAGCCCTGCGGTTGATGTCGATTTTCATGCCGGTCAGGGTGTTGATGAGGCTCAGCACATCTGCGCCGCCTGCCTCTGCTGCCTTTGCCATAACGGTGATATCGGTTACGTTCGGGCTCAGCTTCATGATAACCGGCTGCTTCGCGTGCTTCTTCACTTCCCGGGTGATGGCTTCGACTGCCTTCGGATCCTGGCCGAAAGCAATGCCGCCTTCTTTGACGTTCGGACAGGAGATGTTGATCTCTAATAAGTCAACCGGCTCATCACCCAGACGCTCTACCACTTCAATGTAATCTTCTGTAGTCTTTCCACAGACATTCACGATAATTTTCGTGTCGTACTGCTTTAAGAACGGGATATCTCGCTTGACAAAGACATCGATGCCCGGATTCTGCAGGCCGATCGCATTCAACATGCCGCCATATACCTCCGCGATACGCGGGGTCGGGTTGCCCGGCCACGGTACGTTGGCCACGCCCTTGGTCACGACTGCGCCAAGACGGTTTAAATCGACAAACTCACTGTACTCGGCACCGCTTCCAAAGGTTCCGGATGCTGTCATGACCGGATTCTTTAATTCCACACCGGCAAGGTTTACTTTTGTGTTCATTACAGCTCCACCTCCTCTGCAGCAAATACCGGACCATCCTTACAGATACGCTTATTGTGCACATGGGAATGCTCGTCAATGTCTTTGGACTTGCAGACGCAGGCCAGGCACGCGCCGATTCCGCAGGCCATCTTCTCTTCCAGGGAAAGCCAGCACTCAATGCCGTTCTCTGCCGCGTAAGCCTTTAACGCGCGCAGCATCGGGGTCGGGCCGCAGGCGTAGATGACATCGGCATCCAGGCCGTTTGCCTTGATGGCATCGATGACATTGCCCTTTGTTCCGGCGCTGCCGTCTTCAGTAGCCACATACACTTTGCCGTACTGCTCAAATTCTTTGTTTAAGAATAAGACATCACGGTAACCCAGAACCATCTGTTTCTCACAGTTTAAATTCTTTGCCAGCTCTAACATCGGCGGGATTCCGATGCCGCCGCCAATGAGGAAAGCCTTTTTCTCTTTTAACGGGAAACCATTTCCCAACGGGCCCATGATCTCAATATCATCCCCTGCCTGGTATGCGGAGAACTCTTTGGTTCCGGCACCTACCACGCGGTATACGATGCGCAGTCTGCCCTGCTCCTTATCTACCTCACAGAGGCTGATCGGGCGCGGAAGTACCTTGCTCTTATCCTTCGTGTATACAGAGATAAATTGTCCCGGCTTTGCCGCTTTCGCAATCGCGTCTGCCTGGATCCACATGCTGCAGATATCATCTGTCAAAGCTTCCTGGCTGACCACTTTTGCCGTGAGCTTTACCTTTTCTTTCTGAATTGCTTCCATTACTCTACTCCTTCATTTTTGCGGATATTCTCCACCTTCTGCAGACCGTTTTTTACAGTACGCTGTTGATGTCAGCTACCATATCGATGACAGCCTGTCTGGATGCCTCTGCAAAATGCTCTGCGCCAAACTTCGCGTACTTCTCCTGACGGTATGCCGCAATGATGCCGCGGGAAGAGTTTACCACTGCACCGAGTCCGTCTTCGTTGAAGCAGTTCTTTAAGTCTTTTGCGGTGCCGCCCTGTGCGCCGTAACCCGGTACCAGGAAATAAGTCTTCGGCATGAGCTTTCTTAAAACTGCGCTCATCTCCGGATAGGTTGCGCCTACCACTGCGCCTACATTGCTGTATACGCCGTCCATGGAAGCCTCGCCCCACTCAACAACTTTTGCAGCCACATGCTCATAAAGCGGCTTGCCGTCAATGAGTCTGTCCTGGAACTCGCCGCTGGACGGGTTGGAGGTCTTTACCAGTACGAAAATACCTTTGTCCTCTGCATTGCAGACATCGACAAACGGTTTTACGCCATCGGTTCCCAGATATGGGTTTACGGTAAGGAAATCGGTGTTAAACGCGGAACAGATGCTGTTTCCAACCTTTACCCTGCCCAGATGCGCGGTTGCGTATGCTGCGGAAGTAGAACCGATATCGCCGCGCTTTGCGTCGCCGATCACTACAAGGCCCTTCTCCTGGCAATACTTCACAGTCTTGTCATACACCTTTAATCCTTCAATGCCAAACTGCTCATACATGGCAATCTGCGGTTTCACAGACGGGATCAGATCCCAGGTGTGATCCACGATCTCCTTATTAAAGTTCCAGATCGCGTCTGCTGCTCCCTCTAACGTCTCACCAAACTCTCCGAAGGACTTCTTTAAAATGTGCTCCGGAATATAGTTTAACATCGGGTCCAATCCCACACAGATCGGTGCCTTTGTCTTCTGAATCTTTTCAATCAGCTTCTGAATCATGGCTTCCTCCTTAAG
>CAKRRJ010000123.1 GCA_934394615.1 uncultured Lachnospiraceae bacterium
GGGAGGCGGACGGTTAGTCCGACTATCCGCAAATAACTGTCAGCTGCAGGTGTCCGAACACAGCGGCTCGATATTTCTGCGCAGTGGTCTGCCGGGATCCACGCCTTCGGTCCTTTTAGTGACTGTGTCTCGATATTGCTATATTGTAATTCTAACATTTTTATGAAAATTATGGTGCGTGCGCCTGCGTGCCTTGCACCTGATGAAAATTAATGGTATACTGTCGTGGTAAATTACCCGTATTGCGGCCAGCAGGGCAAAAAGGGAGAGAAAATGCCCCATTTCGGGACATTTTTGGCAGAAAAGAGCAGCTGTTTTGCTCTGCGGATGAAAGGAATATCATGTCTTCAAACAGTGAATACGCGATCCAGGTACAGGACGTGAGCAAGATCTACAAGCTGTACGACAAACCGATCGACCGGTTAAAAGAGTCGCTCAGCTTAACCCATAAAAACTACCATAAGGATTTTTTCGCGCTGAGTGATATCTCATTTAACGTGAAGAAAGGCGAGACGGTAGGCATTATCGGAACGAACGGTTCCGGCAAATCAACCATATTAAAGATCATTACCGGAGTGCTGACCCCGACAAGCGGCCAGGTCCGGGTGAGCGGAGTCATCTCGGCACTTCTGGAGCTGGGCGCTGGCTTCAACATGGACTACACCGGCATTGAGAACATTTACATGAACGGCACTATGATGGGCTTTTCCAAAAAGCAGATGGATGAAAAGCTTCCGGATATCCTGGAGTTTGCGGATATCGGAGACTTTGTGTACCAGCCGGTAAAAACGTATTCCAGCGGTATGTTTGTGCGGCTGGCTTTTGCGCTGTCGATCAACGTGGAGCCGGAGATTCTCATTGTCGATGAGGCGCTTTCCGTGGGAGATGTCTTCTTCCAGTCGAAGTGTTACCGCCGTATGGAAGAGATCCGGAAAAATGGAACCACCATCCTCATGGTTACCCACGATATGGGCAGTGTTATCAAATACTGCGACCGGGTTGTGCTCTTAAACAAGGGCCACTATGTGGCAGAGGGCGCGCCGGGCAAGATGGTGGATCTGTACAAAAAGATCCTCGCAAACCAGATGGATGACCTGGAAGAGGAACTGCTGGAGATGAACGATTTTTCCGGCGGAATGGAGGATGATGCTGCTGGAACCGGAGCAGATGGAAAAGCAGCAGGATCCGGTGCGGACGGCAGTGAAACTGCGGGCGGACGGACCAGCGCAGATGGCAGCATGGTATCTGGCGCGGCAGCCCATGCGCACAAAAAGCACAGCGGCTTCATGAAAGACAAGATCACCATCAACCCGAACCGCACTGAGTATGGTAACGACAAGGCAGAGATCTACGACCTGGGCATGTTCGATGAGCGGGGCAATCTGACCAATCTTCTGCTGAAGGGGGAATACTTCACCATCAAGGAGAAAATCCGCTTCCACGACACCATTCAGGCTCCGATCTTCACTTACACCATCAAGGATAAAAAGGGCGCGGACTTAACGGGAACCAACACCATGTTCGAGGGTGCCGAGATCCGTCCGGTGAAGAACGGCGACGAGTACGAGGTGAACTTCCGCCAGAAGATGACGCTTCAGGGCGGTGAGTACCTGCTTTCCATGAGCTGTACCGGTTTTGAGCAGGGTGAGCACACGGTGTACCACCGTTTATACGATGTGGCGAATATTACTGTGATTTCCAACAAAAATACCGTTGGTGTGTATGATATGGAATCTGAGGTGGAAGCAGTGCTGAAACCGGCGGGATCCGGAAACACAGAATCCGGGAATGCGTAAGCCGGAAACGGTTTGCATTCGATTGCGAAAGACTGGCAAACAACGAACGTGAACATAAGAAAGAGGTTTTTTAACGATGAGAAAGATCGATGATGAGATACAGGCGCTCCTTTCCGAGCACCGCGGCGATATCCGCTCCATCTTGGAGGACAACCACCGGCTGGACCTTCTGTATGCCCTCTCTTCCCAGCGGGAACTGCTGTTAGAGTGGTATGATTTTGAGCCGGAAGCGGAAGTCCTGCAGGTTGGGGCCGATTACGGTGCCCTGACCGGGCTTTTGCGTTCCAGCGTGAGTGCAGTGACCGTGCTGGATGACACCGAGAGCGCCCTGGAAACCGTAAGACAGCGCTATCCGGGCGCGGCCAACATCCGTTACTGTAAGGACAGCCTGACCGGGTATGCGGCAGAAGCCTGCGCGGAAGGTAAAAAATACGACTATGTAATCTTCGCGGGAACCCTGACGGCTCCGTACGAGGATCATATCCATGCGGCCAAGGCGCTGTTGAAACCGGAAGGCATTCTGATCGTGGCTTCGGCGAATGCCCTTGGCATGAAATATTTTGCCGGAACGGTGCAGGAGGAGAACGCCCTGACGAAACGCCAGCTCACAGAGCTTCTCTGCGGAGCAAAGGAGTCGCAGAGCATGGCGGAAGAGAGCGGCGCGCTGAAATTCTACTATCCGATGCCGGATTACAGGACTCCGGTAAGCATTTATTCCGACGCGTATCTTCCGAAAAAAGGCGATCTGACCCGGGTGACCCCGGTTTACGACTATCCGCCTTACCACATGATGGAGATGGGCGAAAAGTTTGATACGGTCTGCGAGGCAGGCCTGTTTGAGCTGTACGCGAACTCCTATCTGGTATTCTGGTGCGCGGATGGAAAGCAGCTTCAGAAAGATGACGAGCGCATCTTCATCAAGTACAACAAGACAAGAAGAGAAGAATTCCAGATTAAGACCTGCATCTGCGAGCGGAAGGTAACGGATGCGGCAGCAGATGTGACTGGAATCAGTGCGGCAGCAGATGTGGATGCAGCAGGGAAACCGGCTGGAACTGGCGCAGCCGATAAACGGGAGCGCTACGTTGAAAAGGCTGCCCTGAGCCTGGATGGCAGTGCGCACATTGCCTCCTTCAAAGAAAAATATGAGAAGCTGACAAAGCAGCACCGCACTTTGAAAGTAGCGGAGCCGAAGTTTGCGGAACACCGCAGTTCCGTGTACTTCCCGTATCTGGTCGGCCAGACCTTTGCGGAGAAGCTTGGGGAACAGCTGGAAGACGGACAGCTTCCGGCAGATGTGCTGCAGATCGTCATGAATCAGATTTACGACATCAGCCCGGAGTGCCGCAGTGCTTTTACACGGACCGAAGAGTTCGATGAAGTGTTTGGCGAAGGCCTGACGCAGGAAGAGCAGGCGCTTCTGCTTGCCGATACCTCCTGCGAAGTTTCCAACATCGATGCGCTGTTTGAGAACATGCTGCTCACAAAAGAGGGCATCTACTGCCTGGATTACGAGTGGGTATTCCTGTTCCCGGTTCCCGAGCACTTTGTGAAGTACCGTATCCTGTATTACTTCTATGAGCAGTACAGCAGCGTATTAAAGCAGCTGACCCTGGACCAGATCCTTGGCGCGTTCGGCATCACGCCGGAAATGGCAGAGGTGTACCGGAAGATGGAAGTCAACTTCCAGAATTATGTGCACGGCGGCAACCAGGAACTGTATCTTGGAAACTATATGGTATACTCCCGCACCGTGCGTGACATCCGCCAGACCGAGAGCGATCTTGCAAGGGCAAGAGAGCGCATTGAGCAGATGAAGATTCACAGCCGCGAGAAGGATGTGACCATTCGCAAGATCACAGAGGTTCAGCGCCTGACCAACAACCATGTTACCAACCTGGAAGCCATCATCCGCAATCACGAGCACGAGATCGGCGAGATGGCAAAGACCTTAAATTATTTAAATAAGCATGAGGCGATCCTCTTTAAGATCCGCAGAAAACTGGGCGATAAGTTCAACCAGAAGTATCCGCGCGGTTCTGTGGAACGCAAGAGGCTTTCCTATAAGAAGGAGTATCTGCTGCATCCGATCCGTTCCATGAAGCTTTACTCCACACCGGAGGGCAGAAACTTGCGGGACGGCGATTTCAACATCGGCGAGATTTACCGGCAGCATGGACGCCTGAAATTTGAGAAGGTGGAGAACCCGACGGTTTCCATCATCATTCCGGTATACAACCAGATCCACTACACCTACGCGTGCCTGCTCTCGATTTTAGAGCACACGAAGGATGTTTCTTATGAGGTCATCATTGCGGACGATGTGTCCACGGATGCCACGGAGCATCTTTCTGAGTATGCGGAAGGACTGGTAATCTGCAGAAACAGCACAAACCAGGGATTTTTGCGCAACTGCAACAACGCAGCGCGCCATGCCCGCGGCAAATATGTGATGTTCTTAAACAACGATACCCAGGTGACCGAGAACTGGCTGTCTTCCCTGGTGCAGCTCATTGAGTCGGACCCGGCCATCGGCATGGTAGGTTCCAAGCTGGTATATCCGGACGGACGGCTGCAGGAGGCAGGCGGCATCATCTGGAGCGATGGCTCCGGCTGGAACTATGGCCGTCTGGATAACCCGGATAAGCCGGAGTACAACTATGTGAAAGATGTAGACTACATTTCCGGCGCGGCCATCTTACTGTCCAACGAGCTATGGAACCAGATCGGAGGTTTCGACACCCGGTTTGCTCCGGCGTACTGCGAGGATTCCGACCTGGCCTTCGAGGTCAGAAAAGCGGGCTACCGCGTTGTTTACCAGCCGAAATCCAAGGTCATCCACTTTGAGGGCGTTTCCAACGGTACCGATGTACAGGGAACCGGCTTAAAGCGCTATCAGATTGCCAACAGCAAGAAGCTGAAGGAAAAGTGGGCCGATGAGTTCGCAAAGCAGTGCGAGAACGACGGCAATCCGGATCCGTTCCGGGCAAGAGAGCGCAGTATGGGCAAGCCGATCATCCTGGTGGTGGACCATTATGTGCCGACCTACGACAAGGACGCAGGTTCCAAGACCACGTA
>CAKRRJ010000124.1 GCA_934394615.1 uncultured Lachnospiraceae bacterium
GACCGATGCCGCTGCCCTCATGGCCATCACCATGATCACCCAGTACCTTCCGAAGGCAGTTGCAAACGGCACCTACATGAAGGCCCGCGACAAGATGGCTTACGGCCAGTACCTGGCAGGTATCGCCTTCAACAACGCTTCCCTTGGTTACGTTCATGCCATGGCTCACCAGTTAGGCGGCTTCTACAACCTGCCGCACGGCGTCTGCAACGCGATCCTGCTGCCTCATGTAGAGGAATTCAACCTGATCGCCAACGCAAACCGCTTCCGTGATATCGCAAAGGCGATGGGTGAGAACATTGAAGGTCTCTCCACCATGGATGCGGCAAGAAAAGCTATCGCTGCGATCCGCCAGATTTCCGAGCAGGTCGGCATCCCGAAGAACCTGCGCGGTCTGGGTGTCAAGGAGGAAGACTTCGGCATCATGGCAGAGAACGCCATGAAGGATGTCTGCCAGCTCACCAACCCGAGAAAGGCAACCAAGGAACAGGTGATCGGAATCTTCAAGGCTGCCTACTAAACCATTTTTGTTTCATTCATTCTTCTGCCAATACCATACCCTCAACTCAACACACGCAAGCCTGGCCGCCGCCAGGCTTTGCGGCGTTTTCACAAGGATGCCCGGATGCGGCAAACCTGTACAGAAATTGTGGCTTTCATCATAACTTGAAGGAGGATTTACCCATGGGCGTATACGCTGTCACCGGCGGCTCACACGGAATTGGAGCCAAAACTGTAGAATTACTGAAAAAAGAAGGACATGAAGTCATCAACATTGATCTGTTAAAAGCTGATATCACGGCAGACCTGGTCACCCCGGAAGGACGCCAGAAAGTACTTGACGAGCTGCATGCCATGCACCCGGAAGGGCTGGACGGCCTCATTTTAAGCGCCGCTGTGTCCGGCGCCTGCGGAAGCCTCACAAAGATCATCTCCCTGAATTATTTCGGCGCGGTTTCAGTCATCAAGGGGGCTTATGACCTGCTGGAGAAGAAGCACGGAAGCTGCGTTGCCGTCTCTTCCAACATCATCTCCCAGGATATTGCCCGCATGGACATTGCGGATCTCTTAAACAACAACGGAGATGATGAACACAAAATCCGCAGTGTGGTCTCCTCTCTCGACGCGTCGGACTTAAGCATCGGAAACAGTATTTACGCTGCCACAAAGTACGCGCTCGCCCGCTGGGTGCGCCGCCACTCTGCCTCCTACGCGGCAAATGGCGTCCGCATTAATGCAGTCGCACCGGGAAACGTGGGAAGCGCCATGACAGCCACCATGTCGCACAGCGCCCGGGCTTCGTTAAATGCCCTGCCGATTCCCACCCGGTATGGACAGGAAACCTTTATGGATCCGAAAGAGATTGCCCTGGCGATTGTCTTTCTGGCCTCAGAAAAAGCCTGCGGCATCAACGGCATCGTCCTGTTTGTGGATGGCGGTACCGACGCGCTGTTAAATACGGAAAAAGTTTACTAAAAGGGGGTTTTGACAGATGCTGCCAATTGAAAAATACATTGATGC
Source organism: uncultured Lachnospiraceae bacterium (assembly GCA_934394615.1). Classification (GTDB taxonomy): domain Bacteria; phylum Bacillota; class Clostridia; order Lachnospirales; family Lachnospiraceae; genus Brotaphodocola. The sequence goes on from CAKRRJ010000124.1 coordinate 1,522, forward strand.
GATCGAAAACAAAGACTATGAGGGGCTTGGAAACCTCTTCACGAAAGACGGGCACTACTGCGACTACTGCGCCAACGGCACGCCCCAGCATGACTATCATCTGTACGGAAAAGAAGCCATCTCCATGTTCTTCCGGAACAAATTTCTCTGCCGCCAGTACTCCATTCTGGAGCCGACGGTGTTAAGCCCATCGCAGGCAGAGTTTATCGCGTGTTTCGGAGGATACCATGTGATGGCCATTGTGACGCTGCAGCAGTTATCCGCAGACGGACATATCCGCAGACTTACCGTACGCCCGAAATAAAAACGGGGGAACCGTCTTGTTTACGACGGTTCCCCCAAAAATCTCCATATCAGGATTCCATTAATTTCTCCAGGTGCTTGCGCACCACGGTAAAATGCTTCTTTAACGCTTTCGCGCCCGCCGCCTCATCGCGGGCCGCAAGCGCCTCGTAAATATTCCAGTGTGCCTTTCTAAGCGCGTCCGAACGTCGCCGGTCGGAAAGGATCGACGTTCTCAAGTCCTTCACAAACAACTTTAACAAATCTTCCATCTGGTCTACGTAGAAGATCATCAGCTGGTTGTGGGACATCTCCATTAAAATCTTGTGAAATTCCACATCCAGAGCTGCACTGTTCTGGGCACTCATGGGCTGGTCCATCTTCTCCAGCACTTCTTTCATCCGCGCCAGTTCTTCTGGCTTTGCGTCTTCCATAGCGGCTGCAAGGGCTGTCTGCTCAAAGCCGCAGCGCATCTCGAAGACTTCCCGGTGGTCAATATGCTGCAGCACCATGGTCAGGGACATGAGCTTTGTCATGTAATCTTTTGTATTACAGCGGATGTAGTTTCCGCTTCCCTGAATGCACTCGATCAGCCCCATCATCTCGAGAACGTGAAGTGCTTCCCGCGCGGAATTGCGGCTGACACCCAGTTTCTCCGACAGGGCACGCTCCGTCGGGATCTTATCATTCAGGCGGAGACTGCCTGAGGTAATCTCCGCCGTAAAATAGTCAAATACTCGTTCGTATGCTTTCTGGCTGCTTTTCTCTTCCAAGTAAATTCATCCTCCTACAGACGATAGCAGACCTTTCCAGGATTTAAGATCATCTTCGGATCGAAGACACGCTTGATGCCTTCCATGAGGGCCATATTGGTCTCACCTACGGAATCTACCAGGTATTTGATCTTGCCGGAACCGATTCCGTGCTCGCCGGATACCAGGCCGCCGCAGTTGGTAGCTTCCTTATAAATGATCTCAAAGAATTTGTCGACACGGGACTTAAACTCTTCCTCTTCCAGGTCGTTGGAGCACTGGTAGATGTGAAGGTTTCCGTCACCTGCGTGGCCGAAGGACTTGATGACCAGTCCGCATTCTTCGCCGGTCTTGTTGACAAAATCCAGATAATCTGCGATCTTATTGACCGGAACTACAACGTCACACTCGTCTAACAGCTTTGTCTCGTGCATGATGGCTTCCAGGAAGGAAGAACGTGCTGCCCAGGCATCCTTGATCTTGGCTGGGGTATCTGCCACCAAAACATCCATGGCACCGGCATCTAACACCAGCTCTGCCATCTGCTCCAGCATATTATCCAGTTCATCCTGGCTTCCTGCATCCAGGGTTACCAGAAGGTATGCTCCGATCTGCTGACCCTCCAGCTCCTGCGGGAATACGCTGCGGCCAATGTAACGCTCGGAACTTAAGACGATCTCACGCTCCATAAACTCAATGGCCTGCGGGTTCAAGCCGGACATTTTGATCTTCGGCACGGTGGAAAGAGCAGTGTTTAAATCCTCAAACGGAATAATGAGGGATGCCACAACCTTCGGCGCCGGAATGATCTTTAAGGTCAGTTCGGTGATGATGCCCAGGGTTCCCTCAGAACCGATCATTAAGTTCAACAGGGAGTAACCGGAGGAAGTCTTGGATACGGTAGCGCCCAGATGGGTGATCTCACCGGTCGGCAGAACTACCGTCATAGCACGCACATAGTCGCGGGTCGCGCCGTACTTGACTGCTCTCATACCGCCCGCGTTGGTAGATACGTTGCCGCCCACACAGGCAAACTTTTCGCCCGGATCCGGCGGGTACATCATCCCTTTGCTTAAGCAGTCATTGGCCAGATCGTTTAAGAGCACGCCGCTCTCAATCTCTACGACAAAATTCTCCATGTCGTAGTTTAAGATGCGGTTCATCTTGGAAGTATCCATCAGAACGCCGCCAAGAAGCGGAACCGCGCCGCCTGCAAGGCCGGTGCCTGCGCCTCTCGGGGTCACCGGAATGGTGTTCTCATAGCAGATTTTCATGACTGCGGCAACTTCCTCGGTGGAAGTCGGCTGTACCACCAGGTCTGGCATATGAGTGCCGTAAATCGGCATCTCATCTCTTGCAAAATCCACGTTGATATCGTCTCCCACGAGAACGTGATCGGACACTGCCTGAATCTGGGCAATGATCTCCGGAGTCAGCTGATTATATTTTTCCATTGTAATTCCTCCTCATATTATAAGGGTAAGCGCCCCAATCATCAAGTTTATTTCCGTGCTTTGATTTCTTCAATCAGAAGCGGAAGAATTTCTTTGACATCTCCCACGATTCCTACATCGGCGATATCGAAGATGGATGCGGCCTCATCTTTGTTGATGGCTACAATGTATTTGGATCCCATAATGCCGGATACATGCTGCATGGCACCGGATACGCCGCAGGCAATATAGAGTTTCGGCGCTACAATCTTGCCGGACTGTCCTACCTGATGGGCACGGGATGCCCAGCCTTCCTCGATAGCCGGACGGGATGCGCCAACCACGCCGCCAAGCAATGCTGCCAGTTCTTCTACCAGCTTAAAGCCTTCCGCGTCACCCATGCCGCGTCCGCCGGTTACGATGACATCGGCACCTTCCAGGTCAACGGCCTCCGCAATTTCCTTTGCCGCGTCCAGAACCTTTGCTTTCAGGGCATCTGCTGCCACCGGCGCGTCTTTCTCTTCTACGCTGCCCTCTGCTGCCTCCGGTTTCGCGAAGCTGCCGCTGCGGACGGTTGCGAACTGCATCGGGCCGGATACTGCCAGGCGCTCCAGAACGGTCCCGCCGTATGCCGGGCGTACATACTCCACACCCTCTCCGGCCGTCTCAATTGCGGTTACATCGGTCACGCATCCTGCGCCGAAACGCTGTGCCAGACGCGGTGCCAGGTCTTTTCCAAA
>CAKRRJ010000125.1 GCA_934394615.1 uncultured Lachnospiraceae bacterium
ACTTAATCCGCGGTACCACTCAAATTGGTTTGCACCCACTCACCCGTATACTAACATATACGCCGCCAGGTAACGGTTGCGGTCTCCGTCAGTCCCTACTCCCTGCTATGTGTTTTGCTCCGGTTTCAGACCTGCCCTCGAAAGTCCATTCAGCAATCCCTTCCATACTGCAATCCCACCACCTGCAGCTCTCTGTGATATCAGCGAAGTGCTTACTCCTCTTTCTCATCGGTTTGTCTTTGTTGGTACTAATCATAATGCGGCAGAACGGATTTGTCAACTACTTTTTTCAGACAATAAGTCCGACATGGGGCTGCTGGCTATATCACAAATTCAGCTTGTCGTAGCTTTTGCTTAAATATACATCCAGCCGATTCTTCAGAGCCCGATACTCTTCCCGCTCTAAGTTCGGGTCGCGTTCCAGGATGTGGTTTACTTCTTCGGATACGGTTTTCAGGAGGTTCGCGTCGGTGAAGATGTCGGCGATTTTAAATTCCATGTCGCCGCTCTGGCGCAGACCGAAGAAATCGCCGGGGCCGCGCAGTTTCAGGTCTTCGGAGGCAATGTAAAAGCCATCGTTGGAGCGGTTTAAGATATCCAGGCGCTCCTGGGTTCCGTCCTGGTCGGAGCAGTTTACCATGATGCAGTAGGACTGGTGCTCGCCGCGCCCCACACGTCCCCGAAGCTGGTGAAGCTGCGCCAGGCCAAACCGCTCGGCATTCTCGATCATCATGACGGTGGCGTTCGGCACATTGACACCGACCTCCACGACTGTCGTGGAAACCAGCACCTGGATCTCGCCGGAGGCGAAACGCTCCATGATCTGATTCTTCTCTTTGCCTTTCATCTTCCCGTGCAGGTACTCCACGGTAATGCCGGCCGGAAGCTTCTCGCGCAGCAGTTTTGTGTAATCCAGCACATTCTCCGCCTCGATCATCTCGCTCTCCTCGACCATCGGGCAGATGACATATGCCTGGCGGCCCGCGGCAATCTCCCTGGCAATAAACTGGTACGCCTTATCCCGGTAGCTGGTGTTCACCACACAGTTTTTGATCGGCAGGCGCTCTGCCGGCATCTCATCGATGATGGAAATATCCAGATCGCCATACAGAATGATCGCAAGCGTACGCGGAATCGGGGTCGCGCTCATGACCAGCACATGCGGGGTCAGTTCCGGGTCGGTCTCGCTGCCCTTGTTTCCAAGCGCCTCACGCTGCCCTACGCCAAACCGGTGCTGCTCATCGGTAATAACCAGGGCAAGCCGGTCGTAGTGGATCTTTTCCTGGATCAGCGCATGCGTACCCACAATGATATCCGCCTCGTGGGACGCAATCTTTTCATAAGCAAGCCTCTTTTCCTTTGCCGTCATGGATCCGGTCACCAGCACCACCTGCTTATCTATCCCATACGTTTCAAACAGTTCCGTAATCGACTCGTAGTGCTGCTTTGCCAGGACTTCTGTCGGCGCCATCATGGCCCCCTGGCAGCCATTCATGGCCGTCTCCAGAAGAGCCAGCACTGCCACAATGGTTTTACCGGATCCCACATCACCCTGCACCAGACGGTTCATAACAAGCCCGCTCTCCAGGTCGTGCCGCACTTCTTCCAGGACCTTTCTCTGCGCTCCGGTGAGCTCATACGGAAGCGAAGCAAGAAGCCGGTCCACCTCCTGCGACCTCGGAATGATATAGCGGCTCTTTAAATCCTGCCGTTTTTCCTTTAAGCGGCGCACCGAAAGCAGGAAGAACAAAAACTCATCAAATACCAGGCGTTTTCTCGCAAACAGAAGCTCCTGGCGGTCTGCCGGGAAATGGATGTGCTCGATCGCATAATTATATTCTGCCAGCTCATAGCGGCTGCGCAGTTCCTCCGGAAGGTACTCCCGCTCCATCTGCCGCTGCTCCAGCGCCTGCTGCACCGCGCGGGTGATCGCCTTATTGCCGAGTCCCTTAGTCTGCCCGTACACCGGCTGCATGGAATGCATGACCGCTCGGTAGCCTTCCGGGGTAAAGACCTCCGGCTGCTCCATCGTCAGCCGCCCGTTCTTTTTTACCACGCGCCCGCGAAATACCAGGATCTGGCCCATCTGCAGAATATTGCGCAGATACGCCATGTTGTACCAGGTAAGCTGCAGGCTCCCTGTCAGGTCACGCACATCCGTAATGATGACCTGAATATTTTTAAACCGGCGGACAGACGGTGTTTTCATGAGCTGCCCCGATACCGCAAACATGCCTTTCTCGCGCAGATTCCCAATGGAAACCGTCTCCTCATAGGCATCGTAGGCGCGCGGATAATCATGGAGCAGCTCTTCCACCGTCTCCACGCCCAGCTTTGCAAACAGCTTTGCGGTTTTTTCTCCAATGCCCTTCAGGCTGGTAACTGGCTGCTGATTCATGGCGCATTTCTCCTCATTCCGTAATCTGGATCCTGTTCTGGCATAAGGTTATCCGCCCTACGCCCGCTAATGGAAAAGGAGAGTCATCTGCCCAGACAACTCCCCTCATGTTTTTCCATCACAATTTATTTCTGATTACTCTACAGAGATCAGGTAATAGTAAATCGGCTGTCCGCCCTCCTGAAGCTCAATCTCCACATCCGGGCAGGCCTCCTGAAGCTTTGCAGCCAGTGCCTCCGCGTCCTCTGCGGTTACATCACTTCCGTAGTAAACGGTAACAAGCTCTGAATCTTCGTCGAGCATTGCCTTTAAGGTATCCTCGGTGGTCTTCGCCAGGTCCGTGCCGACCGCCAGCATGCCGTGATCGCCGATTCCCATGATATCGCCCTCGTGGATCTCCATGTCGTCGATGACGGTGTTGCGCACAGCATAGGTGATCTGTCCGGTCTTCACGCGTCCCATCTCCTCCACCATGGTTGCCAGATTTTCTTCCGCAGTCTGGTCCGGAATGAAGTTGATGAGTGCGGTAATGCCCTGCGGAACGGTCTTGGACGGAACCACGATGATCTGCTTGTCCTCCACCAGATATTTTGCCTGTTCTGCTGCCAGGATAATATTCTTGTTGTTCGGCAGGATATAAACGGTATCTGCGTTCACATGCTCAATGGCAGTTACCATGTCCTCGGTGCTCGGGTTCATGGTCTGGCCGCCCTCGATGAGATAGTCTGCACCGATTCCCTTAAAGATCTCGCCCAGTCCGTCTCCAACGGATACAGCAATAAAGCCGTACGGTTTTCTCGGCTCATTCTTTGCTGCCTCAGTCTTTTCTTCCTCTGCTTTCTGCTCCGCTGCCTTGCGCTCTGCATCCTGGATCACGCGCTCCTGATGCTCCTCACGCATGTTGTCGATCTTCATGCGGGACAGGGAACCAAAAGTCAGTGCCTTCTGGATGGCAAGACCCGGATCGTTCGTGTGAACGTGCACTTTTACGATATCATCGTCAGAAACAACAACGATGGAGTCGCCGATGGACTCCAGGTAAGCCTTGAACTCATGCTCGCTGTTCTCATCGTAATGCTTCTCCAGATGGATGATGAACTCGGTGCAGTAACCATATTTGATATTGGCCGTGTCGATGTCGGTGGATGCTGCTCCCTTCGCCTCTGCCGGTGCGCTTGCAGCCGGTTTTGCATCCGGAACCGTGATATCCACTTCCTTGCCGCTCAGGCCGTCAAAAGCGCCCTTTAATACCTGCATCAGGCCCTGTCCGCCGGAATCGACTACACCAGCCTGCTTTAATACCGGAAGCATTTCCGGGGTCTGGCTCAGTACATAATCGCCATGCTCAATGACCCTCTCGCCGAATGCCAGTACATCGTCGGTCTCTTCTGCTACTTCCACAGCCTTATCTGCCATACCCTTTGCAACCGTGAGGATGGTACCCTCTTTCGGCTTCATAACCGCTTTGTAAGCAGTCTCCGTCGCATGGACAAATGCCTGCGCCAGCGTCTTTACGTCCACAACGTCTTTTCCTTTGATTTCCCTGGTAAAACCGCGGAACAGCTGGGATAAGATAACGCCGGAGTTTCCTCTTGCTCCGCGCAGGGAACCGGAAGAAATCGCCTTAGCCAGGGCATCCATGGTCGGCTCCTCCACCGCTGCCACCTCTCTTGCGGCAGACATGATCGTCATGGTCATGTTGGTGCCGGTATCGCCATCCGGTACCGGAAATACGTTCAACTCGTTGATCCACTCTTTTTTCGCTTCTAATCCCTTTGCTCCGGCAAGGAATGCCTTCTGCATCAGACGGGCGTCAATTACCTTTACACTCACCGTCAGGTCCTCCTTAATCAATCACTCGTACACCTTCCACATAAATGTTGATCTTGTCAACTTCCATGCCGGTGAATTCTTCTACTTTGTATTTAACACTTGCGATCAGGTTGTCTGATACCGCGCAGATGCTCACGCCATATGCCACGATCACGTGAAAATCGATGGAAATGTGGTTGTCCTGCACATCCACGGTAATGCCGTGAGTCAGGCTCTCACGCTTTAACAGCTTGACCAGTCCGTCCTTCATGCTGACGGCTGCCATGCCAACAATACCAAAACACTCTACTGCCGTCATGCCTGCGTACATGGCGATCACATCGGAGCTAATCTGAATCTCGCCCAGTTTGTTATTGATGCGTCCCTTCATAGAAACCCCTCCATATCTATCTTA
>CAKRRJ010000126.1 GCA_934394615.1 uncultured Lachnospiraceae bacterium
GAAGCAGCCAGAGTGCAAATGGCGCATGGCAGTCCTCGCAGGGAAGCAGCCAGAGTGCAAATGGCGCATGGCAGTCCGGCACACAGGAAAACGGCCAGGGGGCAAACGGCGCATGGCGGTCCGCACAGGAAAGCAGCCAGAGTGCAGATGGTACATGGCAGCAGGCATCCGGACAGGCAGCAGGCCAGCAGTCTTCCGGTTCCGCACAGGAGAACAGCCAGCGCATGACCGGTGGCTGGGCACCGCATAAACCGGAGTTTCACCATGGATCCCATCAGAGACCGGAGCATGAAAAACGAAATGGCCGCAGCCTTGCAGGAAAGATTGCCGGCGTTACCGCAGCGGCAGTCCTGTTTGGTACTGTAGCAGGCGGCACCATGTTTGCAGTCAACACCACAGGAGAGTACCTGAAGGGACATTACACCACCATTGGACAGACCGAGACCCAGGCGCAGCTAAAGGTAGCCCAGTCTGATGATGGCAGCAGCACCACTGCCGGAGCACCGGTCACCTCAGCCATCCAGACCGATGTTTCCGCAATCGTAGAAAAGGCAATGCCGTCTGTCGTTGCCATCAACAACACCATGCTGATGCAGCAGCAGACCTGGTTCGGACCGAGCCAGACCGTAGAGGTTCCGAGCAGCGGTTCCGGTATCATTGTAGGCCAGAATGATGAGGAACTTCTGATCGTAACGAACAACCATGTTGTTGAGGATTCTAAAGAGCTGACCGTTACGTTCATCGACAACCAGCAGGTCTCCGCAGCCATTAAGGGTACGGATTCCGAGACCGACCTGGCAGTCATTGCCATCCCGTTAAAGGATATCCCGGCAGACACCATGAGCCAGATCAAAGTTGCAACCCTTGGCGATTCCGATGCGTTAAAGGTTGGCCAGGGCGTCATTGCCATTGGTAATGCTCTTGGTTATGGACAGTCTGTGACCGTTGGTTATGTCAGCGCTTTGAACCGTGAGGTAAAGGCAGAAGACCAGACCAGCAGAAAACTGCTCCAGACCGATGCAGCCATCAACCCTGGCAACAGCGGCGGCGCTCTGTTAAATATGAAAGGTGAGGTTATCGGCATCAACGCAGCGAAGTATTCCTCCACTGAGGTCGAGGGCATGGGCTACGCGATCCCGATTTCCCAGGCACAGGATATCATCAACGAACTGATGAACAAGAAGACCCGTGTTGCAGTCGATGAGGCCGAGCAGGGTTACCTTGGCATCCAGGGCCAGAATATCGATGAGACCGCAGCAAGCATGTACGGCATGCCGAGAGGTATCTATGTATACAAGATCGTAGAGGACAGCGCGGCATCCAAGTCCGACTTAAGAGAGAAGGATATCATCACCAAGTTCGACGGACAGACCGTCCGCACCATGGCCGATCTGAAAGATATGCTGACCTACTACAAAGGCGGCGACACCGTAAACTTAACCGTACAGTCCCTGGAGAATGGACAGTATGTAGAGCGTACTGTGGAGATTACGCTGGGAACCAAGCCGGCTGGTGAGACGAACTAAAATCTATCAATTTAAATTATAAGCACAAAAGGTCCGAAGTTCCGGGCAACCCATACAGAACCGCAGATGCGGTGGAATTTTGTACTTCATTCGCTGCGCCGCTTATTGTCAGACCTGCGACCCAAACTCCTGCGCTTCGCGCACTCAGACAAGGGTCTCCGGTCCGACGCTATGCTCGCTCATGAATCTGCGAACGCGTCACTGGCGCGTTCTTGATATGCACTGCGTTTTTCTGATTACGAGGGAATATAATAAATATGCTTATAAAACAACTCATAGAGATTTATCAGGCATTAGCTATCAGGACCGCCTTTTACTCCCGCATCAGCAGAAATGCCCGGTACAGATCAAGCGTTCCATATCCCCACTGGCGGTTGGGATATCGGAACGCTTCTTTGCGTTCGGCACCGCGGATGAGGATGGAGCGGATGGAGGTGCTGGTGAGGGTCATGTCATTTCCTTGCGTGAACCCCCAGGAAAAGAGGCAGGCGACGGCTCCGGCGGTGATGGCGGCGGCAACGGAGGAGCCGGTGCGGCGGGTGAAGGAAAGCGGGACGGAGCCGGAACTGGAACTGCTGGAGCCTGGTGTGGCGGCTGGCAGAGTGGTTGACCGGCGAGTCTGGCTGGAATTGCCGGGCTGCAGTCCTGGCCCCTGCACATCCACACCCGGCGCGGCAAGATCCGGTTTGATCTGCCCGGTGGAGGTGAAGCCGCGGCTGCTGTGAATGTAGATGCTCTCGGTGACATGGTTATAGGTACTGACGGTTAACAGCAGCGGCGCGTTCCCGGGATCGGTGAGGGTGATGTCGGGGTCCGGGCGCAGAAAACCGGTCTCGCCCGGCAGAAAGTTCTGAAGAGGAAGCCAGATATGGAACTGCCCGATCAGAAACAGGGAAGGATAGACCCGGATATGCCAGATGCCGGGAGCAGGAGTTTCAAAGCGCATGAAAATGAGCATCCGGCCGGAGACGGCTTCTGCGACCTGGTAACTGAGAAAAATCCGGCTGGCATCGAGTTGGAAGGATACAGTAGTTTCCCGCCCGACTGCCATGGGAATGCGCTCGACCACCTCGCCGGACGGCGATACAAATCCAACGGTGTAAAGCTCGGCGGCATCCGCCCAGAGCTCCATGGAAAAACCGGGGACAGAAGCATCCACGCGAAGCTCCACATCATCGTATTCCTGATTTTCTGAGAGACGGCCGTAATAGTGGCGGCGGAATCCGGCTTCATTTCCGGCTCCGCAGACGCAGGCAAAGCCGCGGGTTCCGCTCAAAGCCTGCAGCTGCATGGCCAGGGGTGAGATTCCGCTGTGGCTGCCCTGGCTGGTGCCGACACCAAGGCAGAGGACAAGCGGCATGCGGGCGTCCCCTGCGACTCCGAGCAAGAACGCGGCGGCGGCCATGATGTCGTTTTCCTGATAGACATCTGCGTCAGAGGGAACGGCAAAGAAGTTCCGCAGGTACTGCTTGGCGGGTTTCAGGCGGACGACGGCGAGCGCAGCGTCCGGGGCGGCGCCGGAAAATTCGGAGGGAGAGCGGATCTGCCGCCCGGCTGCGACACCGGCAAGAAATGTCCCGTGTCCGTTGGAATCGGTGGAGGGAACGATTTCATAGGGCTGTTCGGATTGCAGGGCACGGTTGAAATCTTCCTGGGTGTAGACTGTGCCGAAAAAGGGCTGAAATCCGGCGATCGCCGCAGGCACCGAATCGCTTTCCATCGTCTGATCCCAGAGCTTTACGATGCGGCTGGTCCCATCTGCGTTTTGAAACAGCGGGTTCGTGTAATCAATTCCGGTATCAATCAGCCCAATGAGGACGCCCTGTCCGGTACTCATAAGGTTTGGCTGGGAAAAGAGCGGGAGGACTCCGGCAGCTTCCAGCGCGGTGGTATCCTGCAGACCATAAAGTTTTGGAATGGCGGAGTAGGTATGCTGCGTAAGGCTTAAGGGAGGGACACCGGAAAGCGGCGCGTGGACAATGGCATATTCCTGGCTTACCAGATTGACGCACCGGGTTCTGGCCAGTTCATAGAGGGATTCTACAGCACGCGGGGAATACCGGACGATGAAATCAGCAGTCTCTTCTGAGGCGGGGGAAACATTGCAGGGGATCATGGAAACTCCCGGGACTTTTTCCTGGTAGTATATGCAGGAAAGTTAGAAAAGGTGTGAGTTACTATACATGGGTAGGCATTTTCTGAACGGAAAATGCCGTATGATACCGTGACGGCAGCAGATTTTGCCGATTTGGAATGCGAAGCATCGGCAAAATCCGTTGCTGTTTGCGCAACGCGTGAACAGTAACAGGTTACAAATTGACGGCTCCGTGTTTCGATAGTACAATAAGGGTAATCGTCCGGCGCGCATGACCGGGCAAAGAGGAGGTCCGCCTATGAAGTTTTATACAGGAATCATCGCGGCGCTGTCATCATTGGATCTTGGCCTTAAATGGCTGATCGAACAGGAAAAGCCGGAAGATTTTCCAAAACCATTATCCCACACAAACGGAAAGATCCTTCTTTACCGGAACCATAACGCCGGGTTTCCGTTCGGATTTCTGGAAGAACACGGTGAGCTTGTGCGGATGATTCCGCTGGCCATCATTTCCGGTCTTTTCGGGTATCTGGCGGCAATGCTTCCGCAGAAAGGAAAACGGGTGCGGAAGATTGGCATTGCCATTATCCTCGGCGGCGCCATCAGCAATCTGTATGACCGAGTTGTGCGGCGTTACGTGGTGGATTATTTCAGCATTCAATGTGGAAAACTGAAGAAGGTTGTCTTCAATCTTGGGGATATCTTTGTGTTTCTTGGCTCCGGCATCCTGTTTGGGGCGGAACTCATAAAGGAAATCCGGGGCATACTGCCGGAAAAAACTCCTGTTGACAGCAGTCGTGAAACCATGTAAAATCGAATAAAAATAAAAAAGGAGCGAAATATTTCTATGTTAGATTCTGGAGACAGTACGGGCATACAACTGGTGACGGTTTTGATCCTGCTGATGCTGTCAGCGTTTTTCTCCTCGGCGGAGACTGCCCTGACTACGGTAAACAAGATGCGG
>CAKRRJ010000127.1 GCA_934394615.1 uncultured Lachnospiraceae bacterium
TGTGAATCTTTGAATAACTGCCATTATAGTACCATTATTTCATTTGTCAATTATTTTTTTGAAAAGTTTTTGATTTGATACAATACAGTTTTAGAAAATTCTCCATCCGCAGATAAAATTATTGGCCCACCAGGAGCTTAAGGAACGATGAACAACCTTACCGTTACCAGAGGACGCATCAATAACCGTTCCGCCGCCTGCCACAATTCCGACATGGCCGCTTACAACGATGATATCACCGGCACGCAGATTAGAAAAGCTGCTGATCCTGGTGTATCTTCCCGCGTTTCTCCATCCGGAAGAAGTCATGTAGCTCTGACGCACGCCAACCTGGTTTAAGCACCAGTACACGAAACCGGAGCAGTCAAAGGAGTTCGGTCCCTTGGAGCCCCATACATACGGGCAGCCAAGTTTGGAGCTTGCCACCGCCAGAAGCGCACTCGCGCCGCCGCTGGCACCACCGGTATTCGGAACAGCAGTGCTGCCGGAGCTTCCCTTCTTGCCGCCGTTGCCGGAATTATTTTTACTGTTATTTTTGCTGTTGTTTTTACTGGTATTCGTCTTCGGCTGGGCCGGTGCTTTCTTCGCATCACCGCCGGTCAGCTTTGCCATGGTCATAACGCCCACGGTACCATCGGCGCTCAGTCCGTTGGTTCGCTGGAACAGCTTGACCGCATCCTCCGTCACCTCGCCGTAATAGCCAGTGACATTGGCAGATTTTAAGTATCCTAACTGGCTTAACAGGTTCTGTACCCGCTGGATGTTATCACCGCTGTCGCCAAGGGCCAGACCGTTCGGAACCGCGTCAGAACTGTTTAACGCCACACGGGTAGCCGGTCCCAGATATCCATCTACAATCTGGTCATTGCGGGACTGGAACTGTTTGACTGCAATGATCGTATCATTTCCGTAGCTGCCATCCGGCTCAGTGGTCATATAGCCCAGCTCCTTCAAACGCTTCTGTGCCGCCAGAACCAGATCGCTCTTCTCTCCGTAAGCCAGCATATTTGCCTTCACATCCTCACTGTAGAGGAGGTTCATGGTCTTTCTTCCTACTTTACCATCCTGATCCAGACCGTTGACGCTCTGCATCTTCATGACTGCCTCTTCGGTGGCATCGCCAAAGCTGCCGGTCACCTGGCTGTCGCTTGCCAGATAACCCAGCTCATACAGACGGCTCTGGATACGGGTAATATCGGTACCCTCATCACCTTTCTGGGCAGCGTAATACTTCGCATCCGGGGAAAGAATTGCCTCCAGGGTATCCGGGCCGATGATGCCGTCCTGCGCCAGCTGATTCTGTCGCTGGTAGATCTTGACCGCACTCTGGGTTACCTCACCATAATAATCCGTCGGTTCATCGTTATCCATAAAACCTAAATCCATCAGGCGCTGCTGCAGCTTTAAGACGATGGGATGCTTCTCACCGATACGCAGATAATCCGGGATCGGTTCACTGTACTCTGCGTCAACACCCTCGACAGACGGAAGCAGCGGACCATCCGGCGAAAGCGCCATGACCGTCTCGTCTGCCGCAGTCTGCGGAAGCGTCTCTTCCATCAGCACCAGATTCTCCTCGGTAGTCTCACTCTCTGCCTCAGTAGATGTCTGCGCCGCACCGCAGCCCGCCAGAAGGCCTGCCGCCAGAAGCGCCGCACTAAAACACTGTACCCTTCTTTTCCAGTTTCTATGTATGTTCGTTGTCAAAACTCTGACCTCACTTCCTGTGGTAAATATCAAAGGGGTTCCTTATTCCGAACCCCCAGTTAATCTATATTTTATCACAGTTCACAATTTCTGTGAAGTGCTTCGCGCAAACAACCTGCAAAGTACAGCCAAAAACGCAGGGCATGAAGGGCAACGGCTTCCGGTATTTTCGGCATATCTGGTTGTTTGCATCTTGATCACAGATGTCCGAATGCAGTGGATAAAAATCCGATGCAGGCGAACATCTGTTGTGAAAGCAAGCAAACAACGATATGTGAAAATATAGGAAGCCGTTGTCTTTCATGCCCGGACCTTTCGTGTTTATCCCGTCTTTGTTCTCTTAATGACCTTCAGCCGCGTAAACTCTTCCCGGTCTTTCTCCTCCAGCGCATTTCCGATCGTCGTTACCAGGTTCTGATACGTCGGAATGGTGATGTTCTTTAACGCGTTGGCCCGCTTCTGGGTCTTTCTGATGCTGGAGGCCAGGCGGTAGGCGGAGTTTTCCACCATGGAAAGCTTTGTGGTCAGCTCCTTCACCTTTTCAAAATGCATCCGGGCCTCGTCCAGCGCCGGACTGGTACTTAAGAACGCATAGCCCGGTGTCAGAGGCACCGGCTCATGCTGCACTAGCGGGATCTCCGTTCCCATGATGCTGCGGGTCTTGATGCGGATCGTATCGTCCACCGGAATCGTCCCGGCAATATCCTGGATAAAGCCGATTCCCAGCTCGATATTGGCTTTCTGCAAAGCCTTATAGGCCTCCGTAAAGGTCGTGTCGATCTCTGCCTGGATGTCCTTGGCCTGGTCGATGAGTCCCATCAGCTCCCGCAGGAGGATGTTCCGCTTCTTGTCCATCAGCTCGTAGCCCTGGCTGGCCAGCGCAAGAGAATTCTTCGCTAAAATCAGGTTGCCCTTCGTCGGGAAAGTATTCAGATTCATACGGATCCCTCCTTATCGCTGCGCCGCACCTGATGCTGCCGCTCCAGCCGCGCTCTTTCCATTCTCTGCATCCACCAGATCCCCGTTCTCATCCAGCTTTGTCACCTTATAGTACTGCGCAAGAATTTTCGTGTCGATCCGGTCCAGCTCCTCCTTCGGAAGCAGGCCCAGAAGCTGCCAGCCAATATTCAGCGTGGTGATGATGTTCCGGTTGTCATGCGGATCCTGTCCCACAAAACGATGCTCAAACTCCCGGCCGAATACCAGATATTTTTTATCCAGCGGTGACAGCTCATCCTCACCGATAACCGATGCCAGCGCTCTTGCGTCTCCTACTTTCGCGTAACAGGAGAACAGCTGGTTTGCCACTGCCTGATGGTCAGCCCGGGTGTAGCCCTCACCGATGCCGTCCTTCATCAGACGGGACAGGCTCGGCAGTACGTTGATCGGCGGGTAGACCGACTGGCCGTTTAACTCCCGGTCCAGAACGATCTGCCCCTCGGTAATGTAACCGGTCAGGTCCGGGATCGGATGGGTGATGTCGTCGTTCGGCATGGTCAGGATCGGAATCTGGGTCACAGAACCATTCACGCCTTTTACAATGCCTGCGCGCTCATAAAGTGCCGCCAGTTCACTGTACAGGTATCCCGGGAAACCTTTTCGGGAAGGAATTTCGCCCTTGGAAGAAGATACCTCTCGCATGGCCTCCGCAAAAGAGGTCATATCCGTTAAAATGACCAGAATGTGCATGTTTTTCTCAAACGCCAGATACTCAGCCAGCGTCAGCGCGCACTTCGGTGTGATTAGACGCTCTACCACCGGGTCATTGGCCAGGTTCATGAACATAGCCACATGGGAGGAAACGCCGCTCTCCTCGAAGGTCCGGCGGAAGAATTCTGCCACATCATGTTTCACGCCCATGGCAGCAAAGACAATCGCAAACTGTTCATCCGAATCATCCCCCAGGGATGCCTGTTGGACGATCTGCGCCGCCAGCTGGTCGTGGGGAAGTCCGTTGCCGGAAAAGATCGGCAGCTTCTGGCCCCGGATCAGAGTCATCAGGCCGTCAATGGCAGAAATACCGGTACGGATGTAGTTGCGCGGATACTCACGGGTCACCGGGTTTAACGGCTTGCCGTTTACATCCAGCATCTTCTCCGGCAGAATCTCGCCCAGTCCGTCAATCGGCACACCAATGCCGTTCATGGTACGCCCCAGCATCTCCGTAGATACGCCAAGCTCCATCGGATGGCCCGTCAGGCGGGTGTGTACATTTTTTAAGCCCATGCCCTCGGTACCCTCAAATACCTGGATCACAGCCTTGTCCTCATACACCTCAATAATGCGGCCCAGCTTGCGTTTTTTCCCGTCCACGGTCATTTCCACAATCTCATCGTAGGCTGCGCCGGAAATGCCCTCCAGCACCACCATAGGGCCGTTGATCGCACTTAAACCCAAATATTCAATTGCCATGTCACAGCCCTCCTATGCGTTCCGCTCCATGACGCCCTCATAAAAGGCGTCAATCTTCTTTTTATAATCATCCAGCAATGCCAGGTTATCGTTTGGCACATCGTATTTGATGGCAATGACCTGGTCAAAAATCGGATCCTCCTTCAGTACCGACATCGGCATGCCCATAGAAATCAGAGACCGGGACTTCCGGTACAGGTACAGGATAATCTCCATCATCTTAAACTGCTTCTCCATGGGAACGCAGGTATCGTCCTTGTGGAAAGCATTCTGCTGCAGGAATCCAACACGGATTACCTTTGCGATCTCCAGGATCAGCTTCTGGTCGTCCGGCAGCACATCGCCGCCGATCAGCTTGACGATTTCCATCAGGCTGCTCTCCTGGGACAACAGATAAACAATCTG
>CAKRRJ010000128.1 GCA_934394615.1 uncultured Lachnospiraceae bacterium
CATTGAGGTTCAGACGGAGCAGGGAAAGGGTACGGAAGTGATTGTCCGTCTGGCATTGCGGATTCAGCCGGAGCAGCACCGCACCGACCGGATCGCAGAGCTGGAAGGTCTTAAGGCGTTAGTGATAGACGATGATTTTAATACCTGCGACAGTGTGACAAAGATGCTTGCCAAGGTAGGCATGCGTTCGGAATGGACCCTTTCCGGCAAAGAGGCCGTTCTCCGTGCACGCCAGTCCATGGAACTGGGGGATGCATTCCATGCCTATATCATCGACTGGCGTCTGCCGGATATGAATGGCATTGAGGTCACCCGTCAGATCCGCAGTCTGGGCGATGATACGCCGATCATCATCCTGACTGCCTATGACTGGTCGGATATCGAAGTAGAAGCCAGGGCAGCAGGGGTAACGGCATTTTGCGCGAAACCGCTGTTTATGTCAGATATCAGAGAGACTCTGATGACAGCGATCGGTCAGATGCAGGAAGAAACAGAGAAACCGGTTCTTCCGGCAGCAGGCTCCGATTTCAGGGGAAAATGTATCCTGCTTGTGGAAGACAATGAACTGAACCGTGAAATTGCTGTGGAGCTTCTGAAGCAATATGGCTTCCGGATTGATACGGCAGAAAACGGAGCAGAGGCCGTGGAGAAGGTAAGGCATGCAGCGCCGGGCGACTATGATCTGGTGCTTATGGATGTTCAGATGCCTGTCATGAACGGATATGAGGCAACAAAACAGATCCGTGCACTTGATGATCCGGCACTGGCGGGAATTACGATCCTTGCCATGACGGCCAATGCGTTTGACGAAGACAGAAAGCAGGCACTGGAATGCGGCATGGATGGATTTTTATCCAAGCCAATTGTTCTGGAGGAACTGATCCATACATTACAAAATAATCTGAAGTAAGATTGCGTAAAATATAGACGAAAATATAGTGGAGCTCCAAATTTATAATCAGTGCTGTCTGACACATACGAAAGAGGAGCGAAAAGAAAGGTTCACAGCCATGGCAAAGCAGTATATCAAGATTCGTGGTGCGAATGAGCACAACTTGAAACATATATCCTTGGACATTCCCAGGAATGAGCTGGTGGTGCTGACGGGCTTAAGCGGCTCGGGCAAGTCATCCCTGGCATTTGATACCATTTATGCAGAAGGGCAGCGACGCTATATGGAGTCGCTGTCCTCTTATGCGCGGCAGTTCCTTGGCCAGATGGAAAAGCCGGATGTGGAGAGCATTGAGGGACTTTCTCCGGCTATTTCCATTGACCAGAAATCCACAAACCGTAACCCTCGTTCTACCGTGGGTACGGTAACAGAGATTTACGACTACATGCGTCTGCTGTATGCCCGCATTGGCATCCCGCACTGTCCGAAGTGCGGGCGCGAGATCAAAAAGCAGACGATCGACCAGATGGTAGACCAGATTTTACAGCTTCCGGAACGCACCAAGATCCAGCTTCTGGCACCGGTGGTGCGGGGGCGCAAGGGCGAGCACGTCAAGCTTCTGGAGCAGGCGCGAAAAAGCGGCTATGTCCGTGCCAGAATTGACGGAAACCTCTATGAGCTTTCGGAAGAGATTAAATTAGAGAAAAATATCAAGCATAACATTGAGATTGTGGTGGACCGTCTGGTGGTAAAGGAAGGCATAGAAAAGCGTCTGACGGATTCCATCGAGACGGTTATGGGGCTTTCTGACGGCCTTATGATCGTGGATGTCATCGATGGGGAACCCATGAATTTCAGCATGAGTTTTGCCTGCCCGGACTGCGGCATCAGCATTGAGGAGGTGGAGCCGCGAAGCTTCTCCTTCAACAATCCGTTCGGTGCCTGCCCGGAGTGTTTTGGTCTTGGCTACAAGATGGAGTTCGACGAAAACCTTATGATTCCGGACAAGTCATTGAGTATTTCCAAGGGAGCCATCGTGGTGATGGGCTGGCAGTCCTGTACGGACAAAAACAGCTTCACCCATGCGATTTTAGATGCGTTATGTAAGGAATACCACTTTGACCTGGATACGCCGTTTGAGGAGTATCCGAAGGAAATCCAGGATGTGATCCTGCACGGCACCAATGGAAAAGAGGTGAAGGTGTATTACAAGGGACAGAGGGGCGAGGGCATCTATCCGGTGGCGTTTGAGGGCCTGCTCCGCAATGTGGAGCGCCGCTACAAGGAGACGTTCTCTGAGGCATCCAAGGCGGAGTATGAGACCTTTATGCGCATTACGCCGTGTAAGGCCTGCAAGGGCCAGCGACTGAAATCCAGCTCTCTGGCCGTTACGGTGGGCGGCATTAACATTTATGAGGCAACGGAGCTGTCCATTACCCGTTTCCGCACATTCCTGGATGAGCTGAAGCTGACTCCGATGCAGGAGTCCATTGGTCATCAGATCCTGAAGGAGATCAAGGCGCGCCTGGATTTCCTGTTGAATGTTGGCCTGGAATACCTGTCTCTTTCCCGGGCTACGGGTACTTTATCTGGCGGCGAGGCGCAGCGAATCCGTCTGGCAACCCAGATCGGTTCCGGACTGGTGGGCGTGGCTTACATTCTGGATGAGCCGAGCATCGGCCTGCACCAGCGGGATAACGACAAGCTGCTGGCAACCTTGACCCATCTGCGTGATCTGGGCAATACGGTTCTGGTGGTGGAGCACGATGAAGACACCATGCGGGCGGCAGACTGTATTGTGGATATCGGACCGGGAGCGGGCGAACACGGTGGAGAAGTGGTGGCCATCGGTACGGCGGAAGAGATCATGCAGAATGAGAAGTCCATTACTGGCGCATATCTTAGCGGTCGTATTCAGATTCCGGTGCCGAAGGAGCGCAGAAAGCCTACAGGCTGGATTACCGTGCGCGGGGCAGCAGAGAACAACTTAAAGAACATTGATGTTTCGTTCCCACTGGGCATTATGACCTGTGTGACCGGCGTGTCTGGCTCCGGCAAGAGTTCCCTGGTGAATGAGATTCTGTATAAGGAACTGGCAAGAAAGTTGAACCGCGCCCGTACGATTCCGGGCAAGTTTAAGAAGATTGAGGGTCTGGAGCAGTTAGATAAGGTCATCAACATTGACCAGTCCCCGATCGGGCGTACCCCGCGTTCCAACCCGGCTACCTACACCGGAGTATTCGATATGATCCGCGACCTGTTTGCATCCACGCCGGATGCTAAGGCAAAGGGCTACAATAAGGGGCGTTTCAGCTTCAATGTAAAGGGCGGACGCTGTGAGGCCTGCAGCGGTGACGGTATCATCAAGATTGAGATGCACTTCTTACCGGATGTCTATGTACCGTGTGAGGTTTGCGGCGGCAAGCGCTACAACCGCGAGACGCTGGATGTCAAATATAAAGGCAAGAGCATTTACGATGTGCTGAACATGACCGTGGAAGAGGCCATGAAATTCTTTGAGAATATTCCTTCTATTTACCGGAAGATTGCGACGCTGAATGATGTAGGTCTGTCCTACATCCGCCTGGGACAGCCGTCCACCCAGCTGTCCGGCGGTGAGGCGCAGCGAATCAAGCTGGCTACAGAACTGAGCCGACGCGGAACCGGAAAGACCGTCTATATCCTGGATGAGCCGACCACCGGCCTGCACTTTGCGGACGTTCATAAGCTGGTGGAGATTCTGCGCAGACTCTCTGATGGCGGCAATACGGTCATTGTCATTGAGCACAACCTGGATGTCATCAAGACCGCCGATTATCTCATTGATATCGGCCCGGAAGGCGGCGAGAGAGGCGGAACCGTGATCGCAAAGGGCACGCCGGAAGAAGTGGCAGAGAGTCCGGTGTCCTATACCGGAAAGTATGTGAAGCGGTATCTGCATATTGCCAAATAAAAATTGAAGAATAGTCACGAAAGGTCCGAAGCAGGCCGCTGATTTTGCCAGAAGGCTGGTTGCGATTGGCTAATATATTCATAATCATGTGTCTGTTGGTTATTGTGCGCAGATAGCGGAAATGTCTGAGAAAGACTTTATTAAGTATATGAGCAATTACAGAACCAGCATTTTCAATTTTGATGATGAGCAGGAATTTTTGGAGGAACTGAAAAATGCGTAGGGTTATTGTAAATTCTACGCAGCGGTAAAGCCTGTATTAGAGAAAATGCAGAACGCTGGTTTTTATATAAGTCAGGATGTAGTAAGGATTGTTCTGAGTCAGGCAGGTGAAATGTAAAAGAAGCGGACCGTAATGGATACCGCTTCTTTTTTAATGAAAATGTTATATAAAAATGTATTTGCATTTTTGAAAATTCTATGGTATTATAATATTCGTCGTAAGACGCGGGTGTAGTTCAATGGTAGAACACCAGCCTTCCAAGCTGGATACGTGGGTTCGATTCCCATCACCCGCTTTTTTCATGCTCAGAAATTCCTTGTAAAATCAAGGGTTTCTGGGCTTTTTTGTTTTAACATAACACAGCAAGAATTCCTCCATCCTCTTTAGGTGGTGGGATGAATTGCCTGCTTTTGATTTCTGATATTGCAATAACTGGCATGATTCGATATTGATT
>CAKRRJ010000129.1 GCA_934394615.1 uncultured Lachnospiraceae bacterium
GGATAATCCCCTCAGACTCCCTTTTCCGCTTCGCGGCGGTTTAAAGAGGGGCTTTTATGATGTCAGATGAAGAAGAGAGGGAAGTCAGATGAAACAGGCGGTTTTACTTTGCTACAATCTCAAGCCGGAAAAGGCACAGAAGATCTTAAAGGAGGCAGGCTACTTAAGCCGTCTTACCAATGTGCTTGGCATTGAGGTAGAGGATGAGGTCGGAAGCTTAAACCGCGTGCTGGCTGCGTTTTTAGAGAGCAACATCGACGTAAATTACCAGTATCTTTCCTTTAACCGTCAGTCCGGTAAACCGGTCATGGTACTGCATACGGACGACTGTGAGTTCGTTGAAAAATGCCTGGCTGCAAAAGGATTCCAGATGACGGAAGTATAAAAAAATACGAAATAAAGAAAACGAGGGATGTGAAAGCCAGACGGCAGACATCCCCGTTTTTGGTGTATAAAAATATTGAGGAGAACATTATGAAATTCGAGAAACTGGAGCAGAACATTATCGATATGATCAAAGAAGAGCAGGCAAAGCTTGGTTACCGGAAAGAGAATATCCGCCTGTATTATCCGTTAAGTTCTCTGTGTCATCTGACTGGAGAAAATTTAAAAGAGCAGGAGATGCTGGCACTTCTTTCTGGTTTTGGCGAAGAGACAAAGGACCGGCTCGGCATGGTAACAGTAACTGCAAAAAAAGACCGTTTCTGCTTTCTGATTCCGGAGGAGGGCGTTGTCTATGTGCGGGAACATACAAAGCCGAATGAATTTATTCAGGAACTGGTAGAGCTGGTGGGACGCCATGACTGTACTATGGAAGAAATCCGCGCACTGTTTGAAAAACAGCCATCCCCGATCACGGTGGAACCGGTAAACAACGGCGAGTTCGACATTCTCATTCGCTTTACGGACGGCGCGAAAGATCCATATTATTACTGCTTTAAGGACGAAGGCTGCCACATTATTTATCACCGCTTTCTGCCAGAGGATTACGCGGATTTTGATTTTGAATAAGAGGTTGTTGATTTTACAAATCCGTGGTACACTGAAAATAATGAGTAATTATGCAAAAAAAGTTATAAAATATACGCGATATTCATGGGGAGGAAACGTTTATGCCAGTATTTGATTTCAGCGACGCGCCGGACAAAAAGAATCCGGCGGAGTGTACCTACACCACATTTCAGTCCAGTGAGCCGGATGCTTCACCGGAAAAACCGATCCTGGTGCTTGACAACAGCAGACGGAACTGGCAGCATCATTCCTGCGGCATGTTCACCAATCCGGTCAAGCGCACGACCTTTGAGTTTCAGGAGGAAGACGGGACGGTCAGCGCCGATATCTTAAAGATTGACGCACGTTTTGTGAGCCTGTTGAAATGGCTTGGCGAGAACCATATTCCAGTGCGCTTATCCGGCGAGAATCGCCCGGATGGTTATGCCGTTTATAAGATCCGGGAGACTGCCTTTGGAAACGGAACCAAGCTTTCTGCGGAAGATGGATTTTTACAGTTCATGATCGACCGCCTGTTTGCGAGCAGCGCGCCGGGAGAGGAAGCAGTCGATGAGAGCCTGGAAGAGGCAGGCGACGACATGAAGCTCACCAGCATTCAGAGCATCACGGACTTTATGAACTGCGCCGGAAGAACCCTTCCGGACAACATCCGCCTCTGGGCGAGAAGAAACCTGGCAGTAGCGCGCTCTCACGAAGTCTCTCCGGAGGAACGCCGCCATGCGCAGCGCGCCCTTTCCATCATGATGAATGTTCAGTGGAAGAGCAATTATTTTGAATCCATCGATCCGAAAGAAGCACGCCGCATTCTGGATGAGGAGCTGTACGGCATGGAGCGCGTAAAACAGCGCATCATTGAGACTATCATCCAGATTAACCGGACACATACACTTCCGGCATACGGACTTTTGTTAGTAGGACCTGCAGGAACCGGAAAATCCCAGATCGCTTACGCGGTAGCGCGGATTTTAAAACTTCCGTGGACCACCCTCGATATGAGTTCCATCAACGATCCGGAACAGCTTACGGGAAGCTCCAGAATCTATGCGAACGCAAAACCGGGCATCATCATGGATGCATTTGCCATGGCAGGCGAGTCCAACCTGGTATTCATCATCAATGAGCTTGACAAGGCTGCATCCGGCAAGGGCAACGGAAACCCGGCGGATGTGCTTTTGACACTGCTCGACAACTTGGGATTTACCGATAACTACATGGAGTGCATGATCCCGACCGTTGGCGTATATCCCATCGCAACGGCAAACGACAAGTCCCAGATCAGCGCGCCGCTTATGTCACGTTTTGCGGTGATCGATATTCCGGATTACACGCCAGAGGAAAAGAAAATTATCTTTTCCCGTTTTGCGCTGCCGAAAGTGTTAAAGCGCATGGGACTGAAAGACGGCGAGTGCGTGGTATCGCCGGACGGCCTGGATGCTGTAGTGGAATTTTTTGCCGGAACAAGCGGAATCCGTGACCTGGAGCAGGCAGCGGAACACATTGCGGCAAATGCCCTGTACCAGATCGAGGTAGATCAGGTGACAGAGGTGGTCTTTGACCGGAAGATGGTCATGGACCTGCTTGGATAAAAGAAAGAGATTAGACAGATAAAAAGAGGTACTTCCGGGCCGTTTTATCCCGGTTCTGGAAAACAGCGGACACATTACCAAGCTGGATGCGTTCGTAAACGAAACGGTACAGGATGTTCTGAAAAAACGCCATCAGGAGGGCAAGAAAATTCTTCCGGTAGCAGTCAACCTGTCCCGTATGGATTTAATGGACAATAACATCATGAACCGGATCCAGAAGAATGTAACCGACCGGAAAAATCCGATGAGCATGTTCCACTATGAACTCACGGAGTCGGCATACGCGGATATCACGGAAGGCGGCTGCGAATTTTTGACCGGCCTTCAGAAGGAAGGCGCAAAAATCCTGATCGATGACTTTGGAAGCGGCTGCGCGCAGGCTTCTTCGGTCTGACGGAATGGAATTTGGGAGAATAATCGAATCATGGAAAATGGACAGAAAACAAGAGTCCTGGATATGACAGTGGGGAGTCCGGCGAAGCTTTTGATGGCATTCGCGCTCCCCATGTTTCTTGGCAATCTTTTGCAGCAGTTTTATAATCTGGCAGATACCGCCATTGCCGGCCATATGCTGGGAGATCAGGCGCTGGCGCAGATTGGCGCGACCGCAGCGCTCTACAGCATGATCACAAGCTTTGCATTTGGCTTAAATACCGGGTTCGCGCTGGTTGTAAGCCGGTTTTTCGGCGCAGGGGACCAGGATGGCATGCGAAGGAGCATCGGATGGATGGTGACGCTTGCAGCGGTTTGGGCAGCAATTTTGACAGGCGGTTTTCTGGCATTCCGCATCCCGCTTCTTCATGTTTTAAATACGCCGGAGCATGTGCTTGCCGGAGCACTTTCCTACATTACCGTCATTCTTGCCGGTATTCCGCTCACTATGGCGTATAACCTGGAATCCGGGCTGCTGCGCGCAGTCGGAAACAGTGTGACGCCGCTCTGGTTTCTGGTGTTCAGCTGCGGACTGAATGTAGTGCTCGATATTTTGTTTATGGGCCCGCTTGGTCTTGGTGTGTTTGGAGCAGCAGTGGCAACGGTTCTGGCGCAGGGAATCAGTGCCGTATTCTGTTTCTTCTATATTGTAAGACAGTATCCACAGATGCGTTTTGATGTGAATGACCTGAAAGAGTCCGCGCCACTTTGCGGGGAAGTGTTTTTTACGGGTCTCAGCATGGCACTTATGAGCACAATCTACAGCATTGGAAGCGTAGTGCTGCAGGGAAGTATCAATGCGCTCGGCAGTGTTTACATTGCGGCGCAGGTGGGCGGAAGACGCCTGGTCGAGCTTTTTATGATGCCGGGAGCCGCGCTCTCCGCAAGCTGCGCGACCTATGCAAGCCAGAATTTTGGAGCAGAAAAACGCAGCCGTATCTCAAGCGGTGTGAAAGTGGCGTTTGCGCTCTATATGGTCTGGTGGGTGTTTGCCATGGTATTTGCGGTGTTCCTGGCACCAGACGCTGTGCGCCTCATTACGGGCAGCACCAATCAGGATGTTGTGAAAAACGCGGTTCTTTATATCCGTGTCAGCATCCCGATGTTTCCGCCTATGGGGTATCTCATTATCATGCGAAATGTGCTCCAGGGCATGTGTCACCGCGTGGCTCCGTTGTTTTGCAGCAGCCTGGAACTGATCGGAAAAGTTATATTCGGCTGCTTCATCGTTCCGGTGCTTGGTTATCCGGCAGTCTGCGCCTGCGAGCCGGTTACCTGGATCGTCTGCTTTGTGTTTATCCTCGGAGCGGCGCTGTTGTGGAGAGAAGAATTCCGGGACAATAAAAAAATTTAAAAAAATTTCAAATTGTTGTTGACAATTAAAACAATTTATACTATACTACAGAACGTAGCGAGGCGTGGCTCAGTTTGGTAGAGCGCTGCGTTCGGGACGCAGAGGTCGCAAGTTCGAA
>CAKRRJ010000130.1 GCA_934394615.1 uncultured Lachnospiraceae bacterium
ACCTCTTCCAGCTCTTTTCTGGAGAAGGAACGAAGGGAGAACTCACCCTTTGCGGTAGCCGGAACCACGTTGGCCGGGCCGGGAAGCTCGGTCATGCAGTAATGCATACGCACATCATCCGGCACATGCTCACGCAGAAACTCAACACCCTGGAAGGCCACAAGCATGGCATCGAAAGCGCTGCGGCCCTTCTCCGGTGCCAGTGCCGCATGGGCACGGTGACCGTGGAAGGTTACCTCATAACTCTTCTGAGCCAGGCACTTGATATCGGTGCAGGTATTCGGACCGCCGTGCATCATAAATGCCACGTCCAGCTCCTTAAAGCAGCCATTCTGGATCATCTGCACCTTGCTGCCGAAGGTCTCCTCCGCCGGGGTTCCGTACACCACAATCTGGAACGGCTTGTCAGTCTCCAGATTCTTTAATGCTACTGCGGCACCCAGACATCCCGGGCCCTGCATATGATGGCCGCAGCCGTGTCCCAGGTTGCGGAGCGCATCGTACTCGCAAAGAATACCAAGAACCGGTCCGCCCTCGCCATGACTGTAGACAGCGCGGAACGCGGTCTTAAAACCGCCCACACCCATCTCTACCTCAAACCCGTTTTTCTTCAGGTAATCGGTCAGAAGGCCGCTGGCAAATACCTCTTCGCCCTCGTACTCCGGATTATCAAAAATCTGGTCTGCCATGGAACACAGCTCAGCGCGCTGCGCGTCAATGGCTTCAAACAGAGACTTTTTATCACTCATTTTCTTTACTCCTTATCAACATCTCTTACATCGGTCCGTAATTGATCAGCTGTGCAATGACAAGCATTACGGTACCGGTTACCAGCCAGATTGCAAACATCTTCCACATAAAACGCATCCAGCGGTCATACGGGATGTTGCAGGCACTGATGATACCCATCAAAGCGGTAGAGGTCGGCAGAATGTAGTTACAGAAGCCGTCACCAAAGTTGAATGCCAGAACCGCAGTCTGTCTGGTCACACCGATCAGGTCAGAAAGCGGAACCAGGATTGGCATAACGGCTGCTGCCTGTCCGGAACCAGAGGTCAGGAACACGTTGATGATGGTGTTCGCGATCAGCATAGCCGGTGCCTGAAGCAGGGTCGGCACACTGCCAAGTCCGCCAGCCAGGCCATGCACAACGGTATCAATGATCTTACCGTCAGACATAATGGAGCTGATAGACTGTGCCAGACCGATGATGATCATAGCGGACATCATCTTCTTGCAGCCTTCCAGGAAGTTCTTGCAGATGGTATCCGAATCAAATCCGGAAATGATGCCAACTACGATTGCCAGCCAGATGAACATCGCTGCCATCTCCGGCATATCCCAGTCAAACTTGATGCTTCCGTAAATAACTACACCCAGAGAGACAACCAGCGCAATGATGTTTAATACCTTGCGGGCATCGATGGTGCCGAAATCTTCCAGACCGCCGCTTGCGCGAAGCTCACTGTTTAAGTCCAGATCATACATCGGGCTCTTAGTCGGGTCCTTTTTGATCTTTAACGCATAGCGAACCAGGAAGATATTGGTAATTACATAGTAAACCGCGAAACATACCCAGCGGTATCCGATACCGGAGTACAGCGGAAGCTCTGCGATCTTCTGCGCAACGACCGTGGTATTCGGGTTTAAGGTACCGGTGGAGAAACCAATCGCGCCGCCAAGCAGAATGATGGCTGCACCGGTGATGGAATCAAGTCCGATTGCCAGCGCCAGCATAACCATAACCGGAGCGAATGCAATGAACATGTTTACAGCCTGGGTGGTGCAGATCAGGCCAAACATCAGGGTCAGGATCGGAATGAACACATACAGGTTGTTGGAGAATTTCTTTGCCAGTTTTGCGATCACTGCCTGCAGTGCGCCGGACTGGGTCAGCATGTGGAACGCGCCGCCGGAGAATAAGATAACCAGCATGATATCCACACGTTTGATAAACGCTTTTACAATGTACATCGGGATCAGCAGCGGATTCACCGGAGTTCTCGCAATGTAGTTAAACTGGGTCGGATCAATGACCTTGATGCCATCCGCATTTTCCACGCGGACATACTCGCCGGCCGGAATGATCCAGGTTAAGAGCACAGCAGCGATGATAATAGAAAATACGATCACAAAGCTGTGCGGTACTCGAAACTTTTTCTTGGTACTCATACCAAAAGCCACCTCCTATTAAACTTTATTGTTTTAAAATATAACAGTGATGGTGGCTTTTTACCATTTGTTTTTTCTTAAAACCGTTTTAAATTTTTTAAATTGTTTGTCATATTTGTGCAATTATTGTCCGTTTTCTGTATCGGTTGTATCTTTGTATTTCCCCACCGCTTCCATGCCATACCGGCTTTGAATGGTCTTAACCAGAATATCCAGAAAATCCCGTTCACAGTTAGAAATCACATGGCCTTTCCGACGGATCAGCTCCAGGCTTGAGCGGTAAGCTTCATGATCCACAAAGAAATAACGCACATGCTCAAACTTCTGCATATCATGGATATATCCAAGGCGGTTAAATCCAATCCCAAGTCCAATATTCACCATGCTCATAATCACGTCAAAATGACCAATCTCGATCAGACGCCCGGGGCGGATACGAGCCTGCTGAAAGATGCGGTTTGCTGTCGTACGCATACTCTGGCCTGTCACTGGAACAATAAATGTTTCCCGGTCCAGGTATCGCACATCCAAGTGCGGATATGGCTCATTCCCCACCTGATATGCATGCGCAATGGCCGGATGATGCTCCGGAAGAGCCAGAAGAACCCGTTCTCTGGCAATTTCCGTGCGGACCACATCCGTAATCTCCTCCGAACATACGGAAATCATGTAATCTACGGAGCCTTCCTGGAACATCTTCATCAGTTCTGCCTGATTTCCGTCCCGAAAGATCACTTCCACATCCGGATACTTTTCCATGAAACGCTGCAATACCTCTGGCACAATAGAAATAGCCCGGCGCTGCTGGATTCCAACGCGGATAGCCGGATGGCTCCTGTGCAGTTCATTCTCCACCAGTCCCTCGAATTCCGCCTTCAGTTCCAGCATCTTCTCTGCCCGCACCACATACTCTTCCCCAATGGAAGTCAGTACAAAGGACTTGCCTCTTCCAGTCCGCTCAAACAGACGGACTCCCAGATATTTTTCCAGATTGCTGATATAGACACTCAGCGCCGATGGAGAAATGAACAATTCCTCCGCTGCCCGGGAAAGGCTCTGGCAACGCGCCAGGGTACATACATACTGCTGTTCCTTTAAGTTCATGTTGTCTCACCTTCTGTATTTACTTCTGCTTCGTTGTGAGCAGAAGATTCCTCCAGCTGCAGGCACATCTGTACTCCATTGTTTTCTCCCTTATCCGGGTCTGTCTCAATCAGCCCAAACCGGTCAAACAGCGGATAAATATAGGATATTCCACGGATATCTCCCAGTGCCTTTGGCCGCTTCACATAGGGCTTTTCACCTTCCGAAAGGCTTTCCTTCATCTTCAGCACATTCTGGAACGCCATCCGGACTGAGCTCCAGGTGATGGACTTGCTGTTCTCCCGCCGGTCCACCCAGAGTTCCTTTGTAAGGCCGCCATGTATTCCTTCCTTTAATGTGTAGGAATACGGAAGCCCAGACATGGTCCGAAGCGGCTCTCCCTGAAACGCCACGATGCACGCCCAGAGGTGTTCCTCTGAAAAATCTTCCAGAAGTTCTGCCACCGCCGTTTGTTTCTCATCCTGTTCCATGACTCCAAGCCCCTTTCCCAATCCGTTTTTGTTACTGTTCACACACAATGTCAGTACCATTTTTCTTATTCATGCGCTGCATGAACATCATTTTTACATATGAGTATAACACAGGATCCGACGAAAAAAAAGAAGACTGTACGGCTTCAAACCTATGATATTGACTTCCCGGTGGAAAAAGCATACAGTTAAGGGCAGACGTTACAGTTCCTGCAATACACAAACCACAGCGGTTTTTCTGAGCGAAAGTTCCCGCAGAAAGAAGGTTTTCATGAATCCAAATATGACTCCGCTTCCACCAGGCTACACCCACGTCCAGCACACCTTTGAGCCGGTCTTTGATGAACACTCCCGCATTCTGATCCTCGGAAGCTTCCCTTCCGTAAAATCCCGGGAGTTCCAGTTCTACTACGGTCATCCGCAGAACCGTTTCTGGAAGCTCATGGCTCAGCTTCTGGATGTTCCGGTTCCCCAGTCCATAGACGAAAAAAAGACCATGCTTCTCACACATGGTCTTGCTCTCTGGGATGTCATCGCATCCTGTGATATCAAAGGATCCAGTGACAGCAGTATTAAAAATGCGGTTCCCGCAGACATCAGCCGGATTTTAAAAGCAGCCGATATCCAGAC
>CAKRRJ010000131.1 GCA_934394615.1 uncultured Lachnospiraceae bacterium
CGGTATGGATCACCCGCATTTCCTGGATCTCAAATTTTTTCTCCTGCAAAATGTTATGGGCCTGGTGGATCATCTCCTCCCTGGACACCAGAAGTGCTATCTTTCCCACGTATTTTCCTCTTTTCCAGCTCACATTCCTGTTCACACTGTGAACCTTAACAATCATGATTCTGGCAAAAATTGTATCATATCCAGGGCCATTCCCGCAACCAGCCATACAAAGTTACGTTTTTCCAAACGCCAAAAGAACCCGCAGGACATTCGGAATCTGTCTTGCGGGTTCTGCTCGTTCACTTTTATACTACTGCTGCTCTTTAATATTCCTGGATACGGTAATCTCCTGATTATCGATGTGCTCGCGGATGGCTTTCTTTGCCTCTGCCACATGGCGGGAGCGGATCGCTTTCAGGATGTAGTCATGCTCTACTACCAGGATCTGGCGCTTGTCTGCGTCCTTGATGTACTCCAGGCGGTAGCGGTACATCTGCTCACGCAGGTTATTTAAGATCTGAACCAGACGGTTGTTTCCGGTTCCGTTGTAAATGATATCATGGTAATGCTCGTCGGTCTCTGCGATGGTCATGGCATCGGCGCTCTGGATGGCTGCGCGGAATGCTTCCTGCGCTTCTTCCAGCTCTTTGATGTCGTCCTCGGTCATACGCTGGCAGGCAAGTTCAATGGCAAGCTCTTCCAGGGAACGGCGCACCTCCAGCACATCGCGCAGGCTCTTCTCGGAGATTTTCGCAACCTCAGCGCCTTTACGCGGGATCATGAGAACCAGGCCCTCCAGCTCCAGTTTGCGGATCGCCTCACGGATCGGAGTACGGCTGACACCAAGACGGTCTGCAAGCTGAATTTCCATTAAGCGCTCACCTGGCTCCAGCTCTCCTTTTAAAATTGCCTGGCGCAGTGTATTAAATACAACATCGCGCAGTGGAAGATATTCATTCATATTTACCTTAAGCTTATTTTCCATGATTTTTCTCCTCTTTCTGATTGTAAAAATTCGTCAGATATACCTGCTTTGCCAATTCAGCAGACGCGCCGTGGCGCAGTTCTTCATAAGCCGCCTGAGCCGCCTTCGGGTTTGTGAACAGTCCAAATACAGTTGGACCGCTGCCGCTCATCAGAGAGCCGATGGCGCCAAATTCCATCATCTTACCCTTGATCTCCTGAATGACCGGATATTCTTTCACGGTAACGGTTTCCAGAACATTGCCCAGTTTTCCGGCAATTCCCTGCAGATCCTTACGCCCAATAGCTTCGATCATGCCGTCGATATCCGGATGCTGTTCCGGCCGAAGGTCGTTTGCATGCAGGTTTTCATATACAAATTTTGTAGACACATTGATGCCCGGCTTTGCCACGAGCACCTGGCACTGCGGAACCGGCGGAAGGGTCGTGAGCACTTCTCCGATGCCCTCCGAGAGAGCCGTTCCCCGCAAAATACAGTACGGAACATCCGCGCCGATCTTTACGCCGCGCTCCATGAGCTGCTGTGTCGTAAGGCCAAGGCGGAACATCTTGTTCACGCCAAACAGGACTGCCGCCGCGTCGCTGCTGCCGCCTGCCATGCCGGCCGCCACCGGAATGAACTTCTTTAATCGGATCTGGATGCCGTTTGATACCTGAAACTCATCCATCAGAAGTTTTGCTGCCTTATAGACCAAATTGTTTTCATTGGTCGGGAGATAATACAGGTTTGTCTCTACCTGAATGCCCGGCTCTTCTTTCCAGATCAGATCCACCCGGTCGAAAATGCCGACTGTCTGCATGATCATGCGCACATCATGGTAGCCATCTTCCCGTCTTCGCAGTACGTCAAGTCCCAGATTGATCTTTCCGTATGCCTTAAGACTCAAATGCTTTATCATCATTTTTCTCCGTTTTGAAGCTGCCCTGTGTCCCTTGTCTGTCACGTTCCGGTTACTGTTTGCACACTGTCAAACAGCAGCCTTTTTCTCGCCCCGGCGGCTTCTTTTTCATGATTGTATTTCTTTGTTACATTGTATACAGTATATTATAGTGCGCGAATCTGAAATCCGCAAGGCATTTTAACATTCTTTTCGCTTTTGTAACATTTTGACAAAAGTATGTTAAGTTGGCGCAAAAAAATATAATTGACAAGCCAAAAAACTTTGCCTATAATAAGGCACATATTTATTTCGTATATCGCAGATGCAAGAACAAAGGCGTTCCGGTTAATCACTGGAGCGCCCTTTTTTTACGTATCATACACTTCTCTACTATAAAAAACTTTGTTCTCCCCCCTGCATCTGCGGTATAGGAAATAAATCATAAATCCTATTCAGATTAAGGAGGCTGGTAAGTATGAAAAAGCTGGAAATCATCATCAAACCCGAAAAGCTGGAAGACTTAAAAGGCATTCTGGACAGCTGCGGTGCCCATGGTCTTATGATCAGCAACATTATGGGTTACGGCACACAGAAGGGTTACACGCAAATGTACCGCGGTACCAAATACACGGTCAATCTTCTTCCCAAAGTAAAGGTAGAGACCGTTGTTGCTGAAGATATCGTAGAAACAATCATCAGCAAGGTCACCGAACAGATCACCACCGGCAATTACGGTGATGGTAAGATTTTCCTCTACGATGTACAGGATGCCGTACGAATCCGTACCGGCGAGCGCGGCGACGAAGCACTCTGACATCGCTGCATTCTGCTGATCCCCCACGTTTGGCAGAACGCATCCGTTTTTAATTTCATACAGACCAGTGATTATCGAAGGAGATAACGGCAGACGCCCTTATCTCCTTCTTCTGTTTAAAAAATTTCTTTTGGAATCTCCCCACGATTCCATTCCGCCCCACATGCGGGGACAAAAAACTGGTTCTGTATCACTCAAGGAGGTCACGATTATGGAAAATATCTTAAGTGAAGTATTTGGCATCTGGTTTTTGATCGGCGCGGCATTTGTATTCTTCATGCAGGCCGGATTTGCTATGGTAGAAACCGGTTTCACCCGCGCAAAGAACGCCGGCAACATCATCATGAAGAACCTCATGGATTTCTGTATCGGAACTGTCGTATTTATGTTCCTTGGCTTTGGAATTTTACTCGGCGAAGACGCACTCGGCGGATTCATTGGAATCCCGACCCTTGGCATCATCACCGATTACGCACATTTTGACTGGTCTAACTTCGTATTCAACCTGGTGTTCTGCGCAACCACCGCTACCATCGTTTCCGGTGCCATGGCAGAACGCACGAACTTCTTATCTTACTGTATTTATTCCGGCATCATCTCTGCCGTTGTTTATCCGATTGAAGCACACTGGATCTGGGGCGGCGGCTGGCTCGCACAGATGGGATTCCACGATTTCGCAGGTTCCTGCGCGATCCACATGGTAGGCGGCTTCAGCGCACTGATCGGTGCCTGGATGGAAGGCCCGCGTCTTGGCAAGTACAACAGCGACGGCACCCCAAACGCAATTCCTGGACATAACGTTGTAATCGGTGCCCTCGGCTGCTTCATCCTCTGGTTCGGCTGGTACGGCTTCAACGGCGCTGCTGCAACAAACGGACCGCAGCTGGCTTCCATCTTCGCAACCACCACCATTGCACCGGCTATCGCAACCGTTACCTGTATGATCTTCACCTGGGTCAAATATGGCAAACCGGATGTTTCCATGTGTCTGAACGCTTCCCTGGCTGGCCTGGTTGGCATTACCGCAGGCTGCGACACCATGGATGCCATGGGCGCTTTCTTCGTAGGCGTGGTTTCCGGACTGCTTGTATGCTTCGGCGTATGGTTCTGCGATTATGTGATCCGCGTCGATGATCCGGTAGGCGCTGTAGCCGTTCACTTCTGCAACGGACTCTGGGGCACCATCGCTGTGGGCCTCTTCGCCACCACCTCCGCTCCGTCCTGCGAGATCAACGGACTGTTCTACGGCGGCGGTATGCACCAGCTTCTGTTACAGCTCACCGGTGTTGGCTCTGTCCTCCTCTGGACCGGTGTGACCATGTTCCTTGTTTTCAAGGTGATTGATAAAATCTTCGGACTCCGCGTCACCGATCAGGAGCAGCTGGATGGACTGGATATCCATGAGCATGGAATGAATGCTTATTATGGATTCCGGATTGATAAATAACAATTTAAATCCTGTTCACTACAGGTCCGAAGCCGGTAATCCCGGCATACCGCTGCGCAAAATATGGGTATTGTGTTCGGACGATGCAGCTGACAGATGTTTGCGGATAGTCGGACAAGATGTCCGCCTACCTCAAACACCAGTCGCTGCATAGCCGGACACGTATACCCATATTTATGCTCCGCGGAATGCCGGGATAACCGGCTT
>CAKRRJ010000132.1 GCA_934394615.1 uncultured Lachnospiraceae bacterium
GACCGTCCGCTGGACCGCATTCTTATGAGCCTTTCCGCCCTGGGAATTTCCGCCCCGTCTTTCTGGGTAGCGATCATTCTCCAGATTTATGTAGGACTGCGTTTTGACATTTTCCCGGTTTCCGGTGTAAAGAACCCGATTGGATATGTGCTGCCGTCCGCGGCACTGGGCGTGCGCTATGCGGCATCCATTGCCCGCATTACCCGCGCCAGCATGCTGGAGGTGACCGGACAGGACTTTGTCAAGACAGCATACGCCAAGGGACTGTATTCCTGGCGCATTATTCTGATTCATATTTTCCAGAACGCCCTGGTGCCGATCATCACCGTGATCGGTACGGATATTGGCGCGCTTCTGACCGGTTCCATGATCACGGAGAACGTATTTAATATTCCGGGAATCGGAAAACTTCTGATTGATGCCATCCACCGCAGAGACATTCCGCTGGTGCAGGGCGGCGTCATCTATGTGGCGGCCATCTGTGTCCTGATCTACTTTATCGTGGACATTCTGTACGCGGTCATCAACCCGAACATCCGCCTGACGAAAGGAGAATAGCTGATGAGAAAAAAGAATTACTATTCCGAGAGCTTAAAGCTGTTCTGGAAAAACAAGCTGGCGGTATTATCCCTGCTGATCCTGGTGATCCTGACCGTGTCCGCCATCCTGGCACCGGTGCTGACTCCCTATGATCCGAACAAGCAGGTGCTGGCAGACAAGCTGCTGTTCCCAAGCTCTGAGCATCTGTTTGGAACCGATGAATTTGGCCGCGACATTCTGACCCGATGCCTCTATGGCTGCCGGGTATCTTTAAGTGTCGGCCTGATCTCCCAGCTGATTGCTTCCGTGATCGGTTATTTCATGGGCGTGTGTGCCGGTTACTTCGGAAAGAAAGTGGACGATGTGATCTCTTTCCTGATCCAGGTATTTTCCAGTTTCCCGGCCCTGCTGTTTGCCATGGCGCTCATGTACGCGCTGGGTTCCGGCCTGATGAACCTGTACCTGACCCTGGGATTTTTATCCTGGGCCAACACCGCCCGCCTGATCCGCGGCACCGTGCTTCAGTTAAAGGAGCAGGAGTACATTCAGGCCTGCCGCATTGACGGCGGAAGCAGCATGCGCATTATTTTAAAGCATCTGTTTCCGAACTGCATCCCGATGCTGATCGTATCCTGTACCCTGGGCATCCCGTCCGCAATCCTGACGGAGGCCAGCTTAAGCTACCTGGGACTTGGCGTGCCGAGCCCGACCGCCAGCTGGGGTTCCATGATCTCCGGTGCCCAGACTTTTATCCGTACCAACACCTACTACAGCCTGTTTCCAGGACTCTGCATCATCCTGACTGTGATCGCCTTCAACACCCTGGGCGATGGCCTGCGGGATGTGCTGGATCCGAAACTCCGCAAATAGAAAGGAAGACGAAATGGAAAACGAAAACATTCTTACAATCAAAGACCTGGATGTGCGCCTGTTTACCGACCGCGGCGAGCTTCCGGTCATCGACCGTTTGAGTCTTACCCTGAAGGCGGGAGAAACCCTTGGCATCGTGGGTGAGAGCGGCTGCGGAAAGAGTATGCTGGCATCTGCCATTATGGGACTGATCGCGCATCCGGGCAAGGTGACCGGAGGAAGCATTCAGTTTGAAGGCCAGGAGCTGGTGGGCATGAAGAAGAAAGAACTGCGGAAAATCCGCGGAACCGGCATCTCCATGATCTTCCAGGAACCCATGACCAGCTTAAACCCGCTGATGACCTGCGGACGCCAGATTGTGGAGACCATTACCTCTCACGAGAAAATCAGCAAGGCAGAGGCAAAAGAGCGTGCCCTTGCTATGATCCGTTCCGTCGGCATTTCCCGCCCGGAAAAAGTATTTTCCGAGGTTCCGGCCCAGCTTTCCGGCGGTATGCGCCAGCGTATCATGATCGCCATGGCGCTGATCTGCCGCCCGAGACTTCTGATCTGTGACGAGCCGACCACGGCGCTGGATGTAACGGTGCAGGCCCAGATTCTGGGACTGATCCGCCGCCTGCAGAAGGAGACCGGCACATCCGTTATTTTCATCAGCCACGATATGGGCGTTATTTCCCAGATGGCAGACCGGGTTGCAGTCATGTATGCAGGCCAGCTGGTGGAGTATGCCGAGGGCGAGAAAATATTCACCGAGCCGAAGCACCCGTATACCCAGGGACTGCAGGCAGCCATCCCGCGTCTGGACGAGGAAAAAGATACGCTGCTCAGCATTCCGGGCAGTGTCCCAATGCTCTATGAGCTGCCAAAGGGCTGCATTTTCTCCCCGCGCTGCGCGCATGCGACAGAGCGCTGCCGGGCAGAGCGGCCAAATCTGGTGGAGAGTGACGGGCATCTGGTCCGCTGCTTTCTGTATGAAAATGAAAAAGGAGGAGCGCAGGCATGAGTGAGACGATCCTTCAGGTAAAGAATTTAAAGAAATATTATATGGTGGGCAGAAAGGGCCTGTTCGGGGAAAAGGAATATGTCAAATCCGTGGACGGCGTCAGCTTTGAACTGCACCGCGGTGAGACTCTGGCTATTGTAGGCGAGAGCGGCTGCGGAAAATCCACTACCGTGAAATCCCTGATCCGTGTGACGGAGCCAACCTCTGGCGAGGTCATCTTAAAGGGACAGGATTTCCTGAAATTAAAGGGCGAGGAGCTGAAAAAAGCCCGCCGCAACATCAAGATGATCTTTCAGGATCCTTACAGCTCCCTGAATCCGCGTATGACGGTGCGGGATATCATCGGGGAACCGGCGGATATTGAGCACTGCTATAAGACAGAAGAAGAGCGCGAGAAGCTGATCCTGGACACCATGGAGATGGTGGGACTGAACAAGGATTTCGCAGACCGCTATCCCCACGAGTTTTCCGGCGGACAGCGCCAGCGAATCGGTATTGCCCGGGCCATCATCTTAAAGCCGGAGATCATCATCTGTGATGAGCCGGTATCTGCGCTGGATGTATCCGTGCAGGCGAAGATCATCAACCTGTTAAAAGAGCTTCAGCAGAAGTTAAACATTTCCTATATTTTCATCTCCCACGACCTGGGCGTAGTCAAGCATATCGCGGACCGCGTGATGGTCATGTACCGCGGCCATGTGGTGGAAGAGGGAACCAGGGATGAGATTTTCTCCCATCCGAAGCATGACTACACGAAGCTGCTCCTCAGCAGTATCCCGAAGATCGGAGAAAAAATGGATTTCGAAGCATTTGATTCTTCGTACCAGGCGTGCTATGATGAACTGGACAAGGAGAACGGCTGATTGCTGCTTTCTGCACAATGTATGAACGGGAACGACAATCAGTTCTGAACGCAAAGAAACAACGGAGGAAGCAATTTATGAAACTGGACAGAAAGCAGATCGAAGCGGATTTCCGTGCCCTGATCGGACCGCTGTGTGACGCAGTGGGACCTTCCGGGTTCGAGGATGAAGTGGCAGATCTGTTAAGAAATGAGCTGGCAGATTGTGACGTGGAGCTTTCCGATGACGTGATGGGAAACCTCATCGCGTATAAGAAAGGCAATAAAAAGGGCAGCGTTCTTATCGCAGCCCATATGGATGAAATCGGACTCATCGTCCGCCACATCGACAGCAAAGGATTTTTATGGGTAGAGACTCTGGGCGGCATCGCGCCGCAGCAGTTTTTCGGCAAGCATGTGATCATCAAGACAGAGACCGGACATGTGGACGGCATTGTGCAGTCCCTGCATCCGGGACGTCCGGACCGCTGTTCTGAGATGCCGAAATCCGCGCAGGAGTTTTACATTGAAGTGGGCGCGGAGAGCCGCGAGGAAGTCTATGAGATGGGAATCGAGGAAGGCAATTCCGTTTCCATCTGCTATCCGGTAATTTTCCTTGGAAAGCACCGGGTAGGTGCCAAGGCACTGGATGACCGGGCATTGGTATTTATTCTGTTAGAGGTGTTAAAACTCTTAAAGGATGACGCGGATGTGCCGGATATCTACGGCCTGTTTTCCACCCAGGAAGAGGTGGGAGCCCGCGGCGCCATTGCGGCAGCCACCCGCTTAAAACCGGATGTAGCCCTGGCCCTGGACATGAGCCTGGCTGTGGACATTCCGGGTGTTTCCGAGAGCCGCTACATCAACGAGCTGGGCCGCGGCACCTCCATCAAGGTGATGGATAAGCTGAGTTCCGGCGTGGGCGGCATCCTGGCAAACCGGGATCTCGTCCGGGAGATGAAACAGATCGCAAAGGCCCACGATATCCCCTACCAGATCGAGGCCTATGCGGCAGGCGCTACCGACGCAAGCTTTATGCA
>CAKRRJ010000133.1 GCA_934394615.1 uncultured Lachnospiraceae bacterium
ATGGTTGCAGGTACGTTCAATGCTTACACTGTAGCAGATGGTGTGACCTCCCTTTCCCCGGCGGCACAGACCAACGGTGCGGCAGGTTCCATCTCCCTGATGTTCATTGTATTCGCCATGGTATTTGGTGTCATTCAGAAGCACCTTCATCTGACCGGCTGGAAGGAGACTCTGGCCGGACTGGTATGCACCGTTGCAGCATTTGCAATCGGTATGGCATTCCCGGTTGTAGCTGGTAAAAACACCTGGTCTTATCTGACCTTTGCTTATATCTTCCTGGCAGCAGTTATGCCGATGTGGCTTTTAATGCAGCCGCGTGATTTCATGACTACCTTCATGTTTGCAGGCATGATCATTGGCGCGGTTGTTGGCCTGGTGGTTGCGCATCCGACCATGAACCTTCCGGCTTACACCGGATTTAAGAACGCCAAAATGGGCGATATGTTCCCGATCCTGTTTGTAACGGTCGCATGTGGCGCGGTTTCCGGATTCCACAGCCTGGTATCCTCCGGAACCTCTTCCAAGACGGTTTCCAATGAGAAAGATATGCTGAAGGTTGGTTATGGTGCCATGGTATTAGAGAGCCTGCTGGCTGTCCTGGCATTATGTGTAGCCGGTGCGGCAGCTGCAGCAGATGGTACCGCAGCAACCGGAACTCCGTTCCAGATCTTCTCCGCAGGTGTTGCAGGGTTCCTGGAGATGTTCGGCATTCCGGTTTATGTAGCACAGTGCTTCATGACCATGTGTGTATCCGCTCTGGCCTTAACCAGCCTGGACTCCGTAGCACGAATCGGACGTATGTCCTTCCAGGAGCTGTTCTCCACTGACGATATGGAGCATGCGGAAGGATGGAGAAAGCTGTTATGCAACAAGTACTTCTCCACCGTTGTAACCCTGGCCTGTGGCTTCATCTTAACCAAGATCGGTTACTCCAACATCTGGCCGCTGTTCGGCAGCGCAAACCAGCTGTTAAGCGCTCTGGTACTCATCACCTTATGTGTATTCTTAAAAGTAACCGGAAGAGAGAACAAGACCCTGTTCCCGCCGCTCATCATCATGCTGTGTGTAACCTTTACCGCACTGGTAGAGAGAACCATTGCCCTGGTACATGCCTTTGGCGCAGGAACCGCAGTCTTCATGGTAGAAGGCTTACAGTTAATCATTGCGATCCTTTTGATGGTACTGGGTGTCATCATTGTGTATACATCCGGTAAGGAGCTGTTTCAGAAGAAGAGTGTGAAGAATGCGCAGGTAAAGAACGCGTAATATATAGAATTGTAAATACGCGAAAGACGCAAGTCACAAAAATATGTGGCCTGCGTCTTTCGCGTTTATAGGGAATTTTGATATCCGATCAACCGGTCACCTGATCTGACTTTTTTACGCTGAATCCCACGCGCACCTTAAACAGGTCTCCATCAATCAGAATCTCGAAGGTTCCGCCCTGGAGCTTTGTAAGGCTCTGGGCAATGGAGAGGCCGAGGCCGCTTCCTTCGGTGGTGCGGGAAACGTCACCGCGGACAAACCGCTCGGTGAGTTCCTCGCCCTGCACGTTTAACGGGTTTGCGGATATGTTTTTAATCGTAAAGTAAACTTTGTCGTCTTTTCGTTCCAGGTCGGTGTAGACCCGGGTGTGTTCCATGGCGTATTTGAACGCGTTGTTGTAGACATTTTCGAGGACACGCCAGAGGTGGCGGCCATCTGCCTCGATGAGAATGCTGCTTTCCGGCAGTGTGGACACCAGCTCCAGGCTGCGGGTGGCAAATTTCTCTTCGAATTCACCGTTGGTCTGCCAGATCATTTCTACGATATCCAGAGTGGTCATTTCCAGCTTGACGTTGCCGGAGCTTGCCTTGGAGGCTTCCACCAGATCTTCCGTCAGGTTCTTTAACCGTTGGGATTTCTGATCCAGGACCTTTAAGTATTCCCGGGCCCGTTCGCCCGGAATCTGCTCCCTCTTTAACAGGTCTACATAATTAATAATAGAAGTAAGAGGTGTCTTGATATCGTGGGATACGTTTGTGATCAGGTCGGCCTTTAAGCGTTCGCTCTTGACTTGTTCCTGAAGGGCACGCTCCAGTCCGGTTCCGATGCTGTTGATCATGTTGCCGACCTTTAGTTCTTTTCCTTTCAGTCCGGCCAGATTCATCTGGTAGCTGGTGTCACCTCCTGCGATTTTTGCAATGGCATCTGCAATCTGGTCTTCTTGACGGGATTGTAAGAACAGCCGGTGGAAGGTCTGGTAATCCAGTCCAATAAGCAGGGCAAACAGCAGGATGCCAATGACCTTTGCCGGAAGATGGGTGCGGAAGCATACGCATACAAGAATCAGGCTGATGCCGATGACCTGTGCCGCCAGGAAGGCGGTGAACAGGCAGAACAGCCGCCGGGAATAGGTCCTGTCCGCAAAGTACAGAGTCAGGTTTTCCTGGAAATGGTGGAGCATGCTGTTGCTCCAGAGCTGCCGGCTTTTATAGCGGCGCAGCATGCTGAACGCGCCAGTCATGCAGCAGCCGTAGATGATCACGGCACGCATCATCCGTTCCGTAAAACTCCAGTCTTCTGCCCGCGCTACAAGGTGGATCAGCGGATAGCCGATCTTTTCACCCAGAAACAGCATGAACATGGTGCTGACTGCGGTTAAGAGGATGCCGCTTTCCGTTGTGATCATATCAAAACCGTGCAGGTACAGGCTGGATGGCTCTTCTGTGCGGTGACCGGATACCAGGATCAGGTAGTACAGAGTGACCAGGCAGCCGATGATGCCGATGGCAAGACCGAACATGGCTTCCACGAAGCGTCCGCGCAGATGGCGGTAGTCCGCTGCCTGGCGTGCATAGACATCGTCCGCATGGTAGTGGGTATCTACGGCAACGGTCATGTGGTAGCGGTCCGCATCGTTTAAATTCTGCTGTTCCAGCTGGGACATGACATTTTTTGGCAGTTCATCTAAATTGCTGTCGATCAGGATGGAGTCACTGTCCACGGAGCAGTAGCGGCCAAGTTCTTTTAACTGCGCGTCGGTCAGATCGCTGGCATTGGAATATTCGGAAACGACGGTTTCATCGTCCAGGTAAGTGATCCGGAACCGGAAGTTCGACGGATTGGAGAGAAGCCGGTAGTTTACAATATAATATTCGCTTAAGCAGTTTAAGACTTCTTTGGACAGATCCAGGAGCGAAGAGAATGCATCTCCGGGCTCCTTTAAGGTGGCATTCGGGTCATAGGCGCGCCAGTATACCACCTGGTCTTTGGTTGTGGAAGCGTCATCGTAGATGAAAAGGTCGTTGACGACTTCAAACTGGTCATTTAAATAAAATCCCTGGCTTTTTGCGTAGCGCAGGACTTCTTCCAGCGTGTAGGTAATCTCCGGACCGTTGTCACGGCTGACGGCAAACATTTCTTTGGAGAGATCCAGATTGCCATCGGTCTCGAATACATCCCGGTAGGCAACGTACTTAAAGACATGATTCAGGTCTTCCTGGAACTGCTGGCGGAATGCGGTGGAGTCATCGTATTTGCGGTCCAGGATCCAGGACATGCCGGATCCGATGTTGGTGTTTAAATACATGACGCTGATGGAGAGCACCGCCAGGAGCAGAAACAGGATGTGCAGGAATACGGCGATGTTCTTTTTGATCCGCATGGAATAATCTTTCAGTCTCATGGGCAGCTCCTACTGTTTCTCAATCTTATAGCCAACACCCCAGACCACCTTTAAGTAGCGCGGCTCGCGCGGATTGATCTCGATCTTCTCGCGGATGTGGCGGATATGTACGGCAACGGTGTTGTCGGCACCGATGGCTTCCTCGTTCCAGATCTGTTTGTAGATCTCATCGATGGAGAAGACCTTGCCGGCGTTTTTGGTCAGCAGCAGAAGAATGTTGTATTCGATCGGCGTCAGTTTGATCGGCTCGTCATCCACGAACACTTCTTTGGTATCGTCGTTGATGGTGAGGCCGCCGCATTTGTACACGTTTTCATTGGTACTCTGGTTCATATTGCCGAGCTGGGTGTAGCGGCGCAGCTGGGATTTGACCCGGGCCACCAGTTCCAGCGGGTTAAATGGCTTGGAAAGGTAATCATCCGCACCGATGTTCAGGCCCAGGATCTTGTCGGAATCCTCAGACTTTGCGGAGAGGATGATGATCGGAATGCTGCTGGTTTCGCGCACCTTTAAGGTGGTGCGGATGCCGTCAAGCCCCGGCATCATGACATCGATGATCATGAGGTCCGCATGTTC
>CAKRRJ010000134.1 GCA_934394615.1 uncultured Lachnospiraceae bacterium
GCAGCAGATTTTGCCGATTTGGAATGCGAAGCATCGGCAAAATCCGTTGCTGTTTGCGCAACGCGTGAACAGTAACGAATTGGAAAGGCATTAGTGCAAAAATGGAGGATGAACATGACGTTAGAAGAAGTTCGAAAAGAGATCGACCTGGTGGATTCCCAGATGAAACCATTATTTTTAAGCCGGATGGACTGTGCCAGACATGTGGCAGAGGCGAAGGCAGTAACCGGATCGGATGTATTTGTTCCGGCAAGAGAGGATGAGATCATCGCGAAGCGCACCGCCGACGTGGACGCCAGCGTGAAACAGGAATACGAAATGTTCCTGCGCCACCTCATGAGCGTAAGCCGCCGTTACCAGTACGGCATGTTAAAGGACATGCAGGACAAGGTGATCGCGGAGGCGCTTGAGAAAGCCGGTCTTAACGAAGATACAGAACATGAGCAGGTTACGGTACAGTTTGCGGACAGCCGTGAAAAGAGCAATTTGAATCTGTTTCTGAATATGATCCGCTTAAACGGGATCATGATCGATGCAATGGAAGTAACAAGTGAGCAGGATCTGCAGAAGGTTACGCTGCGGCTTCACGGAAATCTGAGACAGCCGGACATGAGAAGACTGCTGTGCCAGATTGGAAAAGAATCAAAGGAGTTTGAGATCACTGCATTAAATTAAAGTAGACAACAGGGGGTGCTGCGAAACCGGAGCGGTTTGCGGTGCCCTCTACCGAATTATGGAAAGGAAGTATGGAAAATGGAACGATATTCACATATTTTTAGCCCGTTTCGCTGTAAGAGCCTGGAACTGAAAAACAGGATCGTCATGATGCCGATGGGAACAAACTTCGGTGAGCAGACAGGTGAGATGAGTTTTCTGCATATCCACTATTATGAGATGCGCGCGAAGGGCGGAACCGGCCTGATCATCATGGAAAATGTGTGCGTGGATCATCCGCTCGGAAGCAACGGAACGACCCAGCTGCGCATCGACCAGGATAACTTCATCCCGCGTCTGTTCTACTTCTGCGAGGTCATGCACAAGCATGGCGCGAAGGTGGCAGTGCAGATCAACCATGCCGGCGCTTCTGCCATGCGGGGAAGAATCGGATTACAGCCGGTTTCCGCGTCCGACATTCCGAGTAAGGCAGGCGGCGAGATTCCGCGCCCGCTGACAAAGGAAGAAATCTGTGAGATTGCGAAGAAGTACGGCGCAGCCGCAAGACGCGCGCAGATCGCCGGTTTTGACGCAGTGGAAGTTCACTGCGGACATTCTTACCTCATCAGCCAGTTCCTTTCCCCGCTCACCAACAAGCGTACCGATGAGTTTGGCGGAAGCCCGGAGAACCGTGCGCGGTTCGCGAAGATGGTCATGGAAGAGGTGCGCAAGGCAGTCGGCCCGCAGTTCCCGATCCTGGTGCGCTTAAGTGCCGATGAGATGACGGAGGGAG
Organism: uncultured Lachnospiraceae bacterium; assembly: GCA_934394615.1. GTDB lineage: Bacteria > Bacillota > Clostridia > Lachnospirales > Lachnospiraceae > Brotaphodocola. The sequence goes on from CAKRRJ010000134.1 coordinate 1,448, forward strand.
GAAACACGCTCGAGGATACCATCGAACTCATGAAGTATTTCTGCGATGAGGCAGATATTCTGGATGTATCCTGCGGTCTCAATTCCTCCATCCAGTATCAGATTGATTCCTGCTACCGTCCGGACGGCTGGAGAAGCTACATGGCAAGAGCAATGCGCGAGGCGTTCCACAAGCCGGTCATTGCCATGGGCAACATGCGTGACCCGAACGTCGTGGAAGATGTTCTTGCGAGAGAAGACGCAGACCTGGTCGGCATGGGCCGCGGCCTGATCGCGGAGCCGGAGTGGGTCAATAAAATTCAGTGGGGGCAGGAGGATATGCTGCGCAAGTGTATTTCCTGCAACGTCGGCTGTGCCGGAAACCGTATCGGTTTCAACCGCCCAATCCGCTGTACCGTGAACCCGAACATCAACCAGGGCGAAGATTATGTGAATAAGAAGGTTTCCAAACAGTGCAACGTGGTTGTGATTGGCGGAGGAACCGCTGGACTGGAAGCGGCATGCACCGCGGCTGAGGTTGGCTGCCAGGTATTCCTGTTTGAGAAAGCGAAAGAACTCGGAGGCCTTGCCCGCTACATCAGCCAGATTCCGGACAAGAGCCGCATGCGCGACTTTGTCACCTATTTAGAGCGCCGCGCGGCGAAGTTAAAGAGCCTGTATCTGTTTACCGGCACGGAAGCAGATTTAAACCAGATCGCAAAGCTGCATCCGGATGTTATTGTGAACGCAACTGGTTCCGGCCCGCTGCTCCCGCCGATTCCGGGCTTAAAGGAGTGTCTTGCCATGGAGAACACAAAGACCGGCACGATCTGTGATATGATTGACGGCATCACCTCCGGCAAGTTCGATATTGACTTAAACGGAAAGCGTGTGGCGATCATTGGCGGCGGCGCAGTCGGCATCGACGTGGCAGAGTACTTTGCCCCGCGCGGCGCGAAGTGCACCATCGTTGAGATGATGCCGGAGGTTGGCCGCGATCTTGACCCGGTATCCAAAAACGCCGCAAAGCAGCTCTTTGCGGATCACGGTGTGGAGGTCTGCACCGGCACAAAGCTGATGGAAGTACGGCCGGACAATTTCCTGATCGAAAAAGACGGAGAGCAGCGTGAGCTGGCTTACGATTATGGATTCGTATGCCTTGGCATGCGCGCGAACGCGCCGCTCATCGCAGAGCTGGAACAGAAGTTCCCGCGCAGCGAGACCGAGCTTTACAATATCGGAGACAGCGCGAGGGCAAGAAGGATCATCGATGGTGTCCGCGAGGGCCACGATATTCTGGAAGTGCTGAAAAAACGTGGATTTCTGGCTGAATAATATTTTTACATAAGGAAGGAATAAAACCATGAAGCGTAATGCGGGGTATCTTTATTTACTGATTACCTTTTTCTGCTGGGGAAGTATTTATGTTGTGAGCAAGTATGCACTTGCCGTGATGGGACCGGTTACGGTGTCATTCTGCCGCTATCTGATCTCTGTGATCTGTCTGTATGGCATCATGAAGGTGAAGGGCGGACAGAAAAAAGTTGCGAAAGAACACTGGCCATACCTGTTCATTCTGGGTGGGCTCGGCTACTTTGCAGCGATCATCCTGCAGCTGGGAGGAACCGCATTGCTTTCCGGTTCCCTTGCATCCCTGATGAACTCCTTAAACCCGATCATGATCTCCATTCTGGCAGCGGTCTTCTTAAAAGAGAAGATCACCTGGAAAAATGTAGTGAGCATCGTGGTCTCCCTGATCGGTGTTTACATCATTCTGGGAAACGGAAGTGCCACGATCGATCCGCTCGGCATCGTGCTTTCCGCAGGCGCGGTAGTTCTGTGGTCTGCGGCATCCGTATCGATCCGCAAGATCTCCGGATATTATGACCCGGTGCAGACAGCGCTCTACGGCATGACGATCGCGCTGGTATTAAACGTTCCGGCAGCCATCTTTGAGAATGTGTTCATGACAAGAAGCCATCCGACCGCAGTTGCCCTTCTGGCATGCGTGTTCGTTGCCGTGATCGGAACAGCAGTTGCGCATACCTGCTGGAATAAGAGCTTACAGCTGTTAAACGCAAGTACCTGCTCCATGTTTTACCCGTTACAGCCGCTGGTTTCCGCAGTGCTCGGCGTCGTGCTGCTGCATGAGGTCATCACCTGGCAGTTCGTGGTTGGAGCAATTCTCATCTGTTCCGGCATTGTTGTAACGTTCTTACCGACAAAAAATTGAAAAAATTAACGCTTTAAAGCGATAAAATCGTTGCGTGTTTCTGAAACTGCTGATATAATTGCATAGAAAAGAAAATAAAGTTCCGGATATCCTGCGGCAGTGCTGCAGGGTATCCGGAATTGTTATAAGGAAAAGCGGCTGGTTGTGCCGGAAGAGGAGGAAACTTTAAGTAACTGAATAAGTTGTCAAATGTGATAATGTGTGTTTAAATATACTCATGGAGGTATACTATGAATACATCAAATATCACAAATTACAAGCCAAAAGATTTTGCTGA
>CAKRRJ010000135.1 GCA_934394615.1 uncultured Lachnospiraceae bacterium
CTGTCATATTCCAAAAATCCTGTTGGCTTTCCCATCTTCTCTCCTCCTTACTTTCTCTGATTTGCGTAGAATGCCTCGATCTGCGCCTGCTCACTGCTTAAGCCCTTCTCTTCCATCTGCACGATGGTGTTCATCATGCGGCGGTAGTCATGAGGCATTACCTTCTTGAATTTCGGCAGGTACTCGCCAAAGTGGTCCAGAATCTCTTTTCCTCTTGCGGAGTTGGTGTAAGCCACATGCTCCTGGATCATCTCTTTTAATTCCTGGACATCGTACTTGTTGGTTACTTCCTCCAGGGAAACCAGTTCCTTGTTCAGGCGTTTGTAGAAGTCACGTTTCTCATCCAGCACATAAGCGATACCGCCGCTCATGCCGGCTGCGAAGTTCTTTCCGGTGGTGCCAAGTACCACAACGCGTCCGCCGGTCATATACTCACAGCCATGGTCACCAACACCCTCTACAACAGCCGTTGCGCCAGAGTTGCGGACACAGAAACGTTCACCGGCCACACCATTGATGTAAGCCTTGCCGCTGGTTGCGCCGTAAAGAGCAACGTTACCGATGACAATGTTTTCTTCTGCCTTAAAGTTTACAGCCTTCGGCGGATATACGATCAGCTTGCCGCCGGATAAGCCTTTTCCGAAGTAGTCGTTGCTGTCGCCCACCAGCTCCAGGGTCAGTCCCTTCGGGATGAAAGCGCCGAAGCTCTGGCCGCCGCTGCCGTTACACTGAATGGTGAAGGTATCCTCCGGCAGTCCGTCCGGATACTGTCTGGTGATCTCGGATCCGAAGATGGTTCCCAGGGTACGGTCTACGTTGGAGACATCTACCTGCAGGCTCTTCTTCTGTCCCTTGTTCAGGGCGGTCTTTAACTGCTTTAAGAATACCTGCTCGTCGATGGTCTGATCCAGCTTGAAGTCGTACTCCAGCTTGTCGCGGTAGCCGCGGAAATGCATGCCCTCGTATGGATTTCCAAGAATATTGCTTAAATCTACTTTATTGGCACGCTCGGACGGAATGTGTTCTTTCTTCTTTAATAAATCGGTGCGTCCCACCAGTTCATCCACGGTGCGCACGCCCAGTTTTGCCATGTACTCACGCAGCTCCTGTGCTACAAAGTGCATGAAGTTTACCACGTACTCCGGTTTGCCCTTGAAGCGTTTTCTCAGCTCCGGGTTCTGGGTTGCAATGCCCACCGGACAGGTATCCAGGTTGCAGACACGCATCATGACACAGCCCATGGTTACCAGCGGAGCGGTTGCGAAACCGAATTCCTCGGCACCCAGGATGCAGGCGATTGCCACATCACGGCCGGTCATCAGCTTACCGTCGGTCTCCAGGATGACTTTGTCACGCAGGCCGTTCATGATCAGGGTCTGATGAGCCTCTGCCACACCAAGCTCCCACGGAAGTCCCGCATTGTAGATGGAGTTTCTCGGAGCAGCACCGGTACCGCCGTCAAAACCGGATACCAGGATAACCTGGGCACCTGCCTTTGCAACACCGGCTGCTACGGTTCCCACACCAGCCTCAGATACCAGCTTCACAGAGATTCTTGCTCTGGTGTTGGAGTTCTTTAAGTCATAAATTAACTGTGCCAGATCCTCGATGGAATAGATGTCGTGGTGCGGCGGCGGGGAGATCAGGCCGACACCGGTGGTTGAATGACGGGTCCTTGCCACCCACGGATATACCTTTCCGCCCGGAAGCTGTCCGCCCTCACCAGGTTTTGCACCCTGGGCCATCTTGATCTGGATTTCCTGGGCACTTACCAGGTAGCGGGAAGTAACGCCGAAACGTCCGGATGCCACCTGCTTGATGGCAGAACAGCGGTTGTTGTTCTTCGGTCCCGGAACCAGGCGCTCCAGGCTCTCACCGCCCTCACCGGTGTTGGACTTGCCGCCCAGACGGTTCATGGCAATGGCCAGAGTCTCGTGGGCCTCCTGGGAAATGGAGCCGTAAGACATCGCACCAGTCTTAAAACGTTTTACGATGGAATCCACGCTCTCAACCTCATCGATCGGGATGCCGCCGTTTTCATCGAAATTAAAGTCAATGAGGCTTCTCAGGTTGACGGTCTGCTCTTCCTCGTTCAGCACATGGCTGTACTCTTTGAAGATCTCGTAATTTCCAGTCCATGCTGCCTGCTGAAGCAGATGGATGGTACGCGGATTGTAAAGGTGCTCTTCCTGGCCGGAACGCTCCTTGTGGCTTCCCACGCTTTCCAGGGTCAGGTCTACATCCAGGCCCAGCGGGTCGAATGCGGTGGAATGCAGCACATCCACATCGTTTGCGATATCATCCAGGGTGATGCCGCCCACACGGCTGACTGTGTTGGTAAAGTACTTGTCAATGACCTCTTTGGAGATACCGATGGCCTCAAAGATCTGCGCGCCCTGGTAAGACTGGATGGTGGAAATACCCATCTTGGACGCAATCTTGACGATGCCGTGAAGCACTGCGGAGTTGTAATCATTTACCGCTGCATAGTAATCTTTATCCAGCATCTTGGACTCGATCAGGTAGTGAACCGACTCCTGGGCCAGATACGGGTTGATGGCACTGGCACCAAAACCAAGCAGGGTTGCGAAGTGATGAACCTCTCTCGGCTCGCCGCTCTCCAGGATCAGGGCCATGGAGGTGCGCTTCTTGGTCTTTACCAGATGCTGCTGCAGGGCAGATACGGCTAACAGGGACGGGATCGGCACATGGTTCTCATCGATGTCACGGTCAGACAGGATGATGATATTAACGCCGTCACGGTGCGCACGGTCTACCTCCAGGAACAGGCGGTCGATGGCCTTTGCCAGGGAGGTATTCTTATAATAGGTGATCGGGATTACTTCTACCTTGAATCCCGGTTTCTTCATATATTTAATCTTCAACAGATCAGTGCAGGTCAGGATTGGGTTATCTACCTTTAAGATATGGCAGTTCTCCGGAGCCTCCTCCAGCACGTTGCCCTCCTCACCGACATAGACCGTGGTGGAGGTCACGATCTCCTCGCGGATCGCATCAATCGGCGGGTTGGTTACCTGGGCGAAGAGCTGTTTGAAGTAGTTGAACAGCGGCTGATGCTTCTTGGAAAGTACAGCCAGCGGGCTGTCCGCGCCCATCGCGGAAACTGCCTCGGCACCGTTTAATGCCATAGGAAGAATCATGGTCTTGTACTGCTCGTAAGTATAACCGTAGGTTTTCTGAAGCTGCGCGCGCTGTGTCTTGGTCAGCTCCGGCACGCCCTTGTTTGGAATCGGCAGGTCTTTGAGTTCTACCATCTGGGAATCCAGCCACTCACCGTACGGCTGACGGGACGCATAGCGGAGTTTTAACTCCTCATCTCCCACCAGTTCACCCTTCACGGTGTCAATCAGAAGCATCTTGCCCGGTCTTAAGCGCTCTTTCTTGACCACATGGGACTGGTCGATGTCGATCGCGCCAACCTCGGAAGCCAGGATCACCTGGTCATCATCGGTAATGTAGTAACGGGACGGACGCAGGCCGTTTCGGTCAAGAACCGCACCTATCACATCGCCATCACTGAATACGATAGATGCCGGGCCATCCCACGGCTCCATCATGGTTGCGTAGTAGCGGTAGAAATCCTTGACCTCCTGCGGCATGAACCGGTCATGCTGCCACGGAGCCGGGATCAGGATCATGACGGCCATCGGAAGCTCCATGCCGCTCATAACCATGAACTCCAGCGCATTATCCAGCATCGCAGAGTCGGAACCTTCCTGGCTGATGATCGGAAGAACCTTGTACATGTCAGACTTGAAGAACTTCGTTTCCATGTTCTCCTCACGGGCCATCATCTTATCTACGTTGCCGCGGATGGTGTTGATCTCACCGTTGTGAACAATAATGCGGTTCGGATGAGCACGCATCCAGCTCGGATTGGTGTTGGTGCTGAAACGGGAATG
>CAKRRJ010000136.1 GCA_934394615.1 uncultured Lachnospiraceae bacterium
TGTGGCTCAGTCGGTAGAGCGTCGCATTGGTAGTGCGGAGGTCACGGGTCCGATTCCCGTCAGCAGCTCTTCTAAAATAAGTCGAAACCCTTTAGATTTAAGGGCACTGAAAAAGTCTGATTCTTTGAAAAAAGAGTTAGGCTTTTTTTAATGTTGGCATTATAATAAAAATATAAGTAGGAAGGGGGCTTCTTCGATGTTGAAAGATAACTCACAATTAAAACTATCATTGTCGCATGCATCACCAGACTTGTCAGTGATGCGGTCTCATGGGCATTCGATGGAGTGCCCGGTCTTTTGTGGGGAATAATCACAAGAATCAGCAATTATTACTCCATTGACAGCAGCAATGGATACAGCAGAGGCGATTACTATCGGCTGACTCATGCCGCGCCGATTGCAGCGTTGTTCATTGTAGTCTGGCTGCTGTTGAAATATCATGACAAATTCAGTAAAAATCAAAAGTTTTTGGGCTGGTCTTATTTTGTTCTGATGGCCGGGACAACAGCGTATGAATCAGATCCTGATCAATATTGTCGGAAATGCCATCAAGTTCACACCGGTTGGAGGAGATATCATCATCCATCTGGTGGAAAAACCATGCCTGGCAAATGGATATACGACTTACGAATTTTCCATCAAGGATACCGGCATTGGAATGTCGCCTGAGTTTGTAGGCCATGTGTTTGACACGTTTGCCAGGGAGCAGTCTTCCACAGTCAGTGGAATCCAGGGTACTGGCCTTGGTATGGCCATCACGAAAAATATCGTGGAAATGATGGGCGGCACGATTGAAGTAGAAAGCGAGGGAGGAAAAGGCTCTAAGTTTACAGTTACGCTTACGGTCTGTCTCGCAAGCCAGCCAATTAAGTACGCGCCGATTCCGGAGCTGAAGGGAGCAAGAGCGCTCGTGGCGGATGATGATATTGATACCTGCCGCAGTGTCTGCAAGATGCTCCGGAGCATGGATATGCAGCCTGACTGGACAGTATCCGGCAAGGAAGCAGTTCTTCGCGCGCAGGATGCCGCTGAGCTGAATGATGAGTATAAGGTTTACATTATCGATTACCTGATGCCGGATATGAACGGAATTGAAACGGTTTGCCGGATTCGCAAGATCATCAGCGAAGGTGTGCCGATTATTGTGCTGACGGCGTATGACTGGACCGATTTTGAGAAGGAAGCAAGAGAAGCAGGTGTAACAGCGTTTGTCGCAAAGCCTATTTTTATGTCGGAGCTCAGATTTGTGCTGACGAAACCAGTTCAGATAGCAACACAGAAAACGGAAGATACAGAAATATCGTGTGATTATACCGGAAAGAGGATTCTTCTTGTGGAGGACAATGAATTGAACCGGGAGATTGCATCGACAATTCTGGAAGAAGCCGGGATGCATTAGAAAATTTAATATTTGCATTCCTATTTATCTATCAAAATGCTATAATGAGATAAATTTACAGGAAACGTGAAAAATATCAGATTCAGGAGAAGTCAGGAGGGGAGCTTATGGCATCAATGGATCAGTTTATGCAACAGATTTCTGTGGCAGCGGGGAGAAAAAAGGCAGAGCTGGTATTGAAGCATGCAAAGATCGTGAATGTCTTTACGGAAACCGTGGAAGAAGGAGATATTGCCATAGAAGACGGTATCATTGTTGGAATCGGAAATTATGAAGGGGAAACAGAAACCGATTTAAAGGGTGCATATGTTTGCCCCGGATTTCTGGATGGCCACATCCATCTGGAGAGTTCCATGGTTTCCCCATCGGAATTTGAGCGAATGGTATTGCCGCATGGAACCTGTGCGGTGATTACCGATCCGCATGAGATCGCAAATGTGGCAGGAACGGCTGGCATCCGGTATATGCTGGAGGCAACAAAGAATCTTCTTCTGGATGTGTATTTTATGATGCCATCCTGTGTGCCTTCTACATCTCTGGATGAGTCCGGCGTGGAATTACATATGGAAGATCTGCTTCCATTCTATCAGAATGAGCGGGTACTGGGACTGGCAGAGATGATGAATTCCTACGGTGTTGTTCAAAACGTGCCAGACTGCATAGAAAAACTTCTGAAAACACAGGAATGCGGAAAGCAGATTGATGGTCATGCGCCGGGATTATCCGGAAAGGGATTAAATGCTTATGCAGCAGCTGGTGTTGTATCCGATCATGAGTGTTCCGAATTTGAGGAAGCCCGGGAGAAGCTGGCGCGCGGACAGTGGATTATGGTGCGGCAGGGAACTGCAGCCCAGAATTTAAAGAAGCTCATGCCCGTCTTTGAGGCACCTTACTATCAGCGGGCCATGCTGGTGACAGATGACAAGCATCCAGGAGATTTGATCCGCGGCGGGCATATTGATTTTATCATTCGGGAGGCAGTAGCGCTTGGAGCCGATCCGATTCGCGCCATTAAGATGGGAACTCTTCATACGGCACAGTATTTTGGATTGAAAAAACAGGGGGCAGTAGCGCCTGGATACCGGGCGGATCTTGCTGTCATCAACAACTTAAGAGAAATTCAGGTTCTGAAAGTGTATAAAGATGGACATCTCGCGGCAGAATATGGAAAGATGCTGCAGGCAGAAACGAATCATAACCAGACATGGGACGCTGAGATCGTGCGGCGTGTATTCCATTCCTTCCACTGCAGACCGATCCGGGTATCTGACCTTGCTTTGAAGAAAACAGGAAATCAGATTCGGGTGATCGACCTGGTGAGTCATGAGCTTATCACCAGAGAGCGGAGCGAGGAGTGGACAGAGCGGAGCGGTCTGGCAGCGGGAGTAAATCCGGAAAAAGATGTCGTAAAGCTTGTGGCACTGGAACGCCATAAAGGAAGCGGACATATAGGAATCGGCTTTCTTGGAAATTATGGGTTAAAGAAAGGCGCAGTGGCAACCAGTGTAGGACACGATTCCCATAACCTTGTGATTGCGGGAGTGACGGATGAAGATATCGCGGCGGCAGGAAACCGCGTTCTGGAAAATGAGGGAGGCCTGGCGATTGCAGCAGATGGCAAAGTGATTCTGGATCTTCCACTCAGAATTGCGGGTCTGATGTCAGAACTCCCGGTAGAGGAAGTGAATCGGAGACTGGAGGCAATGAAAACACTTTCTCGGGAGCTTGGAGTTCATGAAGATATTGATGCGTTTATGACGCTGGCTTTTGTAAGCCTTCCGGTGATTCCGAAGCTTCGCCTGAATACTTACGGCGTGATCGATACAGAGCAGCAGAAGGTAGTGGAAGCGGTATATTCTATATAGAAGATACTCATTTTCAATAAAATTGAAAAAGTTCAAAAAATATGAAAAAAACTGTTGACTTTTCTTCAGGTGTTTGGTATTATAATTCTCGCCCCGTGAGAACGGGGCAAACATCTGAAAAGAAATTAAAAAAGATGAAAAAAGTTGTTGACAAAGCGAAGGCGATGTGGTAAGATATTGAACGTTGCCGCTGAGAACAGCAACAACATGAACCTTGAAAATGAAAGATTGAACAGTGTTTAAAACC
>CAKRRJ010000137.1 GCA_934394615.1 uncultured Lachnospiraceae bacterium
TCAAACACCGGTCGCTGCATAGCCGGACACGTTATACCCATATTTATGCTCCGCGGAATGCCAGGATTACCGGCTTCGGACCTTTCACGAATATGATTTAAATTACTATTTAGTGGGTCTGTCCCTCTGCGGTCTGGATATCCTCCTCGTACTCTCCGATGGCTGCGATGGCTGCCTCGATGCCGCGGGCGATATCCTGTAAGTTCATGGACGGTGCTGGTGCCGGTCTTCCGACTACCTGCTCCGGAATGAACGGAACATGCATGAAGCCGCCGCGCACGCCTGGATACTCTTTGGCCAGGGTGTAGAGTACACCATACATTAAGTGGTTGCAGACAAAAGTGCCTGCGGTGTTGGAGACGCTGGCCGGAAGGCCTGCCTCGCGGATGTGCTGTACCATAGCTTTGATCGGCAGGGTGGAGAAGTATGCCGGCGCGCCGTCTCCGTAGATCGGAATATCGATCGGCTGGTTGCCTTCGTTATCTTCGATGCGGGCATCATCTAAGTTGATGGCAACGCGCTCCGGGGTGATGTCGTAGCGTCCGCCTGCCTGTCCGATGCAGAGAACTGCGTCCGGCTGCTCTTTGGCAATAGCAGCAGCGACGGTCTTGATGGATTTGCGGAATACGGTCGGAACCTCAACTTTTGCTACTTCTACGTTCCCTACTTTTTCGGAAACCAGTTTTACGGCCTCCAGAGCCGGATTGACTTTGTCCCCGCCGAAGGGATCAAATGCGGTTAAAAGAAGCTTCATAAGAAAAACCTCGCTTTCGTAATAAATTGTGTACAGGTTTCAGGATGCTTTATGTGGCTTACAAGCAACTGTAAAGGTACTAAAAAGCTGTGTCCCCGGTTTAGAATGCCAGAAAGTACATGAGCAGGATGTGGATGACGAGCATGCTCAGCGCTACCGGAAGCTGGGACTTAATGACTGCGTATTTGCTCTTGGTCTCAAGCAGTGCCACCGGAACAATATTGAAGTTTGCTGCCATCGGGGTCATTAAGGTGCCGCAGTAACCTGCAGTCAGGCCAAGCGCGCCGACAACGACCGGGTTTGCGCCCTGCGCGATCAGAAACGGGATACCGATGCCGACTGTGATGACGGAGAATGCCGCAAAGCCGTTGCCCATGATCATAGTGAACAGTGCCATGGCAATGCAGTATACGGCGGTAGCGGCGAACAGGTTGCCGGCCGGAATGACTGCGCTTACGCCGTGCGCGATGACATCGCCGACACCGGCTGCGGTGAACAGAGAGCCGAGCGCGGCTAAAACCTGAGGCAGGATGCCAGTTACACCGACACTGTCTACCAGTCGGGTTCCGTCAGTGACTGCGTAGGACGGTTTGGCCTTAAACAGCAGCAGTGCCACAACCAGGGCAATCGCGCCGGAAATACCGATGGCATTGTTTGCGCCGAGTACCTTTAAAAAGGTAGCAACCAGAACAGCGCTGACCGCCAGGGTGAGCGGCGGAATGAATACGGAGTAGCCGATCTTGTCGGCTGCCTTGCGGGTTTCTGCTGCTTCCGGGACGTCACTCTTTGACGGGGAGACGAGGCGGAACGCGGTGAGCGCTGCCATCAGAACGACGCAGGCACCGGTGATCCAGCGCGGGAGATATGCTCCTGCGATAAAGGTAAACGCCAGGATGAACCAGAACAGGGCAGTGGTGTGCTTTTTGGCACAGTCCGGGTCTTTTAACGCCTTCACACCATTGGAAACGAAGAAAAGGCCGATGATGCAGTAGAAGATCTCTGCAACGATGGTGCTTACGGTCCAGGTCATATTACTTTACCTCCGCTTTCTTCCGGTCTGCGAACCGGCGTTTTAAGATCTGGTCAAAAATGAGCGCATAGATAACGCCCACAATGACGGAAATGACTGCGATCGGAACAGACTGTCCTGCAATCTGCAGTGCGTCAACCGGGTAACCCTGTTCGGATAAGGTCGATACGATCAGCAGGGTACCGGAGGAACCCATAAAGCAGTTCTGCGCGAAGAAGTTTCCGTAGTTCTCACTTCCGGCGCACATGCCCTTGATCTCATCCTCGGTCTTTTCATCCAGCTCGCCGTACTGAACCACAGCGGCAGCCTGTGCCATTGGGTTGATGAGCGGCCGGATGAACTGCGGATGACCGCCAATACGCAGAGAGAATGCGGATGCGATGGTACGGATCACCTGCCAGATGGCAATGAGGCGTCCGGTGGTCGCGTTCTTTAAGGATGTGATGAAATCCACAGCCTTGTCTTTTAAACCGTTTCGCTCACAGATGCCGATAACCGGCAGTGTCAGGATGAACAGGGTGGCAGTGCGGTTTGTGATAAACGCAGTGCCGAGGGTGTCGAGGATCTGCATCGGGCTCATACCGGCTACGAGACCGGTAGCAAGTCCGGCAACGATAACAACGGCAAGCGTATCAAGCTTTAAGATAAAGCCGACGATGACGATCAGGACACCGATCAGTTTGATAACTTCCATAAAAAATAATCCTCCTTATAAAAAATAACATTAAAAATTTAACATAAGAAAAGAAAAACCACAATGAAATTTTTTACCAGCAACCTGGTATCTGCGGAAATCAGGAGTCTGCGGATTCCTCTCTTGAAATATCAGTAAACTATGCTATAATAAGTAGTAATAAAAACTATGTTATGTGGAGAACAGAAAAGAACCGCAGCGTAGAGAGTGATTCGGAGGAAGGACATGAGTTATAAAATTTTCGGCGACAGCTGCCTGGATCTGACAGAGGAATTAAAAAAGGATCCAAGATTTGAGATGATTCCCCTGACCCTTCAGGTGGATGACCATATGGTGATCGATGACGAGACATTTGACCAGAAAGCGTTTCTGGCCATGGTAAAGGAGAGCCCGAACTGCCCGAAGACAGCCTGTCCGTCTCCGGAGGCATTTAAAAAGGCCTGTGAGTGCGACGCGGACGATGTTTATATTATCGCGTTGTCCAGCCATTTAAGCGGAACCTACAACAGCGCAGTGCTTGGAAAACAGCTCTACGAGGAGGAGCACGGAAAAGGCAGCAAGAACATCCTGGTCATTGACTCGGAGTCCGCTTCTGCCGGAGAACTGAACGAGGCGCTTGCCATCCGCGATATGTACGATGAGGGGCTTACCTTCCCTGAGATTTCCGAACGCATTTTGAAGATGCGGGATGAGCAGCAGACCTATTTTGTGATCGACACGCTTGAGCCGCTCCGCAAGAATGGGCGTCTTACCGGCCTGCAGGCATTTTTCGCGACGGCGCTTAATATCAAGCCGGTCATGGGTGCAGACCACGGCGTGATCATTAAGCTGGATCAGGCGAGGGGCATTGCCAAGGGACTTGCGCGCATGTGTGAGCTGGCGACAAAACGCGCCGGGAATCCGGAAGAAAAGCGTGCGGTCATCGCGCATGTAAATTGTCCGGAGCGTGCATTCCAGGTGAAGGCAGAACTGGAAAAGCGCGGAAATTACCGCGAGATCGTGATTACCGGCACGGCCGGTGTCGCCACG
>CAKRRJ010000138.1 GCA_934394615.1 uncultured Lachnospiraceae bacterium
ATAGCAACTTTTTATCGTTTTGCAAACATGAAAACAGTTTTTTCGCGTATTATTTTGCATACAATCCGCACAAAAAGCAAGTTAGCAATGGCTTATCCTGGATTTTTTTATCAGAAAAAGAAACAGGAGCGCCTGCAAAAAGCGCTCCTGTTTTGTGAAATTTTTTACATTTTTTCAATAAGCCTGTTTTGTGATTTTACACGCCCAGATTCGGGGCGATGGTCGGCGCGTTTCCGGCATCTGCCGCGGTCGGTGCGCTTCCGGAACTGCTGCTGTTTCCGGAATCCGCTGCGGTCGGATGGGATACCGGCTGCTGGGAAGCCGCTGTAGTTGCAGCTGCTGTCGTCTTATCTGCTGCCGTCGTTTTGTCTGCCGCAGTGGTATGGGACGCTGCCGTGGTTGCGGACTCGCTCGCCTTATGGCTCTCTCCGGATGAGGTTCCGGACGTAGTCGCCTTTGTTGCCTCTGTAGACGCATTCTCCGCGGAGGATTCTGCAGATGCTGCCGCCGTTGTGGTTCCGGCTGCCGTGGTTCCGCTGCTGTTTCTTAAGATGACCGGAGTGTGTCCCTTATAGGTCACGCTGTGGTCCACATTCTCGCTGACAACCTCGCCATTCTTTTTCACAACCAGTCTGGTCTCCCACTTGCTGCCCTTGCTTCCGTTGCTCTTTACCTTCTCCGCTCCAGGAGTCAGGGTCGGATCCTCCTCGTAGGTCGGAGCCGGCGGGTCGGTCTCGCTGAGCTTGGTGGACTTTAAGGAATGGGTTACGCCGTCTTCCAGAACCGGAATGCCGTAGATGGATACGGTACAGGTCTGGTTATAGTAGCTTGCGCGGATACCGATAGCCGCACTGGAATTATTCACGAACTTGTAGTCCGGACCGCCCCAGCTTACGGTTGCGTCGGTTCCCGGTGTAACATAGGACGGCTCAAAGGTGTGGGAACGGCGCATGGTCGTTTTCAAACCGGCCTTTACAACCGCATTGTACATGGTGGAAGAAACCTGGCATACGCCGCCGCCAATCTCCTGTACAACTTCACCGTTGTTGTAAGCGGCTGCACCCTGATATCCCTTCGCCTCGGTACGCTCTCCCACACGGTTATTAAAGGAGAACTCCTCCCCCGGCTGAAGCACAATGCCGTTGATGGCCTGGGCAGCCAGTTTGATGTTGGTGTTTCGTTTCTGGTTGGAAGTGGTATTGGTGGTAAAGGTTCCAATGGTCTTATACTTCTCTCTTGCAACTGCCTCGGAAAACTCCGGTTCCACTTCATTTACCGCTGCCGTGATGGTTGCGGTAAAGTCCTTGCGGCCAAGTGCTGCCAGAATATCTGCCTTTAACTGTTCCTGATCGACAGCCAGTCCGTTTTCTGCTCCCTTAAATAAGAACTTATCAGAAGAAGCATCGTATTCGGAAATGGAACCATTCTTCGCTTTTTTATTCCAGAGACCTGCCACCGCTTCCGCTTCTTTTGCGGCTGCATCATCCAGACCGGTCGTATCAAGCGTGTAGCTTTCTTTTGGCTCTCCGGTATAGATTTCTTCCAGAAGGGAATCTACCTTTTCTGCCATCAGGTCATTGACATCGTAGCTCTGATCCTGCCAGGTCACTTTCATGCCCCACGGGAAATCCTTGAGGATTGCTGCCTTCGCCTCATCCCGGGACATGCCGGTGATGTTGATGCCATCTACGCTGACTTCTTTTTCCAGTTCTGTCTCTGGAACCGTGATTTCGGTCTCCGGCTCCGTAGCATCTGCCTTTTTCGTTCCGGTTACTTTCTTCATAAGGAAAGCAACACAGAAAATTGCCAGGATCAGGATGACGCCGCCAATCGCGATCTTCACAAAATCCGGGCCGCCCCGTCTTCCGCCGCGTCTGCCGGAGGAAGGACGTCTTGTTTCATTATAATAACGGGAAGACGATGTCCTGCTGCTTCCCGTACTGCGCCGTGCTGAACTTCCAGAGGAACTTCTCGTGGAACTGCTGTGCGCAGAGGTGCTTCGCGCAGAAGTGCTTTGTGCAGAGGTGCTTCTGGATGAAGACGCCGAACTGTTTCTCGTACTGCCTGCCGCCACTCTTGTCTGTCTGCCAGCAGAAGTGCTTCTTCCGCTGCCGGAATAGGAACTGCTTCTGGCCCTGGAGCGCCCTGTTCCGGAATTTCTGCCATTCTCATACTGATTCATGATCTCACCTGTGTTTCTTATATAATAATCTTATCGCAAATATGCACTAAGACAGTATAGCATATCCGCTCAAAAAAAGAACCACTAATTTTTAGAAAAAATAATGATTTTTTTATTATCTTTTTTGACGGTACTTTTCCCCTTTCGACACACCGGTTCTTGTATTTCTGCATTGAATCTGTATTTTTTTCTGTACATTTTTGGAAATTCTGGTGATTGCAGGATTGTTAAACTTTTGCTATACTTTTGCTTGTCAAAAAGTTAACCAAGTGATCATTCCATACAGGAGGGACCCGAAATGAAAATTCAGAACATTATCGACGTAGAAAGCTTCTTTAAAATTATTGATCAGTGCAAAGGACCGGTTGAGCTGGTATCTCCGGAAGGTGACCGCATCAACTTAAAATCCAAACTGACCCAGTATCTTTCCATGGCTACCATGTTCTCTAATGGTTATATCAAAGAACTGGATATCATCGCGCAGGACAAGGAAGACATTGAGCGTCTGATCAAATATATGTATCAGGGCGAATAAAAATCGGAAACTCTGACAGGCTGCCGCTCATATGATGGATTGTAAATATCTTTTCGGAGGCTTTTCATATGAGCGACCTGGCTGCAACAAACTGTGGATGCGGATGCGACTGCAATTCTGGAGGAAACAGCTGCAACATCATCTGGCTGATCCTGATTCTGTGCTGCTGCGGCGGCAACGGTTTTGGTTCCGGCTGCGGATGTGGATGCGAACATAATAACGGCTGTAACTGGAT
>CAKRRJ010000139.1 GCA_934394615.1 uncultured Lachnospiraceae bacterium
TAGCATGGCGGGGTATTATAAAGAGATTTCGCGTCTGCCTGTACCTTATACTGACAGATGGTCGGGGTTCCCGGAAGTACATCCTCGCTGATCAGGTCCTCACGGATGATCACGATGACAACACCAGCCGGTCCTACGTTCTTCTGGGCGCCGCCGTAAAGCAGGCCATACTTGGTTACATCCACCGGCTCAGAGAGGAAGCAGGAAGAGATGTCAGCCACCAGTGTTTTTCCCTTGGTATTCGGCAGGGTTTTGTATTTGGTGCCGTAGATCGTGTTGTTCTCGCAGATGTATACATAGTCCGCGTCATCGTCGATCGGCAGGTCGGAGCAGTCCGGAATGTAGCTGAAGGTCTTGTCTTCACTTGATGCAACAGCTACTGCCTTTCCGTATTTCTGCGCTTCCTTGAATGCCTTCTTCGCCCACTGACCCGTGATGATGTAATCGGCTACGCCGTTCTTCATCAGGTTCTGCGGAATGGCGGAGAACTGCAGATGGGCACCTCCCTGCAAAAACAGCACTTTGTAATTATCCGGAATGTTCATCAGATCCCGAAGGTCCTGTTCCGCTTCTTCGATGATGGTCTCAAAGGCTTTAGATCGATGGCTCATCTCCATCACTGACATTCCGGTGCCTCTGTAATCAAGCATTTCTTCTGCGGCTTCCTTCAGGACTTCCTCCGGTAATACGGCTGGTCCCGCTGAGAAATTGTAGACTCTTCCCATTGTTTTTTCCTCCTTCTTTATTCATTTTAACTTTTTCTCAATGATACCAGATTGCTCCGCACTTCGTGCTCCCGCAATCTTCAACACCATTCGTAATCCGCTCATTTTTTCAAAAATGGCTTCTTACTCATGTTGTTTCGGGTCCCAAGTTCAAAACTTCTCCCGCAAGCAAGCTTGCGTCGGCGTTCTGACCTTTGTCCCCTTGGTATCATCATATTATATAATAACGACCCAGAACAGAGTATGCAAAAAACACCTGTCCCGGATCGTTACGGACAAAATTGATCAGATAACCTTTTCTCTGCTCTCTAAGTCATCCTGCTATTTAATTTTAAGATCGGTGTCATCAAAGGCATCCTGAATCGGCGCACCCGGTGATACCATCGGGTATACCTTGTCATCGCAGTTGATCTGGCACTCGATGAGGACCGGAGCCTTTAACGCGATGGCTTCCTCCAGAACTGGCTTTAAGTCTTCCTGTCTGGTTACGCGGTATGCTTTCGCTCCCATGGCCTCAGCCAGCTTCACGAAATCCACTGCGTCATTTAATACGGTATGTGAGTACCGCTTTCCGTAGAACAGGTTCTGCCACTGGCGAACCATGCCCAGCACGTGGTTGTTCACCACAACCTGAATGATCGGGATGTTGTAGCGGGTCGCGGTGGCAATCTCATTCATGTTCATGCGGAAGCAGCCGTCTCCGGCAATGTTGAACACCGGGGTATCCGGATGTCCCATATCGCCGCAGGCCATCTTGGCTCCGATGGAAGCGCCAAGGCCGTAGCCCATGGTGCCAAGTCCGCCGGAGGTAAGAAGGGTTCTCGGCTTTCTGTATTTGTAGTACTGGGCAGCCCACATCTGGTGCTGGCCAACCTCAGTACAGATAATTGCGTCGCCTTTCGTCAGCTCATCAATGGTCTCCACGATAAACGGACCAGTAAGCTGGGTCTTGGCATAGCGGAGCGGATACATATCCTTCATCATCTCGACGTGCTGGAGCCAGTCCTCATGGTTCATCGGGTCCAGACGGGCATTGAGTTTTCTCAAAACCACCTTCAAATCACCGATGATGCTTGCGTGAGTGTGGATGTTCTTGTTGATCTCTGCCGGATCCACATCGATCTGAATGATCTTCGCATTCTTTGCGAACTTGGACGCGTTGCCGGTCACACGGTCACTGAAGCGGGCACCTGCCACGATCAGCAGATCACACTCACTGATGCCGAAGTTAGAAGTTTTGGTTCCATGCATGCCCACCATGCCGGTGTAGAGCTCATCGGTTCCGTCAAATGCGCCCTTGCCCATCAGGGAATCGGCAACCGGTGCCTGGATCTTGTGAGCCAGCACCTTCAGCTCTTCAGACGCGCCGGAAAGCACGGCGCCGCCGCCTACGAATATAAACGGCTTCTGGCTCTTGCGGATCATCTCAAGGGCAGTCTCGACATCCTCCTCACGGATGGTATCAGTCTGGCGTTCAATCGGTGCCGGTTCCTGCGGCGTATATTCATACTCTGCCGCAGTCACATCTTTGGTGATATCAATGAGGACCGGACCCGGTCTTCCGCTCTGGGCGATGGTAAACGCGCGGCGCACAGTATCTGCCAGCTTTTTGATGTCTTTTACAATGAAATTATATTTGGTGATCGGCATGGTCACACCGGTGATATCAATCTCCTGGAAGCTGTCGCGGCCAAGCAGGCTCACGCCAACGTTACAGGTGATAGCTACCATCGGGATGGAATCCATGAAGGCGGTAGCGATGCCGGTTACCAGATTGGTAGCGCCAGGACCGGAAGTAGCCAGGCATACGCCGACTTTTCCGGTGACTCTCGCATAACCGTCCGCCGCATGGGATGCGCCCTGCTCGTGGGAGGTCAGGATGTGGGTGATCTCATCCTGGTGCTTGTAAAGCGCATCATAGATATTTAGGATGGCTCCTCCCGGATAACCGAACACGGTCTTGACACCCTGTTCTTTTAAACATTCGATCAGAATTTCTGATCCATTCAATACTCTGGTTTCCGCCATGTTAAAACACTCCTTGTCTATCTCTGGTACGGTTTACATTCATTAGTTTCCCTTTAAGATCGCGCCCTTGTCCGCGCTGGTTACCAGTGCAGCGTAGCGCTTTAAGTATCCGCTTAC
>CAKRRJ010000140.1 GCA_934394615.1 uncultured Lachnospiraceae bacterium
GGCAACTGTGAAGTATTCTGTCCGTACAAGGGCGGCAGACCTTACAAAGATAAATTCACCTTATACTGGAGCGAGGAAGATTTCCTTGACAGCACCAATGAGGGCTTCCTGTCATTAGGCGGAACCCAGGTGAAGGTTCGTCTGGATGGCAAGGTTGAGACTGTTGATGTTGCCGGAGAGACTGATCTGCCGGCAGATGCAGTTGCAGTGATCCGCACCGTATTAAAGGATTATGCATACCTGATCCACTAAAAAGTGAAATTGCGCGGCTGTCTGCACAAGGTGTGGACAGCCACGCAAAAATAACAGCGTGGTAACAAAAGGAGTTAGGGATTTCACATGAAAAGAAAGAAAAATATTGCGGTAGTTCATTGCTCTGGTGGAGCAAAGCGAAATGAGGGGATTGACTTTGCCGCATTACCGAAAGACTGTAACCAGATTCTGGAACAGTATCCGGATGGAATCCACAGCTGCAGTTATGGCTGTCTGGGCGGCGGAAGCTGCGTGGCAGCCTGCAGACTGCATGCTCTTTCCATCAATGAAAAAGGTGTTGCTGAGGTTGACCGGGAAAAATGTGTCGGATGCGGACTTTGTGTCAAAGCATGCCCGAAGCATCTGATCCGCCTGGAGGCACCGGAGGGAACCATTCAGCCGCTGTGTTCCAACGAGCAGAAAGCTGCAGACGCAGGAAAGGCATGTACTTCCAGCTGCATCGGCTGCAAGATCTGCGAAAAATACTGTCCGTCCGATGCCATCCATGTGATTGATTTCCATGCGGTCATCGACCGGGAAAAATGCGTTGCGTGCGGTATGTGCGCGACCAAGTGTCCGCGTGGTGTCATCCATGACGCAGACGGAATTTATACAACCGCATTTTAGAAAAGATTTTCAGCCGCCGCGGACGCGTGAGTTCGCGGCTCGCGGCGGCTTTAAGAAGTATATAAAATTGCTGTTTCCATATGAGCGGAACAGTGATGGATGAGGAGAGGGATAATGGGAGAAGTTTTTGAGTTTACAGTAAACGGCCAGGTACAGCGCACCGAAGAGGACAAGCCGCTGCTCCGTTATCTGCGCGATGATCTGAAGCTGTATTCCGTAAAGGATGGCTGCAGCGAGGGTGCCTGTGGTACCTGCACCATCGTGGTAGATGGAAAGGCAATTAAGTCCTGCGTACTGACTACAAAAAGAGCTGTTGGCAGAAACATTCTGACGGTGGAAGGCTTAAGCGACGAGTGGAAAGACGCATTCGTGTACGCGTTCGGAGCAGTCGGAGCCGTTCAGTGTGGTTTCTGTATCCCGGGCATGGTGATGGCCGGAACGGCATTATTACAGAATAATTTAAATCCGACCGAGGAAGATGTAAAATACGCGCTGCGCGGAAACATCTGCCGCTGTACCGGATACAAAAAGATTATTGAAGGCATTCTGCTGGTAGCAAAGATCCTGCGCGGTGAGGCTTCTGTAGATGAAGATCTGGAGAAGGGCGATGTTTACGGTGTCGGCCAGAGAGCATTCCGTGTGGATGTCCGCAAGAAGGTATTGGGCTTCGGTAAATACCCGGATGATATCGTGATGGATGACATGGTTTACGTTTCCGCAGTCCGCAGTAAATACCCAAGAGCGCGCGTTCTCAAGATCGATGCTTCCAAGGCAGAGGCTCTTCCGGGCGTTCTGGGTGTTCTGACTGCAGCGGATGTTCCGAACAACAAAGTCGGACATATTCAGCAGGACTGGGATGTTATGATCGCTGAGGGCAATATTACCCGTTGTCTTGGTGATGCAATCTGCCTGGTGGTTGCCGAGAATGAAAAAATTCTGGAGCAGGCAAAGAAACTGGTTAAGATTGATTACGAAGTATTGGAGCCGGTAAGAGGCATTGCGGACGCTAAGAGAGAGGATGCTCCGAAGGTACATTCCAAAGGCAATCTCTGTCAGACCCGTCATGTAGTACGAGGTGATGCGGCGAAAGCACTGGCAGAATCCAAATACACGGTAACGAATTCCTTTACCACTCCGTTTACGGAGCATGCGTTCCTGGAGCCGGAGTGTGCGATTGCGTTCCCATATAAGGATGGCATCAAGATCTTAAGTACTGACCAGGGCGCGTTTGATACCAGAAAAGAAACCGCGATCATGTTCGGCTGGGAGCCAGAGCGCATTGTGGTGGAAAACCAGCTGATCGGCGGCGGTTTTGGTGGAAAAGAGGATGTTTCCGTACAGCATATTGCAGCGTTGGCTGCATGGAAGTACAAAGTTCCGGTCAAGGCAAAATTCAGCCGTCAGGAATCCTTATATTTCCATCCGAAGCGCCATGCGATGGAAGGAACCTTTACCCTGGGTTGTGACGAGAATGGTATCTTTACCGGTCTTGACTGTGAGATCAACTTTGATACCGGTGCTTACGCATCTCTTTGCGGACCGGTTCTGGAGCGTGCATGTACTCACTCCGTAGGACCATACTGCTACCAGAACACCGATATCCGCGGCTATGGTTATTATACCAATAACCCGCCGGCTGGCGCATTCCGTGGTTTCGGTGTATGCCAGAGTGAGTTTGCCTTAGAGTCCCTGATCAATGTACTGGCAGAGAAGGTCGGCATTACTCCATGGGAAATCCGTTACCGCAATGCGATTGAGCCGGGAAAAGTACTTCCGAATGGTCAGATCGCAGACTGCTCCACTGCGCTGAAAGAGACACTGGAAGCCGTGAAGGATGTTTATGAACAGAATATGGACCATGCCGGAATCGCATGTTCCATGAAGAATGCCGGTGTCGGCGTAGGCCTTCCGGATAAGGGCCGCGCAAGACTGGTCATTGAAGATGGTGTCTGCGTGATCTACTGTGCGGCATCCGATATCGG
>CAKRRJ010000141.1 GCA_934394615.1 uncultured Lachnospiraceae bacterium
GGGAGTCGAACCCACAAGGTATTGCTACCACACGGACCTGAACCGTGCGCGTCTGCCAATTCCGCCACTTCTGCAAAACTCCCCGAGTAGGACTTGAACCTACGACAGCGCGGTTAACAGCCGCGTGCTCTACCGACTGAGCTATCGAGGAATGTTCCCGTATCTTCTAAGAAGATACTGCGGGAGATGGGACTTGAACCCACACGACATAACTGCCACTAGATCCTTAGTCTAGCCTGTCTGCCAATTCCAGCACTCCCGCGAACGTTTAATAATATATCACAGTTTTTCTTTTATGGCAAGCACTTTTTCCCATTTTTTATCATTTTTTCTCAGATTCCATCCGCATTGCCCTGATCCACAGCCGCGACCGCAGTGAACTTGTCCGCACCGCACAGATTGACGGACTGACTTCCTTATATAATAAGCAGAATACGAAGCCTGTCATTGACACCTTCCTTCAGCACAGCCGTGCCGGCGCGCAGCACGCGTTTCTCATCCTTGATATCGACAAATTCAAAGAGGTCAACGACAACTACGGGCATGCCGCAGGCGATAAGATTCTGCAGAATGTAGGCGCGTTCCTGAAAAACCAGTTCCGCGACAACGACATCATCGGGCGTATCGGCGGCGATGAGTTTGTGATCCTCATGAAAGATGTTTACTCAAAAGATGCCGCCGTGAGCCGGGTGCAGGGCATGCTGGAAAATATCCGGAGCATCCAGCAGTCCGCGATAGATAACCATAATATTACGTTCAGTGTCGGGATTGCGTTCAGCCCGGATCAGGGAATGCGGTTCGACGATCTTTATCGCAGCGCAGATAAAGCACTGTACCAGTCGAAGCGAGGCGGACGCGACAGCTTTACGGTGTATGAAAAAGTTTAATATTTGGCTATGATTAAGGCATCGCCTTCCTGAATTCTGGTATCGCCGGTTGGGATCAGGGTCTCTTCGCCGCGGCGGACAGATACTACCAGGGTTCCTTTGGAGAGGGGAACTTCTTTCAGTTTTTTTCCGGTCCACTTATCTCCTTTGACTGTAGTTCTTTCCCGCAGGATCAGATTTTCTCCCTCTGTAAATTCCGGGGCAGCGAGAATCAGAAGATCACCAGCCAGAAGCAGCGTATCTCCATTGGGGATGCGCTTTTCTTCGCCCCGGAGAATCATCACGATCAGCATCTCCGGCGGAAGGCTGATGTCCCGCACTTTTTTGTTGCAAAACAGATGGCCCTCCTGAATGTGGGTCTTAACAAAATGAATGCTGCTCTCCTCCTCGTAGTCATTGAACGTACGGCGTACATCCATGCTGCGGTCGATCATGCGCAGTTTCTCCGAAACAAGCGGGAGCAGGGTTCCCTGCACCGCAATCGACAGCAATACCACGCAGAATACTAGGTTATACAGATTGTAGCGCATGGGTACATTGCTCAAAACCGCCATGATTGCGAACACAATGGACGCCGCGCCGCGAAGCCCTGCCCATGACACAACTCCTACCTGGCGGATATGAGAGCGGAATGGAAGCAGAATTGCCGCCACAGCAGCTGGTCTTGCAATAAAAGTCATAAAAAGCATGATCAGGGCCGCCGGAACCAGCACAGCCGGAAGTTCACTCGGCGTTGCCAGAAGACCCAGCAGGAAAAAGATCATCATTTGCGCAATGCCTGTTACCGTGTCAAACACATGCATGAGATTTCGTTTTTCCGGAATCCTGGAATTTCCCATGATAATGCCGCACAAATACACCGCCAGATAACCATTGCCTCCAATCACCTGCGGAAGCGCGTAGCTGACCAACATGGCTGCTACAGCAAAGATTGTATTTCCTTCCTCAATCTGGAATGAAAACCGGTCCATCATCCAGACCGCCAGACGTCCGATCGCAGCGCCGCACAAAAGACCAAAACCAATCTGCTGCGCCAGCATCAGAGGAAGCGAGACAGCCTTTCCGGATATCATGGCAATAAGCACCACCGTGAGCATATACGATACCGGATCGTTAGAACCGGACTCCAGTTCCAGAAGGGAAGCGGTATGATATTTCAGGTCCAGTTTTTTCGTTCGCAGAATGTTAAATACCGAAGCTGCGTCCGTGGAAGCAATGACCGAACCGACCAGAAAACTCTCCAGCCACGGCAGATGCAGCACCAGATGCACAAACACGCCGACAAACCCGGTGGTCAGCGCGACACCAAGTGTGGACAGAAGAATTGCTTTTGCCGCCACACTCTTCGCTTCCTTCACATTCGTGCCAAAACCGCCGTAAAAAATAATAAAGATCAGGCTGACCGAACAAATAAGCTCCGTCACACCATAATCGTTGAACGGGATTCGAAAGATTCCATTTTCCCCGAACAGCATGCCCAGCCCAATAAAAAACAACAGCGACGGCACCGCAAGTTTGGAAGTAACGCGCCCCGTCAGCACACAGATCATAATCACGACACCTACAAGCAGAATAACCTGATTCAAAGATTCACTCCTCTCTTTTTTACCAAAACAGTTTGCTGCATTTTCCCAAAATACAACAAAACCCGTCCGGTTTTCTCGCGAAAGCCAGACGGGTTCATGGCAGAATCAGCTCTGCCACTATGTTAAATTTTCGTTCAGATTATTCTGAATTAAGCTAATTTAGCTTTTGCCAGCTCAGCCAGTTTTGCAAAGCCCTCAGCGTCGTTGATAGCCATGTCAGACAGAACTTTACGGTTCATCTCAACACCAGCCAGCTTTAAGCCGTACATGAACTTGCTGTAGGACAGACCATTGATACGTGCTGCAGCGTTGATACGAGCGATCCACAGCTGACGGAACTGTCTCTTTCTCTGCTTACGGCCTGCGTAGGAGCTGGTCAGAGC
>CAKRRJ010000142.1 GCA_934394615.1 uncultured Lachnospiraceae bacterium
CAAACAACGGATATGTGAAAATGTAAGAATTCAATTCCCCGTACGCCCGGACCCTTTATTAGTTCCGTCTCAATATTGTTATTTCTCTTCAGAAATTCTCAAACTCAATCCCCTTCACATACTCTATAAAGTTCTTTGCCAGATGATTCTCCAACTCTGCCGGATGATACACCATCCAGGTTTTCCTGGTGAAGGCAGTCCCATCGTTGTTGATCATGGGGATGTAATGGAGTTCTGGATCGTTGCGGAAAAAGCGGCTGTCGGATATGATGCCGTATCCAAGATCGTGCCGGATCATGGCCAGGCAGGTATCTCCGTGGTTGACTTTCATGCGGATGTTCGGCTTTTTATCGTAATGCTGATACCACCAGGTGTTGGTTGCCTGGACGATGGAGGGTTCCTTGACGTAGTCAATCTGTGGAAGGTCCGGAAGCGCTTCCAGGTCAATCGGGGAGTGGCTCACGATATAGATCTGATCTTCGGAAAGCTGAATTTTCTCCAGGGCAGAGGGCACGGTGCCGCGGGCAAAACCAATCTGGATGGAACGGTCTTCTGCCAGATGGATGACCTGGTTACTGAGGGTGGTGGTAATCATGATCTTGACATCCGGGTACTGCAGGGAATAGTCGTGGATCAGTGCTGGCAGCACAAAGCGGGTATAGCTGTTGGGCGCGCCCAGGTAAAGCGTTCCAACCTGCCCTTTGGAAATGTTCTCCAGATTGTGCTGGACTTCCTCAATGGCGTCCAGAATGGCGCGGGCACGTTTCGCCACATATTCTCCCTCCGGAGTGAATATAACACCCTTGGAAGTGCGGATAAACAGTGTCGTGTTCAATTCCTGCTCAATCAGCTGCAGGCGTTTGCTTAAGGCAGGCTGCGTGATAAAGAGCAGATTTGCGGTTTTGGAGATGCTTTTGGAGGTGTGAAGCGTGGCAATGATTTTCCAGTCCTGGTCTCTCATAAAATTTCTATGCAACTGTCAGCAGGATTTCTGCTTCAGTTTAATCCTTTCTTTTTTCTGTTTCTTGGGACATTCTTACGTTTCTCCCATTATATCACGAATCTACTTGTTATAAATTTATCAAATATTCCATTTTGGAATTGCGGTCCCATGAAGAAAGGCAATTTCAAAAATCCTCCGGTCTGCGTTAAAGTAAAGGCAGAGCAGAACATGGTTCAGACAAGAACCGAAACAGCACAGGAAAACAAATGGAGGAGATTATCATGGAAGAGAAGGAAACTTACATCCGCACGAAAGAACAGTTGGAACTGGTGGCAGAGCGCCTGTTAAAAACCGGTGGACTGCGGGAGGAAGACGCAAAACAGATTGCGGTGGATCTTGTAAAGGCAGATATGCGCGGGCTCTACAGCCACGGTGTGTCCCGCATCCCAATGTATTTAAAACGTATCGAGTGTAACTGCGTAAAACCTCAGCCGGCTATCCAGGTGGAGCAGGTAGGCATGGCGGCTCTGAAGGTAAACGGCGATGACGGCATGGGATTTCTGGTGGCCCACAAGGCCATGGAAGAGGGAATGAAGCTGGCAGAGAAAACCGGTATTGCTATGGTGGGCTGCACCCACAGCACTCATTACGGCATGGCGGCTCTGTATGTAAAACAGGCGGTGGAAAACGGATATGCCTGCATGGTTTATACCAACTCTAGCGCGGCACTCCCGGTGTTCGGCGGAAAAAGCGTGTTCCTCGGCGCGGCTCCCTTTGCGGCGGGCATGCCTGGTGGCTATCACAGTCCGGCTTACGTCCTGGATATGGCTATGACGAAAACGGCCCGGGGTAAGATCCGAGTTGCCATGATCAACAATGAGCCAATTCCGGAGGGACTGGCACTGGACAGCGATGGCAATCCGACAACCGACGCAAAGAAAGCCTTTGAAGGAATCTGCCTTCCATTTGGCGGACCAAAGGGCGCAGCGCTTGCCATGTTAATGGATATGCTGGCTGGTATGTACACCGGAAGCAATTACGGCGGAGATGTCAGCAGCCTGTATTATCGTTTTGATGAGCCGCAGAATCTGGGACACATCATGTTCATCATGAAGCCAGACCTGTTTGTGTCCCTGGACGAGTACAAGAAGCGTATGGATGAATATTACCGCCGGTTAAAGGCTCTGCCGCGGGCACCGTGGTGTGATGAGATTCTGATGCCGGGCGAGCCGGAGGACCGTAAGACAGCAGAGGCGCTAAAGAACGGAATCAGCATGACGAAGGAAATTATGGACAGCCTGTATCTGGAATGCCAGAAGCGCGGCGTGACCTGCCAGGATGTGTTCGGAGACCACTGGGAAGCAGCAGAGGGAAGCGGATCCGTGGTATTTGAGCTGAAGGAAAACCAGAACGTACACAACTAAGGGGAGGCAGCAATTATGGCAGTCATTGCACTTGCAAATGTAACACTGAATGCGGTAAATCCCATGACGGATTTTTTACGGGAGCGGGATCACTCCCTGAAAATCCGGAATTATCTGGACAGTTATCTCCTGGAGAAAGTAGGAAAAGAAGGCGGAGTCAATGATTCCTCCGTAAAGCGGATGTTTGATATGGTGGCAAC
>CAKRRJ010000143.1 GCA_934394615.1 uncultured Lachnospiraceae bacterium
AGGAATGGAGAGGTTTATGAAATTTACAAAAATGCAGGGAATCGGAAACGATTACGTTTATGTCAATTGTTTTGAGGAGACCGTGGAGGATCCGGCCAGAGTGGCAAAGCTTGTGAGTGAGCGTCATTTCGGCATTGGCTCAGACGGACTCATCCTCATCTGCCCGTCCGAGGTGGCAGACTGCCGCATGCGGATGTTTAACGAGGATGGAAGTGAAGGCAGCATGTGCGGGAATGGCATCCGCTGCGTGGGCAAATACGCTTATGACCACGGCATTGTGGATAAAACGCAGATTTCCGTGGAGACACTGGGCGGTATCAAGTATCTGGATATGCAGGTGGAAAACAGAAAGGTCAAGACCGTAAAGGTAGACATGGGCATGCCGAAACTGACTAGTGAACTGCCGGAGAAAATTCAGGTGGAGGGGAAAAATCTGGAGTTTACCGGAATTGATGTGGGAAATCCCCATGCCGTTTATTATGTAGAGAATGTGGATGGCCTGAATCTGGAGAAGATCGGACCAGCCTTTGAGATGCATGAGCGTTTCCCGGACCGCGTCAACAGCGAGTTTATCCGTGTCATCGACCGGAAACATCTGCAGATGCGTGTGTGGGAGCGGGGCAGCGGAGAAACCTGGGCCTGCGGAACCGGCGCAACAGCCAGCGCGGTAGCCAGCATGATGTTAGGACTGGTGGAAAACACCGTGGAGGTACAGCTGATCGGGGGAAACCTGGAGATCACCTGGGACCGCGAGAGCGGACATGTGTACATGACCGGGCCGGCTGTGGAAGTATTTTCCGGTGAGATTGATCTGGCACAGTATGAGGGTAGAAAACTGGAGTCCGTGGGCCAGGAACTTTAAAGTGAACTGAAACTGTAATCCACCCCTTGACACAGATTTCCAATTATGTTAAATTAGGTAATAGTGTAAATGCGAAGAAGAGAAAAAGTATGCGTTGCTGAGTTTTCAGAGAGCTGCCGGAAGGTGCAAGACAGCAACAATGTGCGCAGAAACTGGTCTTGGAGCAGCCCGCCGAACGTGTTTTATAAAAAAGTAAGTAGGCCGGGACGGATATCCGCCGTTATCGGATCAAAAGCGCATGCGAAAGCATGAAGCAGAGTGGTACCGCGTGGGGAATTAAAAAAGAAAGAATATCCTGCGTCTCTGACAATGATCAGAGATGCAGGTTTTTTATTCCTTAAAATGCAATCAGGAGGAAGAATCATGGCAAGTTACAACCATAGCGCCATTGAAAAGAAGTGGCGTGAAAACTGGGCGCAGAACCCGATCAATGTCAATGACGGCAAAAAGCCGAAATACTACTGCCTGGATATGTTCCCGTATCCGTCCGGCAGCGGACTTCATGTAGGTCACTGGAGAGGCTACGTTATCTCTGATGTATGGAGCCGTTACCAGATGTTAAAGGGCCATTATGTGATCCATCCGATGGGCTGGGATGCATTCGGTCTTCCGGCAGAGAACTACGCAATTAAGATGGGTGTTCATCCGGCAAAATCCACCGCCGAGAACATCAAAAACATCAAGCGTCAGATCAACGAGATCGCAGCCATCTATGACTGGGATATGGAAGTAAATACTACCGATCCGGAGTTCTACAAATGGACCCAGTGGATCTTTGTACAGATGTTCAAGAAAGGCCTGGCTTACGAGAAGGAGTTCCCGATCAACTGGTGTCCGTCCTGTAAGACCGGTCTGGCCAACGAGGAAGTTGTAAACGGCTGCTGCGAGCGCTGTGGTTCCCCGGTTACCAAGAAGAACCTGCGTCAGTGGATGTTAAAGATCACCGCCTATGCGGACCGTCTCTTAAACGACCTGGACAAACTGGACTGGCCGGAGAAGGTTAAGAAGATGCAGAGCGAGTGGATCGGCAAATCCTACGGTGCTGAGGTTGATTTCCAGGTTGAGGGAAGAGACGAGAAGATCACCGTTTACACCACCCGCCCGGATACCCTGCACGGCGCAACCTTCATGGTACTGGCTCCGGAGCACGCTATGGCAAAGAGCCTGGCTACCGACGAAACCAGAGAAGCTGTTGAGAAATACATCTTCGATTCCTCCATGCGTTCCAACGTAGACCGTATGCAGGATAAGGAGAAGACCGGCGTATTCACCGGAAGCTACGCTATCAACCCGTTAAACGGCGCAAAGGTTCCGATCTGGCTGTCTGACTATGTACTGGCAGATTACGGTACCGGCGCGATTATGTGCGTACCGGCACACGACGACCGTGACTTTGAGTTCGCAAAGAAATTCAACATCCCGATCATCCAGGTTATCGCTAAGGATGGCAAGGAGATCGAGAACATGACCGAGGCTTATACCGAGGCAGCTGGCACCATGATTAACTCCGGTGAGTGGAATGGCATGGAGTCTTCTGTATTAAAGAAAGAAGCTCCGGCTATGATCGAGAAGATGGGCTTCGGTAAAAAGACCGTCAACTACAAGCTGCGTGACTGGGTATTCTCCAGACAGCGTTACTGGGGCGAGCCGATCCCGATCGTTCACTGCCCGAAGTGCGGCAACGTAGCAGTTCCGGAGGAAGA
>CAKRRJ010000144.1 GCA_934394615.1 uncultured Lachnospiraceae bacterium
AGCTCAGCCATCTTCATTGCGCGAACCTTAAGCGGCAGTCCGAACAGGGTGATGAAGCCGTCTGCATCGTGGTGATCGTAAAGATCGCCGGTGGTGAAGGATGCCAGGGACTCGCTGTATAAGGAGTACGGAGAAGTGGTACCAGCCTTGATGATGTTGCCCTTGTACAGTTTGAATTTGACTTCACCGGTTACATACTCCTGAGTGGAGGTTACGAATGCGCGGATTGCGTCGCACAGCGGGGTGAACCATTTGCCCTCGTAAACAACCTGAGCCAGCTTGTCGCCCATCTCTTTCTTGACTTCCATGGTAGCACGGTCAAGAACCAGCTCCTCCAACTGCTTGTGAGCCTCCATGAGGATAGTTCCGCCAGGAGTCTCATAAACGCCGCGGGACTTCATGCCTACAACACGGTTCTCAACGATATCAACGATACCGATGCCGTGCTTGCCGCCCAGGGTGTTCAGCTTGCGGATGATGTCAGCAACTTTCATCTTCTCGCCGTTTACGCTGGTCGGAACACCTTTCTCGAAGGTCATGGTAACATATTCGCCCTCATCCGGTGCTTTCTCCGGGGTGTTGCTTAATACCAGAAGGTGGTCGTAGTTCGGCTCGTTTGCCGGGTTCTCTAACTCCAGGCCCTCATGGCTGATGTGCCATAAGTTACGGTCACGGCTGTAGCTGCTGTCAGCTGCGAACGGAAGATCAATGCCGTGCTGCTTGCAGTATTCAATCTCGTCTTCACGGGACTGCAGGGTCCAGATATCAGTCATACGCCATGGAGCGATGATCTTGATGTCCGGAGCCAGTGCCTTGATGCCCAGCTCGAAACGAATCTGGTCGTTGCCCTTACCGGTAGCGCCGTGGCAGATTGCAACTGCGCCTTCTTTTCTTGCGATCTCAACGAGGCGTTTTGCGATGGCCGGACGAGCCATGGAGGTACCTAACAGGTACTTGTTCTCATAGGTAGCGTTTGCCTGTACGCACGGAACGATATAGTTCTCAGCGAAATCATCTACCAGATCTTCAATGTATAATTTGGAAGCGCCGGAGAGCTTTGCTCTCTCCTCTAAGCCATCCAGCTCATTTCCCTGACCGCAGTCGATGCAGCAGCAGACAACATCGTAATCGAAATGCTCCTTTAACCACGGGATAATTGTGGTGGTATCCAGACCGCCGGAATATGCAAGAACAACTTTCTCTTTCATCTCAAAATCCTCCTTGAGTAGTCTATAAAAATGGTTTTTCAAATTTGCGTTGTCATGTAAGACCTCATAAATATACAACAGTTTCTCGGATTATGCAAGAGTTAATTACATATTTTTCAAAAAAACATTGCATAATATGCATATGTGGTGTATAATTATGAAATCTCGCGGGGGAACCGTGCGCATCATTTTGTACATGGATCCCTGAGAATATTTGGAAAAAGTCTTTTCTTGTGATGGAAAAGTACTTATAATGAAACTCAGTAAACGGCTCTGCGGCACCTTCTTTTATTAGGAAGCCGCAGAAGTGAATATTTATAAACCGCAGGAGGAACGGCTATGATCAAGGCTGGAATTATCGGTGCGACCGGCTACGCTGGAGCGGAGCTGGCACGTTTGTTACTTCAGAGAGAGGATGTGGAAATCGTATGGTACGGTTCCAGAAGTTATGTGGGCGAAGATTTCGCTTCTATATATAGAAACACAGCACATGCTGTAAACGAGCCGTGCAAGGATGATGACATGGCAAAGCTGGCAGAAATCGCGGATGTGATCTTCACCGCAACGCCGCAGGGCTTCTGCGCATCCCAGGTGACCGAAGATATCTTATCCAAGACAAAGATCATCGATTTAAGCGCAGACTTCCGTATTAAAGATGTAGACGTTTATGAGAAATGGTACAAGATCAAACACGCAACCCCGCAGTTTATCGGCGAGGCCGTTTACGGACTTCCGGAGATTAACCGCGAGAAGATCAAGGGCGCAAGGCTGATTGCGAACCCGGGCTGCTATCCGACCTGTTCCTTCTTAAGCACCTATCCGCTGGTAAAGGAAGGCATCATCGATCCGAATACCATCATCATTGATGCCAAATCCGGTACTTCCGGCGCAGGCAGAAGCGCGAAGGTTTCCAGCCTGTTCTGTGAGGTCAACGAGAGCATGAAGGCGTACGGCGTTGCCGGACACCGCCACACCCCGGAGATTGAGGAGCAGTTATCCTACGCGGCAGGCAAGCCGGTTACCATCAGCTTTACCCCGCACCTGGTTCCGATGAACCGCGGCATTCTGGTAACCGCTTACGCATCCCTGGTAAAAGATGTGACCACCGAGGAAGTAAAGACCATCTACGACAAGTATTATCAGAATGAATACTTCGTACGCGTTCTGGAGCCGGGACTTCCGCCGGAGACCCGCTGGGTAGAGGGCAGCAACTTCGCGGATGTGTCCTTCAAGCTGGACCCGCGCACCAAACGTGTGGTTATGATGGGCGCCATCGATAATATGGTAAAAGGAGCAGCCGGACAGGCCATGCAGAACATGAACCTGCTGTTCGGACTGCCGGAGAATACAGGACT
>CAKRRJ010000145.1 GCA_934394615.1 uncultured Lachnospiraceae bacterium
GCCATCTCTTTTACAAGAGCAATCAGCGCTTTCTGTTCCTCGGTGTACATTAAGCTCATATCTGTGTCACCTTCCCCTTTCTTATTTTTAAACCTATAATTTTTTCAGTTTTGTCTCGCCGGTTGCGGCTCCGGAAGCAATGGCTTCCTCGATCTCCTCGTTGCTGTAGCCCACATGCTTCATCAGCTCTACGGTGTGCGCGCCCTGGGATCCGCCGATCACATATTCCGGCTCGCCCATGCTGCCGAAGCGGATCGGGTTGGTCGGCATAAAGCGCTCGCCAGACGGATACGGGATCTTTGCCAGGATGTGGTTGGCTGCTGCCTGCTCATCCTTGTAAATATCCTCCGGCTCCATGCAGGCCTCACACGGCATGTCGTTCGCTTTCAGGCGCTCCATCAGTTCCTCTCTGGTAAACTTCGCGATCGCGCGGTCTAACGCTGCGACAACTTCCTGGTTCAGTCCGTTTGCGTTGATGCTCTCGCAGCGGCGGTACTTCTCTTTCGCTTCCTCCGTTAACATCTCCGGAGCGTCCAGAACGGTGAACATCTTCTCGTAGTCACGGTCATACTCCGGACAGCAGATGCATACCCATTTGCCATCGCTGGTACGGAATACATCATTGAACGGGTTTACGATCTCCGTACGGTTCTTCGGATACTGGTTGCCGTACTGTGCGGAGATCAGGCCGGTGCTGAGGGCATAGACAGCTGCGTGATGCAGGCTGACGGTTACTTTGTCGCCCTTACCGGATTTTTCTCTTCCATATAAAGCAGCGCAGATACCGGAAGCCAGAGCCAGGGAAACCTGGAAATCACCAAAGCCGTTGGTCGGGATCATCGGCGCGTCACCGCGGTTTACCGTGGTTCCGAATACGCCGCCTCTTGCCATGTAACAGGTTACATCAAATCCTGCAGTATCTTTTTCCGGTCCGTTCTCGCCGTAACCTAATACCTGTGCGAAAACCAGACGCGGGAATTTTTCTTTTAAGGTGTCATAATCCAGACCCAGTTTCTTTAAAGATTTGGTTCTGGTATTGGTAACAAAGACATCTGCCTCCGCTAACAGGCGGTAGGCAATCTCAAGACCCTTCGGGTCTTTTAAGTTCAGAGTAATAAATTTCTTATTTAAATTGGCTACATCAAAAGCCAGATTTTCTTCATCGTTATAAGGCATGTTAAACACTGCCCCCTGGGTTCTCGCCGGATCGCCTTTTGCGGATTCAATCTTCACGCAGTCAGCGCCCCACTCCCCCAGTACACGCACCGTAGTCGGTGCTGCCAGATAAGTTGTCAGGTCTACAAC
Source organism: uncultured Lachnospiraceae bacterium (assembly GCA_934394615.1). Classification (GTDB taxonomy): domain Bacteria; phylum Bacillota; class Clostridia; order Lachnospirales; family Lachnospiraceae; genus Brotaphodocola. Next base: position 1,306 of record CAKRRJ010000145.1, read on the forward strand.
CTTAATTCCTTCCAAAGGTTTCATATTATATTCCTCCATTTCGGTCCGGTCAGGTTCTCCTCCGGACCGGTATAAAGGGGAACAGGGCCCCAGGTCCAAGTAAGAACCTGATGACCCTGTTTTAGGCAATTCTATATTCTTTCTGGTTATCGTATGAGTGATTCCGCGTTTTCACGCGGTTTTGGAAACGTTTTGTTTTCCGAAATTACAGCACGTACTCCATATGAGCGCCGTGTTTGATGGTGTTTCTGGAAATGGTGATTCTCTGAACGGTCGGAGCGCCCTCCTCAAGCCACATTGCGCGGCAGTCGCGGTAGAGTCTCTCAACCGGGCCGTACTTGCAATCCTCGAAGTAGCCTACGCCGCCGAAGATCTCCAGCATCTCATCGCTGACTTTTCTGGTAGTATCGATACTGAACAGCTTACACATAGCAGCTTTCTCCTCGATGTACTCGCCAGTCGGGTTCTCCATGTAAGCCTTTGCGAAATCGTAAACCATGCAGCGCAGTGCGTGTACCATCATGGACATATCTGCGATCTTTACGCGGATAGCCTGACGGGTTCCGATCGGTTTGCCGAAGGTTACACGGTCATGAGCGTATGCTAAGGACAGCTCTAACATTCTCTGTGCCATACCCAGGTTACTTGCTGCGATATGAGCGCGGGATACGGATAAGGAGTGCATTGCGATCTCAAGTCCCTGTCCCTCACGGCCTAACAGATATTTCTTGTCGATGCGGCAGTTGGTGAATTTCAGATCGCCATGTCCTGCACCGCGGCAGCCCATCATGTGCGGCATGTTGATAACTTCGAATCCCGGTGCATCCATCGGTACGAAGAATGCGGACAGTCTGTCATCTTTGTCGGAATCCGGGTTGGTTACTGCGATCACATATGCGAACTCGCAGCAGTCGGTGTGGGAGATCAGAGTCTTTTCACCGTTTAATACATAGCTGTCGCCATCTTTTACTGCGGTAGTATGTAAGTCAGCGCCGGTACCGCCGGTAGCCTCAGTCAGTGCGAAGCAGGTGAACACTTCCTTGTTCTGGAACTTGGACATGTACTCTGCTTTCAGCTCCGGGCTGCCGTAATCATCGAGGATTCTCCAGTTCAGATCCATTGCGTAGTGCAGATGCATTCTCATTCCGCCCGGGCCTCTGGAGAACTCTTCCTGTACCTGTAAGATCTCAAG
>CAKRRJ010000146.1 GCA_934394615.1 uncultured Lachnospiraceae bacterium
TATGAGACCGTCATTGGTCTGGAGGTTCACGTAGAACTGGCCACCAAAACCAAAATCTTCTGCGGCTGTTCCACCGAATTTGGCGGAGCGCCAAACACCCACACCTGCCCGGTCTGCACCGGCATGCCGGGTTCTCTCCCGGTCCTGAACAAACAGGTGGTAGAATATGCCCTGGCTGTGGGACTTGCCACCAACTGCGGCATCAATCAGTACTGCAAATTTGACCGGAAGAACTATTTCTACCCGGATAATCCTCAGAACTACCAGATCTCCCAGTTATACCTGCCGATCTGTCATGACGGATGGGTGGAGATTGACACCCCTGCAGGCAAAAAGAAAATCGGTATCCATGAGATTCATATGGAGGAGGATGCCGGAAAGCTGGTTCACGATGAGTGGGAAGACTGCTCCCTGGTAGACTACAACCGAAGCGGCGTGCCGTTAATCGAGATTGTATCCGAGCCAGATATGCGCAGCGCCGATGAGGTCATTGCCTATCTGGAAAAGCTCCGTCTGATCATCCAGTACCTGGGTGCTTCTGACTGCAAGCTCCAGGAAGGTTCCATGCGTGCCGATGTCAATTTGTCCGTCCGCGAGGTGGGCGCACCGGAATTCGGCACCAGAACCGAGATGAAGAACTTAAACTCCTTCAAGGCCATTGCCCGCGCCATTGAGGGCGAGCGCACCCGTCAGATCGAGCTGATCGAGGACGGCAAGAAGGTCATCCAGGAAACCCGCCGCTGGGATGACAACAAGGAATCCTCCCATGCAATGCGTTCCAAGGAAGACGCGCAGGATTACCGTTACTTCCCGGACCCGGACCTGGTTCCGGTATGGATCCCGGACGAGTGGATCGAGCGTGTGAAGGCAGCGCAGCCGGAGCTTCGCACCGAGAAACTGGCACGTTACGAGAGTGAGTATGGACTGCCGCAGTATGATGCGGAAATCCTGACAGGCTCTAAGCATCTGGCCGATGTATTTGAGCAGACGGTAGCACTCTGCGGTAAGCCGAAAGAGGTTTCCAACTGGCTTATGACTGAGGCAATGCGTCTCTTAAAAGAGCAGGAACAGGAACCGGAAGACATGAAGTTCTCCCCGGAGAACCTGGCAAAGCTGATTGGCCTGGTAGAGAAGAATGTCATCAACCGTACGGTTGCAAAGGATGTATTTGAGGCTGTATTTAAGGAAGATGTAGATCCGGAGCGTTACGTCGAGGAGCACGGCTTAAAAGTTGTAAGTGATACAGGCGCGCTGACAAAGACCATCGAGGAATTGCTGGAAAAGAACCCGCAGTCTGTTGCGGATTTCAAAGCCGGAAAAGAGAAGGCCATGGGCTTTATCGTGGGTCAGACCATGCGTGCCATGAAGGGCAAGGCAGACCCGGCTGTGGTAAACCAGCTGGTAAGAGAGCTCATGTCCAGATAACTCGTCGGTCTTTACCGAAGCAGAATCTAAGAAACAGCAGACGCATGCAGGAAGCCATTGCGGTCTGCACAGAAAAAAACAGCCAGTCCAGTGCTAACCGGGGTCACAAACGGGATTCCATGCGGTGCAGGGCTGGCTGTCTTACTGCAAAGAACAGTTTTTACTCAGATGTCCACGCACGAAAACCAGAGATAGAAAAAGACGATATATTCTGTTAAATTTGTGAAAAATGTGATTGTAATAACGAAGTCTTTCGTGTAGAATGGAATGCAAACCTAGATGAAATGTGCGGCGGGGCAACCGGCCTCACAAGGAAAACTCCGGGTCGCAGCGCCGGGAGAAATGAAAGGGAGTACACAGCTGATGAGGAGGAAAAAGAAGATGCAGCCATATGCAGAGATGAGCACAGAGGAACTGCAGGAGCTCAGAAAACAGCTTTCTGCTCAGTACAAAGAGTTTCAGGGAAAAGATTTAAGACTGGATATGTCCAGAGGTAAGCCAAGCGTGGAGCAGCTCGATCTTTCCATGGGAATGATGGATGTGTTAAGCAGCAGCGATGACTTAACCTGTGAAGACGGAACCGACTGCCGTAACTACGGTGTCCTGACCGGAATCAAGGAAGCCAAAGAGCTGATCGGAGACATGATGGAGGTAGCGCCGGATTACATTATCATTTACGGCAACTCCAGCTTAAATGTTATGTTTGACACTGTATCCCGTTCCATGACTCACGGCGTTATGGGATGCACTCCGTGGTGCAAGTTAGATAAGGTAAAATTCCTTTGCCCGGTACCGGGTTACGACCGCCATTTTGCCATCACCCAGTATTTTGGCATCGAGATGATCAACGTGCCGATGACTCCGGAAGGTCCGGATATGGATATGGTAGAGAAAATGGTAGCAGAGGATGACAGCATCAAAGGTATCTGGTGCGTGCCGAAGTACTCCAATCCGACCGGAACCAGCTACTCCGATGAGACCGTCCGCCGCTTTGCAAGACTGAAACCGGCAGCTCCGGATTTCCGTATCTACTGGGACAACGCATACGGTGTTCATCACTTATACGA
>CAKRRJ010000147.1 GCA_934394615.1 uncultured Lachnospiraceae bacterium
AAAAGGAGATCTGAGTTATGAAGAAATGGGTTTGTACTGTATGCGGTTATGTTTATGAGGGTGAGGCTGCTCCGGAGTTCTGCCCGGTTTGTAAGGCACCGGCTTCCAAGTTTAAAGAGCAGGAAGGGGAGATGACCTGGGCTGCTGAGCATGTTGTAGGTGTTGCGCAGGGCGTGAGCGAGGATATTTTAGCAGACCTTCGCGCAAACTTCGAGGGTGAGTGCTCTGAGGTAGGTATGTACCTGGCAATGGCAAGAGTTGCTCACAGAGAGGGCTACCCGGAGATCGGTCTTTACTGGGAGAAGGCAGCATTTGAGGAAGCAGAGCACGCTGCAAAGTTCGCAGAGCTGTTAGGTGAGGTCGTAACTGACTCCACCAAGAAGAACCTGGAGATGAGAGTTGCTGCAGAGCACGGCGCAACAGAAGGTAAGTTTGACCTGGCTAAGCGCGCGAAAGCCGCAAACCTTGACGCGATTCATGACACCGTTCATGAGATGGCAAAAGACGAGGCAAGACATGGCCGTGCATTTGAGGGCCTGTTAAAGAGATATTTTGGTTAAATAAGAGATATAAATAAGAGATAACAAAAAAGAAGGGCCGTTGTGTGGGTACAGCGGTCCCTCTTATTATGGAAATTTCAGCGTGTATGATTCAGGTTTTTTTCTTCCTGAAGCTTTTTCTGTTCTTCTTTTACCAGCAGCTTTTCTTCCTGAAGCTCCCTCCGCTCTTGCTTTTCCAGTGTTTCCAGATCTTCTTCCTCCTCAATCAGCATCAGAAGGAAACAGCAGATCAGGATTACACAGGAAATCCATATGGTGCGGTAGGAAAAATACGTGGTCAGATGGCCGCCGCAGGCTGCGCCAATGGTAAAGGAAGCAATGGCAGTCAGATAGATGGCCGCGGTTTTTAGCTCTTCTTTCTTTTTTCCAGTTATAAACCGGTAAAAATGATCCATGCCGCTTCGCAGGTTGCCGATACACATGGTGCTGGCATAGGCGCTGCCGCTGACAGTGCGGAAGGACTGCACCTGCATGGCACAGGCAAAGGAGGTAAGCGCGTTTGCCAGCCAGTTTACCTGTTGCGGCAGAAAGCCAACCACAAAGAGCAGCAGGATTTCTATGACCAGAACCAGATGGCGCCAGTGGATCTTTCCGGTATGGCGGCATTTGCTGCGGATAAAGCAGGCAGTCAGAACACCGAGCGCAAAACAAAATACCGGGAGAAAATACCGGATGGAATCACGAAAGTCCTCTGAGATCAGATAGCAGCCCATCAGAACAATATTTCCGGTCTGCGCGTTTGCAAAAACATGGTCGCGTAAAAAATAAGAACAGGCATCCTGGGTTCCGCCGGACAGATTCAGCAGAATCATGATGATCAGTGAGTCAGACATTTGATGTCCGTGCTTGCATTTCATGAGCATCCCTTCTTTCAGCTTCATGTTCTATCACTTATTCCGAATAAAATCAATCCATTTTTCCACACTTCCGTTCATATATTTTCCTTTTTTCCACACGATTCCCACTTCCTGCTGGATCACCGGCGTGATTGGAATGCCTTTGACTCCGTTCATGTTCTTCACAAGAGAGGAGTAGAGCACAGCGCCGCAGTTTCCATTCTGCAGAAACCGCTCAATGGTGTAGAGCTGGCTGGCGTGCATGATGATATTTGGGGTGATGCCGGCATTCTCAAAGCGGGAATTCAGGGTTGTATTCTGCACGGAGTCCGTATTGTACATAATGATGGGCTCATCTTTTAACATTTCTATGGAAATTTCTTTTTTCTTCGCCAGATGATGCTCCATGGAAACACAGAACACCAGGTGCTCTGTCTGGATGCGGAACGAGTTCATCTTGTCAATGTCGTAAAAATGCATATTGACCAAAGCCAGATCCAGCGTCTCCTCCTGTACCAGGGAAGCGGCACGGATGGATCCGTATTCAAAAAGCTCCACTGGGACCTCCGGGTACAGCTTGTTAAATTCCAGGACGAGATCCGGGAAGAAGATCGTGCTTAACAGCGGCGGGATGCCGATGCGGATAGGCGGAATCTGCTTGCCCAGGTCGTAAAACTGCTGGGTGGTCTGCTTGATGGAGGCCAGAAGCTCTCTGGCTTTCTGGTAGAACAGCTCGCCTTCGGTGGTCAGAGTCAGATGATTTTTTGACCGGACGAAAAGACTTACGGAAAATTCCTTCTCCAGTTCCTTGATGGCGTTGGAAATTGCGGGCTGTGTGACATAGAGTTTCTGGGCAGCCTGGGTAATACTGTGGTACTGGCTGACCGTACAGAAGTATTCTAGTTGGACAATTTTCATAAAGCGCCCTCTCCTTGTTTTCGTGGATTTTACCGGCTTATTGGGAAAAATTTACGAAAAAGCCGGGTTCATTGCCTCAAATTATACCATGGAATTGGGGGATTGTGCCGAAAAACAAAAGAAAGCGTTAACCTTTTTTTAT
>CAKRRJ010000148.1 GCA_934394615.1 uncultured Lachnospiraceae bacterium
CCGTAGCCCACAACCGGCAGATCGTACGGAACGGCCATAACAGACTGATAACCCTCCTGAACGAAATGTTCTCTTCCGTTCTCCCAGACGGTGCGCACGTAACCTCCGAATTTGACCTCGGTTGCGTACTCAGAGCGGCGTACCTCAAATGGGTTGCCGTCCTTTAACCAGTTATCCGGCACCTCGACCTGATAACCGTTTTCAATTTTCTGTTTGAACATACCATAGTGGTAACGGATGCCGCAGCCATATGCCGGGTATCCGAGGGTTGCAAGGGAATCCAGGAAGCATGCTGCCAGACGTCCCAGACCGCCGTTTCCAAGGGCCGCATCCGGCTCCTGGTCCTCAATCACATTTAAGTCGAAGCCCAGCTCATCGAGAGCTTCTCTGACTTCCTGTCTTGCCATAATGCTGATGATATTGTTGCCCAGCGCGCGTCCCATTAAGAACTCCATGGAAAGATAGTAAACGGTCTTTACATCCTTCTTTTCATATTCCTTGTGGGTCGCGATCCACTCGTCGATAATGACATCTTTTACCGCATAGGCTACTGCCTGGAATACCTGATTCGGGGTTGCCTCATCGATGGTGCGGCGGTACAGATTCTTTACATTATCGACCACGCTCTTTTTAAATGTTTCTTTGTCAAACCCTTTGTTTGCCATGCCTTTCATACTGGATCTCCTCTCCTCAGTTACGGTTTCCCGGAAAAGGCCCCGTATTGCGGGGCCCCGGATGTATTTTTACACGCTTATTTCTGGCAGCTGCCGTCTGTTGCTTTCTCAACACCCAACATTCCAGTCTCACCGTTAATATTCCACTCTTTTGCGTATCCACTCATCTGTCCAAGGAAAATGTGATCGGCAAGTACTTCGCCTTTCATGGTGTCTGCGTATTTCTTAAAGATATCAGCGATCTTGTCATTGTCATCCTGATATACATTAATATGATCGGTAACCTCAAATCCTGCTTCTTTTCGCATGGTCTGGATCTTACTTACCAGCTCACGAACAAAACCTTCTTCCAGAAGTTCCGGAGTCAGGTGGGTATCCAGGGCTACGGTTACATAGTTATCACCCTCAGATACATAGCCCTCGGTCTGAGCCATCTCGATCAACAGGTCATCTTCGGTCAGGACTACCAGCTCGCCGCCGAAGTCAAACTTCAGCGCGCCCTCTGCCTTTAAGGTGTCCATAGCGGCATTGCCGTCGATCTCGGACAGAGCCTTGCGGATGTTGCCAAGCTGCTTGCCGTACTTCGGTCCTACGGTCTTAAGCTGCGGCTTGAAGCTGTAGGAGGTGAAGTTTCTGACATCGTCTACGAATTCTACGCTCTTGACATTTAACTCATCCTCAATGATCTCTACATAGAAGTCGGACAGCTTGTTCTCTGCCTTAACATACATCTTGCCAATCGGCTGACGGTTCTTGATGTTTGCGGTATTTCTTGCTGCTCGGCCGAATACAACAATCTTTAAGACCTCATCCATATCGGACTCCAGCTGCTTGTCGATCATCGTTTCATCTACTGCCGGGAAATCACACAGATGGATGCTCTCCGGAGCGGTCTTGTCGATGCTTCTAACCAGGTTCTGGTAGATATCCTCAGTCATGAACGGGATCATCGGAGCGGCTGCCTTGGCTACCGTTACCAGTGCAGTGTACAGGGTCATATACGCATTGATCTTATCCTGCTCCATGCCCTTTGCCCAGAAACGCTCACGGCTTCTTCTTACATACCAGTTACTCATGTCATCTACGAAATCCTGAAGGGCTCTTGCAGCCTCCGGGATTCGGTAGTTTGCCAGGTTGTCGTCTACATCCTTGACCATGGAGTTTAACTTGGAAAGCAGCCACTTATCCATAACCGGGAGTTTGTCGTAATCCAGAGTATATCTGGTTGCGTCAAAGTTATCGATGTTTGCGTACAGAACAAAGAACGCGTAAGTGTTCCACAGGGTACCCATGAACTTTCTCTGGCCTTCCTGTACAGCTTTGCCATGGAAACGGTTCGGCAGCCACGGTGCGCTGTTGATGTAGAAGTACCAGCGGATAGCGTCTGCGCCGTAGGTTTCCAGAGCGTCGAACGGATCGACTGCATTGCCCTTGGATTTACTCATCTTCTGGCCGTTCTCATCCTGTACATGGCCCAGAACGATAACGTTCTTGTACGGAGCCTTGTTGAAGATCAGGGTGGAGATGGCCAGCAGGGAGTAGAACCATCCACGGGTCTGGTCTACAGCCTCGGAGATAAAATCTGCCGGGAACTGCTTCTCAAACAGGTCTTTATTCTCAAACGGATAATGATGCTGTGCGAACGGCATGGAACCGGAATCGAACCAGCAGTCGATAACCTCCGGTACACGATGCATCTGCTTGCCGCACTGCGGGCAGGTGATGGTGACATCATCGATGAACGGACGATGCAGCTCTACCTCGCC
>CAKRRJ010000149.1 GCA_934394615.1 uncultured Lachnospiraceae bacterium
CGTGCGGCTTTCTCTTTCTCCATACGTGCCCGCATCATCGGTTTGATGCCGCCTGCTTCCAGAATCTTCATAGCCTGGTCGCCAAGACGGTCGCAGGTGTATACCTTTCCGGTCTCCTTTACGGTTACCGTTCCTTTTTCAATGTCCAGCGTCAGCTCCTGACCATCTTTTACCTCTTTGCTGATGCCCTTGCAGACAATCAGCGGAAGGCCTAAGTTGATGGAGTTGCGGAAGAAAATCCGTGCGAAGGAATCTGCGATGACTGCGCTTGCACCCATGTTTAACAGCGCGATCGGCGCATGCTCACGGCTGGAACCGCAGCCAAAGTTGGTTCCTGCTACCACAATGCCTCCCTGCGGGAAGTTTGCGGCAATGGCCTCATCTACGCCGCACAGGCAGTGGCTTCCGATCTCCTTCGGATCGGTGATAGCCAGAAAGCGGCCCGGGTAGATCTGGTCGGTGTCAATGTTGTTGCCAACTACAATGATGTTTCCTGTGATCTCTGTTTTCATGACGGATAGTCCCCCTTATAAATATTTTCTCGGATCGGTGATGCAGCCATTTAAGATACTTGCTGCAACGGTTGCCGGGCTTGCCAGGTAGATGTCTGCCTCTGTGGAGCCCATGCGTCCCGGGAAGTTACGGTTGGTGGTGGTGATACAGGTCTCGCCCGGAGCCAGGATGCCCTCATGCGCGCCCAGACATGCGCCACAGCCCGGAGTGGTAATGGTTGCGCCAGCTGCCATCAGGCTCTGGATATACCCCTTCTCCATGCAGGACTGCATAACTTCCGCTGATGCCGGAACAACAACCAGTCTCGCGTACTTCGGAATGTGCTTTCCTTCCAGAATCTTTGCTGCCTGGGCGATATCCTCTTCCCGTCCGCCGGTGCAGCTTCCGATGTAACCCTGGTTTAAAGTGATGGTCCTGTCTTTGATGACCTCGCTGAGCGGTGCCACGTTATCTACGCTGTGCGGGCAGGCCAGCTGCGGTTCCAGTTCAGATACATCAAATACATAGCTCTCTTCATATTTAAAATCCGGATCGGTGTACTGCACTTCAAACGGTCTTACCGCACGTTTGGAAACATAATCCAGAACTGCCTGGTTCGGCTGCATGTAAGCGGTCTTTGCGCCCATCTCTACAGCCATGTTGCAGACAACCATACGTCCGGAAACACCAAGGTTCTCTACATAGCTTCCGGTAAAGTCGATTGCTTTGTATACCGCTCCGTCCGCCTTAATCTTTCCGAGAACGCTTAAGATAACATCCTTCGGATATACGCCCGGTTTTGTCTCACCTTCCAGACGTACCTCAATGATCTCCGGAACGCGGAACCACAGCTCACCCGTCATTAAGATGGTTGCCATATCGGTTGCGCCGCAGCCAGTTCCCATAGCACCAAATGCTCCGTGGGTAGTGGTATGACTGTCCGTTGCAACTACGATCATGCCTGGGTAAATAACACCGGCCTCCGGCATTACCTGATGGCAGACACCACAGTTGGTATCAAAATGGAAGCGTAAATTATTCTTCTTTGCGAACTCTCTCATTTCGCCATGGTTTGCGGCACTCTTGATGTCCGGTGCCGGTGCGTAGTGGTCGAATACGAACGCTGCCCGCTCGCTGTCCCATACCTTCTCACCGCCCATTTCATAAAAGGAATAAACTGTCTGCAGATACAGATCGTTGATCTCCGCAAAATCAACCTTAGCTGTAACGATTTCCCCTGTGCTTACCTGTTTGCGCCCGCTGTTTTTTGCAAGAATCTTCTCAATTGCGTGCATCTTAACTCCTCCTGATTGTCTATTTTCGTATTTCGTATTTTGAATATCGTATACGATATACGTTTTGTGATTCAAAGACTATCACTTTCCAGGACAGTTTTCAAGCCTTTTTTGTCAATTATCGGATCTTTGGCAGTTATTCACATTTTCGAATCTCATTTTTTATGAAAAACAACTGAATATCGTATACAATCTGTTTGACACTGTTTTTGTGAAATGGTATCATCAAAGTATAAGAAAAGAGGAATTCGCGGAGAATTTCCGCATGGAAAGGATTATAAGGCATATGGAAAGTATGGAACTGCTGCCGGCACGTGTCCGAATCACAGCAATTTTAAAAAAAGCATTATTTTCAGGAGAATATAAAAGTGGTGATGAATTAAGTCTCACTGACATTGCCGCAAAGCTTGGCGTCAGCCGTACCCCGGTCCGCGAGGCATTCCAGGCCCTGGAAGCTGAAGGGCTGATTGAGCTTCGCATGAACAAGGGAGC
>CAKRRJ010000150.1 GCA_934394615.1 uncultured Lachnospiraceae bacterium
AAAGACTTAAAAGACTGAGAAGGGAGTGACGGAGGATGCAGGAACGCAAACTGATGGAACTGGCAGAGGCCGCAGGCACCATCGCCATTGTCGGCCATGTGAGGCCGGATGGGGACTGTGTGGGCTCCTGTCTGGCTGTGTGCAACTATATCACGGAGCAGTACCCGGAGAAGACCGTAGATGTTTATCTGGAGACTCCTCCGGCAAAATTTTCCTACTTAAAGCAGTTTGAGCGCATCTGCTCAGATCCGGAAACCGGAAAGCAGTATGATCTGTGCATCTGCCTGGACAGTGGAGACCGGGAGCGCCTTGGAAAGAACGTGGTGTATCTGGATACCGCAAAGGCCAGCATCTGCATCGATCATCACATCACAAACCAGGGCTATGCCGGGGCGAATTTCGTGAAAGCGGATGCCAGCGCAACCTGCGAGCTGCTTTATGAGTTCCTGGATGAGGCAAAGATCAGCAAAGACGTGGCTGAGTGCATTTACACCGGAATTCTTCACGATACCAATGTGTTCAAGAACAGCAACACCACCGAGCGGACCATGCAGGTAGCCGGTGCGATGATGGCAAAGGGCATCAATTTCTCCCGCATCATTGACGAGAGCTTTTATAAAAAGACCTATGTACAGAACCAGATCATGGGACGCGCCGTGCTGGAGAGTGTATTGTTCCTGGACGGAAAGTGCATTTTCAGCGTGGTACGCAAGCAGGATATGGATTTCTACGGCGTGGATAATTCCGACCTGGACGGCATTGTGGACCAGCTCCGGATCACCGACGGCGTGGAGGTAGCTATCTTCCTTCACGAGACTGAGAATCATGTATACAAGGTGAGCATGCGCTCCAACAATTTTGTGAATGTGAGCCAGGTTGCGTCCTACTTTGGCGGCGGCGGACATATCCGCGCGGCCGGCTGTACCATGAGCGGAAGCGTGCACGATGTCATCAACAACCTTTCCGCGCTCATCGAAAAGCAGATAAAGGAGCACGAAGCCTAGTGGACGGAATCATCAATGTATACAAAGAAAAAGGCTTTACCTCCCACGATGTGGTAGCGAAGCTGCGCGGCATCCTGCGCATGAAAAAGATCGGCCATACCGGAACCCTGGATCCGGCAGCGGAGGGCGTGCTTCCGGTCTGTCTGGGCAAGGGAACCCGTCTCTGTGACATGCTGACCGACAAGACCAAAACCTACCGCGCTGTAATGCTTTTGGGCCAGGAAACCGACACCCAGGATACCACGGGCGTGGTGCAGGCGGAGTATCCGGTCCATGTGACGGAAGAAGAAGTGCGGGAAGCCATCTTAAGCTTTCTCGGCGACTATATGCAGATTCCGCCGATGTACTCTGCCCTGAAGGTGAACGGTAAGAAGCTCTACGAGCTGGCCCGCCAGGGCAAAGAGGTGGAGCGCCAGGCAAGACCGGTGCAGATCCTGGACATCCAGATCGAGAGCATCGACCTGCCCCGGGCTACATTTTCCGTGACCTGTTCCAAGGGCACTTACATCCGCACCTTATGTTATGACATCGGGCGGAAGTTAGGCTGCGGCGGATGCATGGAATCCCTGCTGCGGACTCGCGTGGATCGCTTTAAGCTGGAAGACAGCCTGACCTTATCCCAGATTGAAAAGCTCCGGGATGAGGGCAGGGTGGAAGAGCGCGTGGTTCCGGTGGAAGGCGTGTTCCTGGGACTTCCGGCGCTTATCACAAAGCCGGGGGACGGAGATAAGCTGGTACATAACGGGAATCCGTTTCCGGCGGAGCTGGCAGAGGCGGAGGAGGCCGTGGAAGGTGGCCATTCGTCTGCAGCGGCGGCTGGCAGGTCAGAAACCGAATGTGATCTGGCTGCGTCTGTAGCAGACCGTTTCGAGGGTGTCCGCGTTTACGACAGCGAGCGCCATTTTATCGGAATTTACCGTTACAGCGAAGAAAAGCGGCGCTATCAGCCGCAGAAAATATTTCTTGGGGGAAACTAGTTATGAAGGTAATTACCGGG
>CAKRRJ010000151.1 GCA_934394615.1 uncultured Lachnospiraceae bacterium
GGAGATGATCCACCAGGCCCATAACATTTTGCAGGAGAAAAAATTTGAGATCCAGGAAATGCGGGTGATCCATACCGGGGACACGGTTATGGAGGCGCGCCGCTCCATTGCGGACGGGGCCACCATCATCATTGCCCGCGGTCTGCAAGCATCCATCATCAAGCAGTACACAGACACGCCGGTAGTTGAGATTGTTCTGACGGCCCAGGAGATGGCTCTTTTAGTCATGCGCGCCAAGCAGATCGCCGGAAAGGAAAAGCCGGTGGTTGCTGTGGTCGGCTTCCGCAATATGTTCTGCGATATGTCGTATTTTGATGAACTCTACAACATTGAACTGAAAACCTATTACGCGGATCAGGGAGCAGAGCTTCCGGTGGCGGTGCGCAAGGCTATTTCCGACGGAGCGGATGTGGTGATTGGTGGTGACACGGCGGTTTCCATTGCGACTGAGGCGGGAGTTCCGTCCCTGTTCCTTTCCATGACAGAGGATTCCATGCGGCAGGCATTTGCCACGGCAGAAAACATGGAATACGCCATGAACGTGGAGAAAAAGACTGCAGCCCAGCTGGAAACTCTGCTGGATTATTCCTATAGCGGTGTTATTCGTCTGGATGGAAATGGCGTGATCACGGCAGTCAACCCGCTGATGGAAGACATGATCGGCAGGACGGAAGATGCGCTGAAGGGACAAAATATCCGCAAGGCGGCACCGATGATCGGGGAGGAGGCCTGGAAGCGGGTCTTTGAAAAAGGCGAGGATTATTCCCTGTTTTTTGAGTGGGGCGGAACACCGATCTTTGCGGTGCTGGCACCGGTGCTTTATGAGTCCAGGGTGGACGGAGCCATTGTCACCTGCCATAAGATGAAGAAAAAAACGGTGGCGCCGGAGAAATCCCGCATGGTTCAGAAACGGGAGAATAACCGGGTGCTGCCGCCGTTAGTACAGTTTGAAGATATTCTGCAGAAATCCACGGCTATGCAGGAGTGTATCCGAAAGGCGAATCTGTATGCGCTGTCGGAGCATCCGGTGGTGCTGATCGGAGAACCGGGAACTGAGAAGCGGATGCTGGCGGAGAGTATCCACAACAGCAGCATCCGTGCCCAGGGGCCGTTTCTGGATGTCCCGTGTGAGGGCCTGTCCGGGGAGGAGCAGAAAAACATGATCTTCGGAAACCGCGGCGCGGTGCTGCAGGTACAGGGGGGAACGCTGCTCCTTCGGGATGTAGAGGAACTGACGGCGGCCAACCAGTATCGTCTGTACCAGCTGATCCGTTTCCGGGTCTGCCATGGTGCGGACATTGCGAGCCTGCGGAAGGTGGATGTGCGGGTCATGGTGACCATAGGATGTCCCCTTTCCGAGCTGATGGCAGAGAAAAAGATCAGCCCGGATCTTTATTATCTTCTGTCCGGCCTGGAACTGTTTGTGCCGCCTTTAAGAGAACGGCGGGAAGATCTTCTGGAGAAGATTGAGGACACCATCCACGAATGCTGTGAGCATTATTCCCGCTACCATGTGCTGACGAAGGGAGCTATGGAAGTGATGCTGGATTACCCGTGGAAGGGCAACCTGTTCCAGATCGAGAGCTTCTGCGAGCGCCTGATCTTAATGGCAGGAAAGCGTTCCATTGATGAGGTGGCGGTGCGCAGGCTTCTGGAAGAACTGTACCCGGAGCATCTTACGGGAAGAGGTACAGACAGCGCAGCAGCAGAGGCAGAAGGAAAAGCGAAACAGGAACCGGCGGTTTGGCCGGATGAGGCGGTGAAGATCCGGGAACTGCTGTATAAGTTCAGCGGAAGCCGGGAAAAAACCGCCCAGGCCCTGGGAATCAGCAAGGCAACGCTGTGGCGCCACATGAAGAAGTACGGGATTGAAAAAGACTGATGAGAAAATACGATC